>JAJYPO010000227.1 GCA_021795275.1 Nitrospirota bacterium | reverse complement strand
AACCTCATGGCCAAGGCCGAAGATGGCGGGATATCGAATGTCCGGGATATCGCAGCTCTGTACAGCATCCCTCCCGAAATCCTGGCCAAGGTGATGCAGAAGTTGTCCAAGTCTGGCCTGATCCAGAGCCACAACGCACCGAAGGGGGGGTATTCCCTGAAGCTTCCAGCAGAAGAGATCTCCGTCCTCAAGGTCCTGGTGGCAGTCGAAGGACCGGTCGGAATCGTCAGCTGCTCGGACGGGACTGACAAATCATGCCAGCAGAGAGGCCAGTGCGACATCCGGTCCCCGCTGGAAAAACTCCAAAACAATATTCTATGGTTTCTCGAAGCCCTCTCGATCCGGGAGCTGGGACAGGAGCCGGCCGTTCTGAAAGGAGTCACCGATGGATCAAGTCTATTTGGACAACCACTCCACCACAAGGGTTGATCCGCGCGTCCTGGAAGCAATGCTTCCCGCCTTTACCGATGCATACGGGAACCCCAGCTCCCGGAATCATGCCTTCGGATGGCGGGCCGAAGAGTTGTGCGAAAAAGGGCGCGAAGAGGTGGCCGCCCTCATCGGGGCCGATCCCAAGGAAATCATCTTTACCTCGGGGATGACAGAATCCGACAACCTCGCCATCAAGGGCGTGGCCGGCATGTACCGTGAGAAGGGAAACCACATCATCACCGTCGAAACGGAAATCCGCTCCGTCCTCGACCCTGTCCGCGCTCTTGAAGCCCAGGGCTTTGTGGTGACCGTCCTCCCCGTCGACCAGAACGGAAGGGTCGATCCGGAATCGGTCCGTTCGGCGATACGCCCGGATACGATCCTGGTGTCGATCATGACAGTCAACCACGAGGTGGGAACAGTCCAGCCGATCGCGGAAATCGGAGCCATCACCCGCGAAAAAGGGGTTCTTTTCCACACCAATGCCGCCTACGCTGCCGGGGTGATGGCCATCGACGTCAACGCCATGAATATCGACCTGCTCACCTTCAACGCCCATCTGATTCACGGACCGAAGGGCGTGGGGGCTCTCTATGTCCGCAGAAAACCGAGAGTGAGGCTTTCTCCTCAAATCGAGGGAGGAGGGCATGAGCGGGGTTTCAGATCGGGCACGCTCAATACCCCGGGGATTGTCGGATTCGGGGCAGCCTGCCGGATTCTCCGGGAGAACCTGTCCGCGGAAATATCCCACAGGAAAGCTTTGCGGGACCGTCTCGAGAACGGGATCCTGGAGGCGATCGAATATGTCGAAGTCAACGGAAGCAGGGAACACCGGAGCCCCGCCGTGAGCAATCTTTCCTTCGCTTTCGTGGAGGGGGAGGCCCTGCTCATGGGACTTCGCGACATCGCCCTCTCCTCAGGCTCGGCCTGCACCTCGGCGACTCTCGAGCCCTCGTACGTGCTGAAATCCCTGGGAGTCGGAACGGACCTGGCTCATTCCTCCATCCGATTCTCGGTGGGCCGGTTCAACACAGTGGAGGAAATCGAGGCGGTCATACAGAGCGTCCGCAAGGCTGTGGAGAAACTCCGCGAGATGTCGCCCCTCTATGAAATGGCCAAGGAGGGGATTGATCTGAAGAGCGTTCAGTGGAGTCCGCACTGATCGCCGGCTTTCCGGGCAGTGTCACCCCAAGAGGGTGGCTGGACAGGAACTTCGCACACACAGGATGAGGGAGCGCTACAATGGCATACAGCGATAAGGTGATCGATCATTACAACAACCCGAGGAACATGGGATCTTTCGAAAAGACGGAAGAAAATGTCGGAACGGGAATCGTCGGGGCCCCCGAATGCGGGGACGTCATGAAGCTTCAGCTCAAGATCAACGATGACGGGGTAATCGAAGAAGCCCGGTTCAAGACCTTCGGTTGCGGATCGGCGATCGCCTCGAGCTCCCTGGCAACGGAATGGGTCAAGGGAAAGACGGTCGAAGACGCTCTCAAAATCAAGAACACCGAAATCGCGAAGGAGCTCAATCTGCCTCCCGTCAAGCTGCACTGTTCGGTCCTGGCGGAGGACGCCATCAAGGGGGCGATTTCGGATTACCAGAAGAAGAAGGAACAACACGCCTGAGAAGGGGGGATCCATGATTCAGCTGACCGAAGCGGCCGCAAGCGAAGTACTGCGTCTCAAGAAAAACCAGAACAAGGAATCCCACTTTCTTCGCCTGGGAATCGAAGGGGGGGGCTGTTCCGGCCTGTCCTACCTCATCAAGCTCGAGGAGGCTCCCCAGGAATTCGACGAGGTGATCGATGGGCCACGGGAGATCCGGATCGTACTCGACCCCAAAAGCAAGGTCTACCTCGATGGCTCGACCCTGGACTATGTCGGGGGAGGCCTGATGGGGGGAGGATTCAAGTTCGACAACCCGAACGCAAGCCATAGTTGCGGGTGCGGCTCTTCCTTCTCGGCCTGAAGCCGATCAAAAGTCCTCAATGCAATGAAAGATGCGTCGAAGGAGGGAGAGACACATTCTCCCTCTTTTGACTTCAGGAGAGTCCGATGTCTGACACTGGAACTGCGGAAAAAAAAATATCCCAGGCTAAGCTTCTCCACCCGAATAATCGAGAACATAGCCATTCCGTCTGCTGGAATTGTGAAAAAAACGTCGGCGACGAGGATGTGTGCCCCTCGTGCGTCCGTGTCCAGCCATTCGGGCCTGAAAGGGATTATTACAACATTTTGGGCCTTCCCGTGCGTCTGGCGCTCGATCCGAGACTCCTTGTGGCCGCCTACCACGAGAAAAGCCGAACCTTTCATCCGGACCACCATGTGGAAGATTCGGAAAAGGAACAGTCGATCACTCTGGGAAACTCTTCCTTGGTCAACCTGGCCTTCCGGACTCTTCGGGACCCCTTTCTCCGGGCGCACTATTTTATAGGGCACATCAAGCGCGAGCCGGCTCGCCCGAACCGGAAGGCTGTGCTCTCCTCAAGCGCCCTCATGGAAATCATGGATCTGAAGGAGGAGCGCGACACTCTCCTTTCGAGCCAGGGAGCGGCTGCCGCCGAACAGCGGCTCCGGGCTGTGATCGACCCCATCGAACGGGATATTTTCCACTCATTTGAGGAAATCGATGCGTTGATCGAAGACGCCGACAAAGAGAGTGACACGCTTTCAAAGGCCCTCGCGGACTTGTCGGAGCGACTCGAAAAACGCGCCTATCTCCAGAATCTTCTCAAGGAAGTCAAGGAGGCCTCGTGAACAGAATCGTTGTGGGAATCGATCTTGGCACCACCCATTCACTCGCGGCCTACCGCCGGGAAGATGGACAGGTCGAAGTCATCCCGGACCGGGAGGGACGCCTTCTCCTGCCCTCGGTCGTCGCCCTTTCAAAGGACGGG
>JAJYPO010000046.1 GCA_021795275.1 Nitrospirota bacterium | reverse complement strand
AAATCCTCCGGGAGATTGCGTCCCTGGAGTGTGATTCCGTCCTTTCCCCACAATCCAGTCAGAAGAATTTTCTCGGGGGAACGGTCTTCGCGTCCCTTCACCCAGGGGATTTCGAGAGTGAAAGCCACCTCTCCCCGGGAGCGACCGGTGGATCCCTCTTCTCCCTGCCCCTCCTCCGGGACCCAACGAACGGTGAGTGCGATCGTCCGGCCCGGAAAAAAGGCGGGCCACACTGCCACCGGCCCCGCCGAAGAAAGGGCGGCGGCACCGGAAACGGCGAGTGCTCCCCCCGTCCGGACCACCGGATCATCTGGCCTGGGCGGCGAGAACGCCAGAAAGCTTCGTGCGGGGAGGAGGGCCCCCGTCCTGGCGGAGGGGTCACCCGACTGAGGTGCCGGTCCCGGATCTTCGAGAAAAAGGACCGAAGGACGGGAGTGAAGAAGAGGCGAAGAGAGGAGCACGGTTCGCTCTTTTCCGCGGAAATTCCAGAGGAGTCGGGACCCATCCCGCTCCACCTCAAGGGTCACCGATCCGGGAAGGGATTCCCCCAGAAGCCGCTCCATCGCCGTCCTGAGCGGGGTTGTCCCCAGGACAAACCGGACGGGAAGTGCGGGAGCTGATCCGAGAGCCCTGGAGAGCAGGGCAGCGGGAAGGGCGAGCGTGATTTTCAGACCGGGGATCTCGCTCCGGGAAAGGTCAAGGAGCTTTAACAGAAACTCGTAGGGGATTCCATTCTCCGAGGGAGTGAATCCCTCGAACCGCGGCTTTTGTCCAACGGGTTCCATCCCGAAGCCCTCCCCCTCGTCGATTTCCGGCCTATGCGGGGATAAAAACCATGCTCCTAGGAGCGGCCGACCTTCTCCATGGACAGAAGAAAAGCCACTTCGCCCTCTGCACGGCCGACAGCGGAGGCGATTTCCGGAATGGAGCGTCCTTCACGGGAAAGTCGGAGAACGGTCTCCTTCATCGACTCCTCGCGTTGAGGGGCTTCTTTGGAGGGGAGAACCTCCTCATCCTCCGGCAAAGGGTACATTCTTCCGGTCTCTTCTCCACCATCCGGAATATTCTGCCCCCTGCCCTGACCGGAAGGCGTGATGTCATCGAGAAACCGCTGGACATCGTAAAAGAGAATGGACAATTCGGAACGAATCCCTTCGGCCTCCCGAATGAGGCCCTCGAGTCGTTGCTCCCGGGCAAGATCTTCCCTGGCCTCATTTCGAGTGTTCACGGGAGGCTTATCCTCTCTGGAAAAGTCGGCAGGCACGACAGTGGTAAATGCTTCAGGGTCGGGGTTGCGGCTTCTCAAGCGCTTGAAGGATCGCCTGAGGATCCTGACACGAACCAACAGAACGACAACGCTGAGGATCAGCAGGACATCGACAAGTCCCGAAATGATTTCGAATCGTGCCCAGGGCATTCAGGTGGCTCCAGAGTCTCAGGCTTCGATATCCAGGCGGTGTCCCCGGGATCCGTCACCGGAGCTTTTCGACCCTCCGGCGGACTTGGGGGAGCTCTCTCGCTTTCCCCGCTTCCTTCCCGGAGGATACTCCGATTTTCCCTCTTTCTCCAGCCCCTCCTCCGGAGAGTCTCCCGGCATGACCGGGCGAACGGGGTCCACCCCGGTGGCCGGAGGCGGGACCGGCTCATCCGCCGTCACCGTCTGTCGGGCTCCCTCGGGGACCCCCTCCTCTTTTTTCTGCTCCCGGACCCGCTCCCCCATCAGTGCGGGGGACTGGGCGATGACCTGCTCGAGACCCACAACAGGCAAGATTCCCATAGGGCCTTCCTTCAGATCCTCGGAGCGGGAAGATCGGTCGAGGCCGGGGGGGCCGGGGCCGGAAGTGCGGGGCCTCCGGAAGTCCCTTCCGTGCCGGAGGCCGCTCCCGCCCCTTCGATGAGGGAGGGAGAGGGCAATGTCCCCTCGCCCCCCTTGAGAATCACGATCTCGACCCTTCTGTTTTTCTGGCGGTCGGCATCGGAGTCGTTCGGGACCAGTGGCCGGTACTGGCTATACCCGGCGGCGCTGGACTGATGGGGATCGATCGGCCCCAGGGCGATCAGTTCCGTCAGAACATTGACAGCCCTCATGGTGGACAGGGCCCAGTTATTCTTGTAACGGCCGTGTATGGGAACATTGTCGGTGTGACCCTCGACCCGGATCGGCCTTTTGGTCCGAGCCAGAATACCAGCGATGTGCCGGAGCGTCGGAATGGCCGCCTTGCGGACGGCGGCGTGGCCGGAGCGAAACAGGAAAGCCGCCTGGATCCGGATCCGGATTCCCTGGCTGGTCTGGACGACCTTCATCGCCCCATGGGAGGAGGAACGCTCCTGGATCAGCTGCATGGCCCGGAGAAGGACCGTCTTCACCTGGGGCGAGGCCTTTCCGGGCTGGCTCCGGCTGTGGGGAATGAGGATGTGCATATGTTGCTGGACCGTTTGATGGTTGAAGGTGGCCACGATGGCGTTGGAGAGGACCTTGTATTTTCCGGTGTTGACCGCCGAGATGGCGTACATCATCACGAAGAAGGTGAACAGGAGTGTGATAAAGTCGGCGTAGGAGACCAGCCACCGTTCGAGGTTTTCATGCTCCTCGTGCTTGGCCTTCTTGGCCATGACGCTCTCCCCTCACGCCCCCGTCGGCTACTTGCCCTTGCGGTAGGTCTGATCGTACTTGACCCGCTCGGCCTCGTTCAGAAAGCCCAGCAGGCGCTCCTCGATCATGCCGGGGTTTTCCCCCTGGCCGATCCCCACGAGACCGTCCACGATGATCTCCCGGATCTTCCCCTCGGTCCGGGCCTTTAGCTTGAGCTTGCCGCCGATGGGAAGATAGACCAGGTTGGCCGACCCCACTCCGTATACCGTGGCAACGAAGGCCACCGCGATCCCTTCGGCAAGCTTGGCGGGATCGCCCATGTTGCTCATGACATGGATGAGACCCAGAACGGCTCCGAGAATTCCGATGGTGGGAGCGTAGCCGCCGGCCGACTCAAAGACCTTGAAGGCGACCCCTTCCTCCTCCTCGATATAGTGGGCCTCGACCTCGAGGGCCTCCCGGACCTTGGTGATTTCGGTTCCGTCCATCACCATCCGGACCCCCCGGGCGAAGAAGGGGTCCGCCTTGATCTCCGGATCCTCGAGATGGGCTTCGAGCTTCAGGAGCCCTTCCTTCCGGCTCGTCTTGGAGAGGTCCTGGATCTTGCGGATCACGGGACCCGGATCTCCTCCCTTCGAGACCAGAATTCTCGGAATGAGCTTCAAGGCATTCAGGACAAACTCCAGGGGAAACTGGAGCAGGGTCGCCCCGAAAGTTCCGCCGAAGACGATCATCGCCGCCGTAGGCTGAATGATCGTCGACAGGGGAAGTCCTTCCAGTGTGGCACCCATGAGAATGCCCCCCAGCCCCAGGATCAGTCCGAGGATCGTCGTAATATCCATGCAGCTCCCCCGAAGATCGGACGATTATTGGATCAGCGTCTTCCGGCGTCCTTCTGGATCGCCTCCAGAAGCTTGGGAAGATCGAGGAGCACCACCAGACTCTCTCCGAGATGCGCCACTCCGGCCATGACTGCATCAAGGACGTTCCCCAGGCCGATCCCCTCGTTGTTCTCGATCTTCTCGCGGCCGATCCGGATCACCTGGTAGACCTGGTCCACCGCCAGGCCAACCATCATTCCCTCGTGAAAGACAACGATGGTCCGCGCCTCCTCAACATCGGTGGTGGGTGGAGGAAAGCCGAACCGTTTCCGGAGATTGATCACCGGAAGGATCTTGCCCCTCAGATTCATCACCCCTTCCACGAAATAGGGCGCCTTGGGAACACGCGTCACATCCG
This sequence comes from Nitrospirota bacterium, assembly GCA_021795275.1. The sequence goes on along the minus strand of JAJYPO010000046.1, from coordinate 10,662 downwards.
AGATGCGGTTGATCTCATGGACGTTCATCACGTCGAGGGCATACTCCTCCTCCCCCAGCCGGAAACTCACGAGCTGGAGGACCCCCTCCCCGAAATCCACGCCCCCCGGAACCTCGGACATCTCACGGGACAACTCCCGGGTCATCTCTTCCTGCTTGCCGAGCGGCGCTATCGCCATCCCTGAACTTTCCATCAGCATACTCCTGGTGTGGTGAACAAACGGGTCCTCTCAGACCTTGAACCGGGAAAGGTAGTCGTTGAGCTCCTCCATCTGCTTCTGGAGTCCCTCCCCGGCAAGAACCGCCCCGGAAACATTTTCAACCGTTTCGCGCGCATCACGGGCCGTCTGGTCGACGACCTGTCCGACACGCCCGATGGCCTGAGTCTGCTGTCCGGTCGTCTCTGCGATCTGGTTCACCCGGCCGGAGACGTCGGAAGAGGAGGCTACGATCCGGGAAAAGACCTCGGCAGTCTTCTTGGTCTCGCCGATCAGAAGCTTCATCTCCTTCGATCCCCGGTCCATGACCTTGACCGACTGCTCGGTCAGCCCCTGAAGCTGGGAGATCGTCTCGGAGATTTCCCGGGTGGAGCGTGTCGTGCGTTCCGCCAGCTTGCGGACTTCATCGGCGACCACCGCAAACCCGCGACCCTGCTCCCCGGCCCTGGCCGCCTCGATCGCGGCGTTGAGGGCCAGGAGATTCGTTTGCTCGGCGATCTCGTTGATGATGTTGACGATCTGGGAAATCTGGTCCGACCGTTTTCCCAGGTCGAGGATCTTTTCTCCGGCCTCGGAAATGACCTTTTCGATCCGGGAAAGTTCGCGGACCATCTCGGTCACTGTCTCGCCCCCGGCGTTGGCCTCCTGACTCGCCCTGGCCGATATGTCGGAGACGGCCCGGGTCACCCTGGCGATGTCGGCCAGGGATCGGCCCAGTTCGTCGACGGCCGCCTTAGCTGTTTCGATTTGTTGCATCTGTGCGGTGGATTTCCCCCGGATGGATTCGAGGGAGACGATCATGTTCCGGGACCCCTGGCCCACGATATCGGACTCGTTCGCCACTTTTTTCACCAGCTCGCGAAGGTTGTCGACCATCCGTCCGAAATGGTTGACCAGATCTCCCACCTCATCCCCCGCCGAACTCGCCATGTGCTGGGTCAGATCTCCGCCGGCGGTCTTGCCGATAACCGTGACGAGTTCGCCCAGCGGACGGACGGCGATCATCCGGATCAGGACGACAAGAAGAAGGAGAAGGATCACGACCGTTGCCAGAGCGTAGACGGCCGCCTGAATCTTGAGCCGGGACAGGTCTCCCTCGAAAGAGCTCCGCTCCATGCTGACCCGAAGGACCCCGAGTGCCGGCTCGTTGGAGGCGTATCCATGGCAGAGGGCGCAGTTCTTTTCGTAGCGAATCGGAAAAAGTCTCGTCAGAACAGGTCTTCCATCGACGACCTGTTTGAATGTCTCCGACTTCGCGTATTTGACGACGCTCGCGAATCGTGGATCCCCTGCAAGGTCGCTTTCGGGATGTTTCGGGTGGAGGAGGAAGGCGCGCGGAGAATAGGCCTTGTAATGGCGCCAGGAGTTGACCTTTTCGATGGCCGCATTGTCATAGAAGGCCTGGGAGCCATCGGGTCGGAGGACCTGGACTCTGACGATCCCGGGCAACGTCTTCTGGTCTGCCACAAGCTTCTGGGAAAGGGCCGGGGCGTTGATGGAGTACATGATGGTTCCCAAACCCCGGACGATCGAATGGCCCATCATCGTCATCTTCCCTGTCTCGATCCGGGCCAAGTCGGATTTGGCCGACCGGTAAAACAACGTATAGGTGGCTCCAAGCACCAGAACAAGAGCCACTGCCGTAAACAGGGCGATCTTCGCCGAGAGTCTCATCCGGACCGATTGTCGCCTTTCGGGACCGCTCACCGTTCCTCCTTGGGTCAAGGGATCTTAAGACCTCTTTTCCTCCGACTCTAGACCCCGGCTTCCAGACGCTCCGGAGAGACCGTGTCGATGGAGGGCGTTCTCTTTTTTGTCCGCAATGAAACATCCTGAAGAATTTCGCCGACATCAAGGATGATGACAACCCGGCCGTCTCCCGTGATCGTCGCGCCGGCCAGCCCACGGATCCCCGACAGGATCTGGCCCATCGACTTGATGACAACCTCTTCCTGGTAAGGGAGACTGTCGACAACCAACCCCAGGTTTTTCGAACCAACCTGGACGACCACGACATATTGGCCTTCGGGAACGCCGGACCCGTCTCCCACGTGAGGAACCTTGAACTCGTCCCGAAGCCGGATCAGGGGAAGAACTTGCTGTCGGAGGTTCAGAACCTCGCTTCCCGAAAGAGTCTTGATATCCTTTTCGGTTATTTTTACCGTTTCAACAACACTGGCGAGTGGGATCGCGTAAGTTTCGGCGCCGATGGACACCATGAGGGCCTGGATAATGGCGATCGTCAGGGGAAGCCGGATGACGAAGGTCGATCCCGCTCCCTTCTGAGTCTGGATATCCACGGATCCGTTGATCTTGTTGATATTGGTCCGGACCACGTCCATCCCGACCCCCCGGCCGGAAACATCCGTAACCTTTTCCGCCGTGCTGAAGCCGGGCATGAAAATGATGTTGACAGCCTCGGAATCGGTCAGGCGCTGGGCGTCGGCCTCGGTGATGACCCCCTTTTCGACGGCCTTTCTCCGGATCTTTTCCGGATCGATCCCGCGGCCATCGTCGGCGATCTCGATCACGATCGAATTACCTTCCTGGTATGCCGAAATGCGTACGACCCCCTCCGAATCCTTCCCCTGGACCACCCGGTCTTCGGGCATCTCGATTCCGTGGTCGATGGAATTCCGGATGATATGGACAAGGGGATCCCCGATCTCTTCGATGACCGACTTGTCGAGCTCCGTCTCTTCTCCGGCCAGTTCGAGGCGTATGCTCTTCCCCATCTTCCGGGAAAGATCCCGCACCATGCGAGGGAACTTGCCGAGGACCTTCTTGATCGGTTGCATACGGGTCTTGATCACCGCGGTCTGGAGATCGGTCGTCACCCGGTTCAGCTGGGAGATCGCTTCGGCGACCTCCTTGATCCTCCGCTCGAAGTCGGTGATCCCGTCGATATCCCCCGAAAGCTTCACGAGGCGGTTCCGGCCAAGGACCAGCTCTCCCACGAGATTCATCACGCTATCGAGACGGCCAATTTCGACCCGGATCGTCTGATCGGACTCTCCCTGGCCCCCTTCCGCCCCCTTCTGGGCTGCCGTCTCGGCATTTGCCGCCTCCTCCCGGGATGCGGCCGGACGAACGACCTGGGGAGTGGAGACCGCGGCAGGGGGAGGGGCGGACGGGGGAGGCGGTGTCAACGGGGGAGGGACGGGAGCGGAAGGCGCCGTACCTGGGGGAGCTTCTGTTGGCGTTTCTCCTTGCGGAGCTTCCGGATGATCCAGCGCCTGCTCTTCCCGAACCGCGGCCGCCATGTCCCCGTCGGAAGCCCCTTCCTGTTCGGGGGAAATTTCCGTGTGGGTATCCTCCCCCCATTGCAGGAGGAGGTCGAGCTTCATGTTGATGCCTTCGATGTCGACATCGGCCTGTTCGCCCGTCCGGACCTCGTTGACAAGAACCTTGAGGGCGTCCATCGCTTCCAGAATGATGTCGATCACGGCGGGCTCGGCGCGCATGTTTCCCGTACGAAGCTGGTTCAGGACGTTCTCCGCGTGGTGGGCGACCTCGACAATTCTGTTCAGTCCGATGAAGCCAGCCGACCCCTTGATGCTGTGCGCCGTCCGGAATATCTCGTTCAGAAGGGTCCGGTCCTCGGGATTGTTCTCAAGCTGGACGAAGTAGTTGTCGAGCCCCTCGAGCATTTCCGAGGCCTCCTGCAAGAAATCCTGGACAATCTCCTTCATTTCATCGTTGTCGAAGCCTTCGCTCATCGTCCAACCTCCGCCCGTCTCATTCCGGAATCGTGGAACTATTTCTCCTTGAAAATCTTCTTGACCTTCTCGTCGAGTGTCGCAACGGTAAACGGCTTGACGATGTAATTGGAGACGCCGGCCTTGATCGCCTCGACGATGTTTTCCTGTTTGGCCTCCGCCGTCACCATCAGGAAGGGAATGTCCTTGATCTGGGGGGTCGCGCGGACCTTACGGAGAAGGTCGATCCCCGTCATGTTCGGCATGTTCCAGTCGCTGACGACGAAATCAAATTTCTCGACGATCAGCCGGTCATAGGCCTTCTGGCCGTCCTCCGCCTCCTCGATGTTCGTGAAGCCGATCTGGCGAAGGGTGTTCTTGACAATCCGGCGCATCGTGGAAAAATCATCCACAACCAGAACCTTCATTCCAAAGTCGATCATAGAAACTCCTTCCTGCAGCGAATGGCACGGTAAAGCCGGATCTTTCGGCCCGGACGCGGATTCGCATCCGGGAACGCCAGAATCCGGACCTTCCCGACAATCTCTTATCGGACACAATACGACAGTACTCAACCCCTCGTTCCGGAGCATGATCGTAAGCCATCCGGACCCGGCCGGACGTCCCCGGTTCAAGCCCCCCTGGAGCCGGAACCTTCCCCCATCGTCTTCCTCAGAATTGACTTGACAGCCCGCAGAGCCTGGGCATGAATCTGGGAGACTCGCGATTCGCTGACCTCAAGTACCTGGGCGACCTCCTTCATCGTCAGTTCTTCGTAGTAATAGAGGGTCAGGACAAGGCGCTGCTTTTCCGGAATGGCGTCGAGCGCCCCCGTCAAGCGCTCCACGGCATCGACCCGGATCAGATGGGTCAGGGGATCTTCCTCACGGGTTTCCGGAAGCCGGTCTCCAAGGGAATCCCCTTCGGTTTCTTCCGGCGACAGGAAATCATCCAGGGAAAGGGTCGGATGGGTGTCGACCTCCCAGAGAAGCTGGGCCATCGCATCGTCGGAAAGACCCATCCTGCGAGCAATCTCATCCTCTCGAGGCTCCCGGCCGAGCTCCTTTTCCAGAGCATTGCGAACAGTCTGGAGCCCCGACTGTTTTTCCCGCACCGATCGCGGAACCCAATCCATGGAACGGATTTCATCGAGCATGGCGCCGCGGATACGGTGCTCGGCCATGGTCTTGAATTTGAGACCCCGGGAGGGATCGAAGCGCCGGGCGCTTTCGACAAGACTTTGAAGTCCGACGCTGATCAGATCCTCCACTCCTATTTCCGGAGGGAGACGATGGGCGTATCTCATGGCGTGATACTTGATCGTCCCCGCGAATTCCTTGATCATCGCCTCATCGAGTTCCACGGCGTTCCCCCAGACCTGATTTCAGAAAGAGTCCCCGGGAAAGGGTTTTCATTCTCCCCCAAATTTCCATCAACACTAATTTGACAATTTGTACATTCTACCTATTTCACAATTAGTTCACAACAACATCATTTCACGCCGCCGGTCCCGGAAGCGGTCAGACGCTTCATCCACAGACCGATGCCTCCGTCCCCCCCGCTTCGGGGAGGACGCGAGAGGAGGGTGCGGACAACCAGCTCCATTCCCTTTGAAAATGGCGCCCCGGGAAGAATCTCGGCGATGGCCTTCTGGGAACGGACCGCCTGGGTCAGGGAGGGATCGGAGGGAAGGTAGCCCGCAAAGGAGAGGGATAGACCGGGAAGATAGGAGTCGGCCACCCGCGATACCAGATCGAAAAGGCCGACCCCTTCTTGCCTGTCCCGGACCATGTTGGCCAAAAAAAGAAAGGGCTTGTCGGGCTGGCGCCGGAAGAGCACCTTCATGAGTGCGAAGGCATCGGTCCGGCTTGTCGGTTCGGGGGTGACGACCACGATCGTTTCCCGGCTGGCGAGATTGAAGGTCAGGACGTTTTCGGAAATTCCGGCTCCCGTGTCGATGAGAAGGACATCGAGATCGGAGGACATGTTTTCGAATTCCTCGAGGAGGTGAAGGTTCTGCTCGGGGGTCAGGCTGGTCATCTCCTCGACTCCGGAGGCGGCCGGAAGGATCTGGATTCCGCCGGGTCCGCGGACGAGGATTTCGGCGAGGGAACGATTTCCCATGAGAACGTCCTGAAGGGTGTGGGTTGGCCTGATATTGAAAAGAACGTCCATGTTTCCCAAGCCGAGATCCGCATCGAGGACAAGCACGCGCAACCCGAAGCGCGTGGCCATGACATAGGCCATGTTCGCCGATACGTTGGTCTTGCCGACACCTCCCTTGCCGCTGGTGATCGAAATGACCCGGGGAAGATGCGCTCTCGGGTTTTCATCGGGAGACAGCCCTCCCTTGCTCCTAAGTCCGGATGCCTGATCCATCGCGACTCCATCCTTCAATCATCCATTGTGCAAGACGGCCCCCATGGGCCAGCTCGATGTCTTCGGGGACTTTTTGTCCGGTCCCGACATAGGCTGTCGGGATCCGGCTGTGGGCCAGCAACGGGTAGAGGGAGCCAAGAGTTCCGGTCTCGTCGACCTTGGTCACCACGAGGGCTTCAGGACGAACCTTTGAAAAACGCTGGAGCGTCCGGCTCAGGTCATCCGACTTTTGCGTCGCGGAGACGACGAGAACCGTCCTGAAGTCCCAGGAAGACCCCGACCTCAGGACCGACAGGAAGGGGTCCATTTCATCCGCGCCTCCCTCCGAGCGGCCGGCCGAATCCACCAGGACGACCTCGCTCCCCCGAAGGTGGTCGATCGCTCCCGAAAGACGGGAGGGACTGCTCACAACCTCGACCGGAACACCCATCAGGTCCCCGTAGATCCGCAGCTGCTCGACGGCTCCGATGCGGTAGGTATCGAGATTGACGAGTCCCACGGGCCGCCGTTGGCGGGCGACGAGCATGGCGGCGATCTTGGCGATCGTCGTCGTCTTTCCGACACCGGTGGGGCCGGCGAAAAGGACGACCAGGGGCCGGCCCGCGGGCCGATCTCCCGAAAAGAGGGATCCGGCGACATCCAGCTTCTGGGAGACAAGAAACTGGAGGAGCGATTGGACCTGGGAGGAACTCCAGTCCACCGGCTGAAAGGAAAGGAGGCGAAATGCCTCCATCAGGTCTTGCCTGTCTTCCTCTGGAAAACCGGACGAGGCGAGGACCTTTCCGGCCTCCTCCACGGGATCGAAGGGAGGCTGGGCTGGCGAAAGGAGCCCTCCCGACAGGGACCCGATCCTGGAGAGAACGCCCTGGATCTCGCGTGAAGAGCCCGGCCCCCATTCCCGCTCCATCCTGGCGATGACTTCGCGGAGAGCGTCCATCTCGGAAAGGCGAACCCCTTCGGGGTTTTCCTCCGGAGGACCGGGAAGATCCCGGGCCCAGGGAGGATCGAGCTGGGGAAGGCCGGCCGTGACGACGACGCCCGGAGCGCCGGGGGTGCCGGACCGCTCGGACTTCCGGGAAGAAAGGATGACCGCGTCCGATCCCAGTTCTTTCTTGACCTTCCTGAGGGCGTCGTTCATGTCGACCCCCTCGTACGATTTGATCATCATTCCTCACGCCTCCTGATATCGTACGACATCCGACGACTGGATCGGAATATCCGGCGGAATCTCCTGGGGAGACAAAACGGGAAGAGAGGGAAAATAACGCTCGATGAGCCGCCTGATCCCGAAGCGCGCCTGGGGCGCGACGAGCAGGACCCCCTGTATCCCTTTTTTCCCCTGAGACTCAAGAACCCTTCCCAGAGTTGAAAGCAATTTCTGGACCAGCCCCGGATCGAGCGCCAGGGGACGGCCGGTTCCCCCTCCCCCCCCCGAAAGAGCCTTCTGGAGCTGTTCCTCCCACCGGGTGTCGAGGCTGATGACGGACAGCTGTCTGGCCCGTCCGGAAAGGTATGGATTGACGATCGTCCGTCCCAGCGCTTGCCGGACCCCTTCGGCCAGGAGTGTCACATCCTTGGCATCCCGTCCGGAAGCGATCTGGTCCGAAAGAGATTCGAGGATGGTCCTGAGATCCCGGATCGAGACGCGTTCCGACAGCAGGGTGTGCAGGACCGACACGAGGGTCCCGAGAGCGATCTGTCCCGGAACGAGGTCTTCGACAAGCTTCGGATAGTCGCGGGCCAGGGCGTCGAGCAGCCGCTGGGTCTCCTGTCGTCCCACAAGCTCGTCTGCGTGGGCCCGAAGAATTTCCGTCAGGTGGGTGGCAAGGACCGTCACGGGATCGACGACGGTCAGCCCCGCCGCCTCCGCCGTTTCCTGCTGTTCTGAGGAAATCCAGAGGGCCGGGAGTCCGAATGTCGGCTCCTTGACAGGTGTTCCGGAAATCCCGTCAAGAGTTCCGGCCGCATTCATCGCCAGAAGGGAGCCGGGCTTGAGTTCCCAGCGTCCGACCGGATTCCCCTTGAGAAGGATCATATACTCCTCGGGCTTCAGCTGGAGATTGTCCCGGATATGGATCGGCGGGACGATGATTCCGAGCTCCCCCGCCAGCTGGCGACGGATCCCCTTGATCCTCTCCGTCAGGTCGCCCCCCGCCCCTCCTTCCACAAGGGTCACGAGGCCGTACCCCACATTGATCTCGAGAAGGTCGAGCGAGAGAAACTGTTCGATATTTTCTGCGGAGGGTGGCGCCTTCGCCTCTTCCTCCTTCCGGGCGCTCTCCGTCCGGAGGCGGGCCTTCCTGACCGACCAGGCGACTCCTCCGATAAGGCCCCCCATCATGAGAAAGGCCAGGTGGGGAAGGCCGGGAACGGCCGACAGGAACAAAAGGATCGCAGAGGCTCCTCCCATGGCCCGGCTCCGGGAGAAGAGCTGCTCCCTCATGTCCATCCCCAGTTCGTTGGTCGAAGAGGAGCGCGTCACCACGATCCCGGCCGCCACGCTTACGATCAGCGCCGGGATCTGGGCGACCAGCCCTTCACCGATGGTCAGGAGCGTGTAGACCTGGAGTGCGTCTCCCACCGGCATCCCCATGAGGAGCGTCCCGATGACCAGCCCCCCCACGATGTTGATGAACAGAATCAGAACTGCCGCGATGGCGTCTCCCCGGACGAACTTGGAGGCGCCGTCCATCGCTCCGTAGAACTCCGATTCACGGGTCAGATCCTTTCTCCGTTTCCGGGCCTCCTCCTCCTTGATCGCCCCCGAATTCAGGTCCGCATCGATGGCCATCTGCTTTCCCGGCAGCGCGTCAAGGGTGAAGCGGGCCGCAACCTCGGCGATGCGCCCTGCCCCCCTCGTCACCACGACAAAGTTGATGACGACGAAAATCAGGAAGATGACCAGGCCGACGGCGTAGGAGCCTCCGATGACAAAGCGGCCGAAGGATTCGATGACATGGCCTGCCGCTACCGTTCCGTTCTGCCCGTGAAGAAGGATGAGGCGTGTGCTGGCGACATTCAGTGAGAGCCGGAAGAGCGTGGACAGAAGAAGAATCGTCGGAAAGAGGTTGAACTCGAGGATCGACCGCGTGGTGAGGGCGACCAGGAGGATGATCAGGGAAAAGGCGATATTGGTAGACAGCAGCAGGTCCAGCATCAGGGGCGGGAGGGGAACGATCATGATGGACAAAAGACCCACCACCCCCACGAAAACGAAGAGATCGGCAGAGCGGCCCTGGAAAAGTCCCTTCATGGTCTACCCCTCCCGGACGGGAGCCGGACCACCGGCTCTCTGGTATAGGATGGAGAGGATTCGCGCCACCGCAGCATAGAAAGAGACGGGAATCTCCCGATCGAGAGGGCAGTCCCGGTAGAGTCCGCGGGCAAGGGGCGGATCCTCGACAACCGGAACGCCCACCTCCCGGGCCGCCTCCCTGATCCGGAAGGCCACCTCGTCCGCTCCCTTGGCAACGACCACAGGAGCCGCCATTGCCTCCGGAAGGTATTTCAGGACAACGGCGAAATGGGTCGGATTGGTGATGACCACCGTGGCTCCCTTGATTTTTGACATCATCCGGCGCCTGGCCATCGCCCTCTGGATCGACCTGATCCGGGCCCGGACCTGCGGATCTCCTTCGGTCTCCTTGGTCTCCTCCTTCACCTCGGTCCGCGTCATGCGAAGTCCCCGCATCAGGACGAAGCGCTGAAAGAGATAATCTCCGAGGGCCAGCGCCATGTAGAGGGGCAGAAAGGCCACGAGGACGAGAAAGGACATCCGGTAGAGCGCCCCGATCATCCGGTGTGGACCGGTCTCGACCAGGGCCGGAAGGGACAGCCAGTTGTTCCTGAGCACGACGAACAGGATGACAAGGGAGAGGACCACCTTGACGAGGTATCGCCCCAGCTCTTCGAGGGATCGAACCGAAAAAAGCCGCTTCACCCCCTGGGAAGGGGAGATGCGATTCCAGCGAAGGGCGGCGGCCTTGGGACTCCAGACGAAACCGCCCTGGACCAGGAAAGCCGCCACCCCGAAAAGCAGAAATCCCAGAAGGATGGGGAGGGTTGCCCCCATTTCATGAAGCGCCAGTTTCGTCACGAAGGGAGAGACCGAATCCGGAGACACCCGGAGAGTTCCGGCGTGGCTGAAATAGAAGGCCATGTCCGTCTTGAGACGGGTGACCAGATCGGCCCCGTCGGCGACCATGAGGATCAGGGACGCCATCAGGAAGAAAAAGTATCCAACCTCCCGGCTCCGGGCGACCTGTCCTTCCTCGCGCGCCTTTTCAAGGCGCCGGGGGGTCGGCTCTTCCTGTCTCAGCTGTCCGGAGTTGTCGTTATATGCCATGTCCCGCCATCACCTTCATAAGA
>JAJYPO010000045.1 GCA_021795275.1 Nitrospirota bacterium | reverse complement strand
AGGTGTTCGAAGGACGGATGAACGCAGTTGTCCCGGTTGAAATAGATCTCCCGGCCCTCGTCGGACTCGATGAACCCGAACCCTTCCTCCGGAAAGATCCGGACAATCCGCCCGTGGACCAGGGCCTCGTGGACCTTGGTCGATCCCCGGTCCATTCTTTCCCGGTCTTCGAGGCGCCGCCTGACCGCGTCGAAGGCCTCCCGGAGGGCCACATAAACATCGGGATCGCGCTCCCGCGTGACGGCGATCTCGGCGCCAGGGACCGTCATTTCGAGACGGACCGTGTAAAGGTCGCCCTGATGGGAATGTTTCTGGAGGCGCTCCACCACGACCCTGCCACCGATGATGTGAGAATGGTAGTGAGCCAGAGCTTCGGCTTTTTTGCGGATTCGCTCCTCCAGGACCAAGGACGGTTCAAGCCCCTGGAAAGTGATTTTGAGCGGAATCTCCATGAGGTCCTCCCCGGGAAAAAAGTCCATTCATCGTTCGTTCTCCTGTCAAAGAATAGAATGCCACAGATTCTCTCCGGCACAAGGACCCAACAGGGAGGACTTCATGCCGCTCACACGGGAGGAGCACTGAGGCAGGGACAGCTTTGTTCGTCCTGGTCGATCCCCTCCCTTTGTCCGCCCGCCGGACCGGCGCCCCTGACGGTCGCGGGCGGGATTGTCATGAGGCCCGGCGTTGGTGTATAGTAGGACCGTCTTTCATTCTTCCGTGGAGGAGATCCTCGGACCAGGGGCTTTGTCGGGGCGTGGCGCAGCCTGGTAGCGCACACCGTTCGGGACGGTGGGGTCGAAGGTTCAAATCCTTTCGCCCCGACCATTTTCTTTGCTTCATTCTGTTCGCCAGCAACTCCCGTTCTCTGGCCTCCTTGCCGATGTTCCCGGTTTCCACACTGTTAGATTGTCGATCACGCCTATGAACAATTGCGTCCTCCAAATCAGGGTGACAGGACGGGTGCAGGGAGTGGGTTTTCGCGCCTTTGTAAAAGCCAGGGCCGACGAAAGAGGGATTCTGGGCTGGGTCCGCAATCTTTCGGATGGCTCGGTCGAGATCCTTTCCCTTGTTCCCGAAGATCTGCGCTCTCCCTGGATGGAAATCCTCAGAGAGGGACCCGCCGGATCAGCGGTTGTCTCCCTCGAGGTTCGGGATCTCACGCCGGAGGAGATCGGACCGCTGCTCGAGGATATTCGGGAATTCCGGATCGAGAGGGCTCTTGAATGACCGACGATATCCTGGAGGATGCGGAGCCTCCGGAGGAGACCGGGGAGGAGGAGCGTGCCCCGGAGGAGACTCCCGGGCAGGGCGGTTCGTCTCTGGAGGCCGGTTCCCTGGGGCTCTACCTGAAAAACCTTCGGGACTATCCGCTCCTTTCGGCTGAAGAGGAGATCTCCTTGGCCCGGGAGATCGCCAGGGGCAACCAGGCAGCCCGGGAGAGGATGATCCTCTCCAATCTCCGCCTGGTTGTCCTGATCGCCAAACGCTACGTGGGCCGGGGCCTGGGTTTTTCGGACCTGATCGAGGAAGGGAATATCGGTCTGATGAAGGCGGTGGACCGATTCGACCCGGAGAAGGGATTCCGATTCAGCACCTATGCCTCCTGGTGGATTCGTCAGGCCATCGAGCGGGCGGCCATCAACCAGGGCCACCTGATCCGCCTGCCCGTCCACATGATGGAAAAGGTCAACCAGTATCTGTCCCAGGTCGAGCAGATGGTGGCCGAGGGGCGGCCTCCCGATCCGGAGGAGGCTGCCCGCAAGGCGCGTCTTTCGGTCTCCGAGTTCGAAGGTCTTCACCAGGTCCTCCGGGCGGCCGTCTCTCTCGATGCCCCGATCGGTGAAAGAGACGAAAACAGCCTGAAGGACATCCTCGAGGACCGGGGGGCCGATTCCCCGCTCGATGTTGTAGAGAAAAAGGAGAGCGTGCAGGGAATTGCCGCCGCCTTCGGGGTATTAAAACCGAAGGAACGCCAGGTGATCGCCCTCCGTTTCGGTCTCGAGGGGGGAGACACCATGACCCTCGAGGAGATCGGAAAGATTCTGGGCGTGACCCGGGAGCGGGTCCGCCAGATCGAGGCGGTGGCCCTCTCCAAGATGCGCGCCTACCTTGATGACGCCCGGCCCTTTGCCGCTTCGTCTCACCCGAGCTCGTCCGGAGAGAAACACGAGTCATGAGTCTTCATTGAGATCCCCTCCAAAGACCAGGAGAAACCCATGGATTTTGGTACCTATGTCCGCACCGTTCCCGACTTCCCGAAGAAGGGAATCCTGTTCTACGACCTGATGCCCCTTTTTGGCTCCCGGGAGGCTTTTCCGAAGCTGGTCGAGCACCTGGCGTCCCCCTACCGGGGACTGGGGATTACCCGTGTGGTCGGGATCGAGGCCCGCGGGTTCATTCTCGCGGCCCCTGTGGCCCAGCTTCTGGGGGCGGGATTCGTTCCCGTCAGAAAGAAGGGCAAGCTCCCGGGACCTGTCCGGGAACTCTCCTACGCCCTCGAATATGGCCAGGACACGATCGCCATGCAGGAAGGCGGATTGTCGAAGGGGGAACGGGTCCTGATCGTGGACGACCTTCTTGCAACGGGCGGGACGGCCCGGGCGGCCCTGGACCTTGTGCGCCTCCTGGGGGGAGAGGTCGCCGAAATCCTCTTCGTGGCGGAGCTCGAAGGTCTCGGCGGGAGGGACCGGCTTTCCGGAGAGCGGGTCCGATCCGTTCTCTCTTACAAGGTCTAGGTGCCGGAGTGGAACCCTCCATCCGATATTTTTTCGTTCATATCGTCTACCTGAGACCCTTTTCGGAAATCGAGCCTCTGGTGGCCCCCCATCGGGCTTTTCTTGATACCTGCCTCAAGGATGGCATCCTTTTGCTGTCTGGCCCCCTTGTCCCCCGGACAGGAGGGGTCCTGTTCATGAGGGGCAGCGACCGAAGCGAGATCGAAACCCTTCTTGCCGGCGACCCTTACGCCAAGGCCCGGGTGGCCCGCCACGATCTTCTGGAATTTCAGCCGGTCAAGGCCTGCCCCGAGCTTTCGGGTCTTCTGGGCGGAGACTGACAGCATCGGAGACGGACCGGCGGAGGCACCCTCGTGAAATGGGCGGCATTTTCCTTTCCCCGGGGGTTTGCCGATGCGCTTCGCGGCAGCCTCCTTTCCCGGTCGCTGGCCTCGGCCCCCTTTGTCGGCCTTCTCCTCGCCTATGCCCTCACCCAGTTCAGCGAGGGGATGACCCAAACCGCCCTGACCTGGATCGCCTTCCGGATCCGTCACAACGATGTGACGCTCGTAGGTCGGATCGGACTGCTCCAGACGATCATCCCCTTTCTCATCCTCATCCCGGCCGGCGTCCTCATCGATCTCCTTCCCCGCCAGATCTTCATGGCGGCCATCAATCTCTTCAAGGGGTCCACCTACGCCATCATTCCCCTTCTGAGCCTTTTCGAGCCGGTCCGGACCCCCTCTCTCCTGGTTGTTGTGGTGGTGACAGCCCTTTTGTCCTCAGGTTTCGGACCGGCCTTCAATGCCGCGATCCCGGGCTTTGTTCCCTACGACCGTCTTAAACACGCCAACGGGTGGATCCAGATTGCGGGGCAGGGAGGGTATTTCCTGGGACCCCTGGTCACGGCCGGTCTCCTGCTCTACTTTCCCGCTCCCTGGCTTCTGGTCATGTCCGGTGGAGGGTTCGTCCTCTCCGCCTTTCTGTTTGCCCTCATCCCCCCGCCTTTCGACCCTATCGAGAGTCGCCGGAGCGAGGGGAAGGGGCGGGATCACGCCGTCGCCTCCCGAAACGACGGACCGTCCCGAACGGGGGTGATTTCAGGCTTCCTTCATTCCGCAGGACTCCTTCTCAAAAATCCCGTCCTCCTTTTGTGCACCGTCCTTCTCATGGTCTTCGCGCTCTTCAATGCCCCCATGTTGATGGTCTTTCCCCTCCTGTCCTCCCAGGTCTTCCGGACTCCGCCCTCCTTCTACGCCCTGTTGTCAGGCGCCTACTTTCTGGGCTCCTTTCTGGGGGGGATTCTCCTTCTGGGACGACGGCTTCCGGGGCATTTTTCGCTGATCTCCGGGGGGATGCTCCTTGCCTCGGGGGCCTTTCTCCTCCTGCCTCGCCTTTCCTGGCCGTCGGCGGGTCTCATCCTTCTTCTCATCGTTGGGACCGGTCTCTCCTGGGCCCAGCCCCTGGCCTATGCCCGGATCCAGCAGATCGTTCCATCCCGCACCCTCGGGCGGGTCCTGGCTGTGGTGATGACTCTCTTCCTGCTTTCGGCCCTCGTGGGAATCGAGGGGGGAACGATCTTCCTTCATCGCCATCCGGTCTCGTCATTCCTCCATCTCGAAGGAGGAGTCCTGTTATCCATCTCTGTCATTGTGTTGCTTTTGGTAACACTTTTTCGCTCCCGGCTGTCCTGAGGAGATACGGATTCCCTTCTCAGGCCGACCCGACTTTTTCCGGAAGGCTGATTTTCCCTCACTCCTATGTCTGGCCTGATTCTTGCGATCATCCGGCAAGAGAGAGCCCCGGGCCGGAGAAAATCCTCCGAAGCCATGGGGTGATGACGGAGGAAGGAATCCATGTCCTTTATCGTGAATGTCCGCGAATCGAAAGATCTTCTGGTCGAGCGGAATTTCGGGCTTCTGCTTCTGGGACAGCTGGTCTCCCAGTTGGGGGAGAACCTGAACAAGGTGGCCCTCTTCTGGTTCGTCTATCTCTTTACCAAAAGCGCCCAGGCGATGATCGTCGTGGGCGTTCTCCAGACGCTTCCTCCGATGCTCTTTTTCTGGGCCAACGGGGTCATGCTCGACCGGTGCTCGAAGCGCAAGGTCATGATCTGGGTCGATGCCGTCCGCGGAATGCTTGTCCTTCTGATTCCCGTCCTTTATGCGCTCCACCACCTCTCCCTTCCCGTTCTCTACCTTTTGGTCTTTCTCATCGCGACGGCCAGCGGGATTTTCGGCCCGGCCCTTTACTCGGCCATTCCCCTGATGGTCAACGAGCCCCGGAGGGTCTCGGCCAATGCCCTGATGCAGACGACCGGCCAGGTGGGAATCCTGGTGGGCCCCCTTCTGGGAGGGCTTCTGTCGGCCATCTATAATCCGGTCTTCGTCATGATCGCAAACGGGATGACCTTCCTCATTTCGGCGCTCTTTCTCCTCTTCATCCGGATCGGGGAGGCCCGGGAGGCAGAGATTCTTCCTGTCTCCGGAGCCGCCGGGATCCTGGAGGAGGTCCGGGAAGGGATCCGGTTCGTCTTTTCCGGAAACAGGCTCCTGCTTGGCCTGTTTGTCATCATGACCCTTTACGGTCTGATCACCGGTCCTGTGACCATCCTGCTTCCGGTCCTTTCCCATGCTGTCCTCCATGCCGGATCGAAAGGATTCGGCATGCTCCTTTCCGCTTACGGAGTGGGAATGCTCCTGGCCTCCCTGGCCCTGACCGTCCGTCCCCCGCTCAGTCTTTTCCGGTGGATTGCCGGCGGCTTCCTGGCCGGGGGAATCCTGATCCTCCTTGTCTCCGTCACCGGCCAGATGCCCGTGGACCTTTTTCTGATGGCTCTGTTCGGAATGGCGATTTCGGTGGTGAATCCCCTCGTCCACACGCTTCTTCAGAACCATGCCCCCTCACGGCTCCTCTCCCGGGTCCTGACAACGATGAGTCTGGGCTTTCTGGGAGGGGCGATCCTGGGAATGACCGGACTTCCTTCCCTCGTGACGGTCCTGGGAATCCGGACCGTCCTTGGGCTTCTTGGCGGGATCCTGGTCCTTTCCTGGGGGGCCGTGAACCTGATCGAGGCCGGACACCGTTCGGAGTCCGGCATTTTTCGTCCACTTCCGGGATTTCTGGCCGCATTGGCCGGCCTGTCTCCCGGTCCCGAAACACCGGCGAAAGGAGAGTAACGCGTGAGAATCGCCCTGGTTTCGACCCCATTTGTCAGCGTTCCCCCCAAGAAGTACGGAGGGACGGAGCTCTTTCTCTATCATCTCGCTGAAAAGCTCATCGACCGCGGCCATGAGGTGGTTCTTTTTGCCACGGGTGACTCCCGGACCCGGGCCTATGTCGAATGCGCCTTCCCCTCCGCCCGCTGGCCCATCGTTCCCAGAGACGAGCAGATCCATCTGGCCTTTTCCGCAAAGCGGATCATGGAACGGGGGGATATCGACATCGTTCACTGGCAGTCGCCTGTGGCCGTGCCTTATGCCTCCATCACCAACGTTCCCGCCGTTGTGACCCTTCATCATTCCCGGACCCCGGAGTTCTCGGAAATCTACCGCCATTATCCGGAAAACCACTATGTGGCGATCAGCCACTCCCAGAAGGAGCAGGAGGTTCCCCTTTCCCGGTTTTCTGTCATCCACCACGGCCTTGATCCGGCGGCCTATCCGCCGTCCTTCGGACCGGGGTCCCATGCCGCCTTCCTGGGCCGCCTGGCCCCCGAAAAGGGACCGGACAGCGCCTGCCGGGTGGCGCTCAAGGCCGGAATCCCGCTCCATATCGGAGGCGCGGTCCATCCGTGCGATACCTCCTTCTACAACGAGACCCTCCGGTCGCTTCTCCAAAATCCCCTCGTCCACTGGCTGGGGCAGGTCGACCATCTCCAGAAGGTGGCCCTTCTTCAGGGAGCCCGGGCCCTTCTCGTTCCCATCCGCTGGGAAGAGCCCTTCGGCCTGGTCATGATCGAGGCGATGTTGTGCGGAACCCCTGTCGTGGCCTTCAAGCGGGGCGCCGCAACCGAGCTTGTGGAGGATGGCGTGACCGGATATCTGGTGGACAGCGAAGAGGAAATGGCCGAAGTCCTGGCCCACAAGGTCGGGACGATCGACCGGCGGGCCTGCCGCGCCAGAGCCGCCCAGCTCTATTCGACCGAAGTCATGGTGGACGGCTACGAGACGCTTTATCGTTCCATCCTCCGGGAAACCCGGAGAGGAGCAGCTCCTGCACCCTTGCGGACCTCCCTCCAGAATGCCCTGACGGAGGTCCGCTGATGGCCTCGCTTCTTTCCTCCTCCCTGGCTCCGGCCTTCGGCCGGGAGGAAGGGAGCCCCGAATGCCGGTCTCCGGAGGAGATGGTTCTTTTCTACCGACGGGAATTCGGTCGGGCCCCCCTTCTCGTGGTCACCAACCGGGAACCGATCGTCTGGGAGGGGTCCGGACATCTCTCCTTCCCTCCCGGGGGGGTGACCCAGACGATCCATCGTCTTCTGGGCATAGTGGGGGGCGAGTGGATCGCCCTCAGGGATTCTGCGGGGCCGGATCTTTTGCGGATTTCCCCTCCCCGGGAGTCCCCGGAAGCTCCGGGATATCTTCTCCAGCGCCTCTCCCTTCCGGAAGAGGTCCGGGCGGCTCATTATGCCGGTTTTTCGAACGGAGTCCTCTGGCCGTTTTTCCATGATGACCCGGAGCGGGTCGGGGAGGTCGGGGATTCCTTTGAGGCCTACCTCCATGTCAACCGGCGTCTGGCCGGGAAGGTGCTGGAGTCCCTCACTACCCTTTCCCCCGGCGTCGTCTGGATCCATGATTACCAGCTGGCCCTTGTGGCGCGCGAGGTCCGGCGTATGGCCGGGCACCATCTTCCGCCCCTGGCCTTTTTCTGGCATATTCCCTGGGTCGACATCCCCTCTGCGAAGGATTTCCCCTGGCTTTCCGAGCTGGTCGAGGGCCTTCTCTTCCATGACCGGATCGGATTCCAGACCGAAGGATACAGGGAGCGCTTCCTTGACACTGTCCGGCTCCTTTACGGGGACAGGGCCTCCTGGGACGGCGAGAGTCTCTGCGTCCGCACGGAAAGCGGGACAAGGGTCCTCTCCCTGGGGGTCTACCCTGTCTCGATCGACCCCGCCCACTTCGACCGTCTCGCACGGGATCCCGATGGAATCCGGGCCGCAAGGGAGGTTCTTCGGGAGGCGGGGCTCCTGGGTTCGGAAGAAGAAATCCGTCCCTATCTCGTATCCGTCGACCGGATGGACTATTCCAAAGGATTTCTGGAACGGATCGAGATTCTGGAGGCTCTCTTCACCCGGCACCCCTCCCGCATCGGGACGCTCTCCCTTCTGCAGGTGGCCCCTCCCAGCCGGCAGTCGGTGGAAGCCTACCGCCGGTATGCCCGACAGGTCGAGGCGGCGGTGGAGAGGCTGAATAAAAAATTCGGCCGGAGCGACTGGGTTCCGGTGAAAACCATCGCCCGCTCCCTTCCCCAAACCGTCCTTGCCCCTCTCTACCGTCTCTCCTCCGGATCCCTCATCACGGCGACGAAAGACGGAATGAACCTCGTGGCAAAGGAGTTTCTGGCCTCACAAAAGGGGCGGGACGGAGTCCTCTTCCTGAGCCGCCATACAGGGGCGGCCCAGACGATGGAGGGGCTTGCCCTGATCGATCCCTTCGATCCCGTCCAGTCCGCACGTCTCATCCACCAGGGACTCTCCCTCGACCCGGAAATCCGGAGGCGCAGGAACGACCGGGTTCTGGCTGCAATCGAGCGGAACAACGTCTGCCGGTGGATGAGTGAAAACCTTCGGTCCCTCAGGCCCGTTCCCGCTCCGATGCTGCGATGACCGAGGATCGGGGGCAGGGGAAAAGATCCCGTTTTGCCCTGTTTCTGGACTTTGACGGAACGCTGGCTCCCATCGCTCCCCATCCCGACCTGGTCCATCTTGGCCCCCATGAGCTGGACCTTCTGGACTCCCTCGGCCGCCTCCTTCCCCTTTTTGTCATTTCCGGACGGGCCTTCCCCGATATTCTCCGTCGACTTCCCGTTTCCTCTCTCGCGGGCCTTTCCGGTGACCACGGGGCTGTCCGCCGCTTCCGGGAGAAACACACCGTCCATCCCGAGGCCCTGCGCGCCAGGGATTCCCTTGCGGCCTGGGTTCCCGACCTTCGTAAGGTTACGGACCCCGTCCCGGGAACGGTGACTGAAATCAAGGAATACAGTCTGTCGGTCCATTATCGGGGGGTGGAGCCGGAACGGGTTCCCCACCTTTCGGAAGAGATCGAACGGCTGTTCGAAGACTGGGAGGAGAGGACCCGGTTCCGCTTCTATCACGGAAAGATGGTCTGGGAGGTCCGTCCGGCCGGGGGGGTGACCAAGGAAGAGACGATGGATTTTTTCCTGGAGCATCTCGCCCGGGAGGCCGGGGTCGAGCCCAGGGACTTTTTTCCCGTGATGGTGGGAGACGATACGACCGACCTTGGGGCAGTCAATCACGCCGTGCATCTGGGAGGACTGGGGTACTGGGTCGGCAATCCGCCTCCGGGGCTCGATCCCGGTGCCGGGCGGCTCCGGAACACCGACAGTGTCTGGGATCTTCTGAAAGGCCTCAATGTGGCCCTTGAGACGGGAAAGAATCCTCTGGAGGTTCTGATCCGGCCCCTTACGACCCGGGAATGAGACCGCTCCGGCCGAGGTAGTCCTCGAGGGCCTCCTCCCAGGAGGGGAGGAGGATGCCGGCTCCGTGCGCCTTGTCATTCGAAAGGACGGAAAAGGGAGACCGGGGGGCGGCGGGGCGGTAGAGGGAGAGAGGGATCGGAGAAAGATCCGGGGAGAGTCCCGTAAGTTGGAAGATCCGCCGGGCAAATTCGTACCAGCTCACATTTCCGGCATTTGTGAGATGCCAGAGTCCGAAGGGCAGGGGAGCCGTCACCAGGAGGGCGATTCCCCGGGCCAGGTCCCGGGCCGCCGTGGGTCCGACCCTCTGGTCCGAGACGACCCGGAGGGGCTTTCCTTCCCTGGCAAGCCGGATCATGGTGGTGACGAAGTTGCCGCCCTTCTGTCCGGAGCCCTCCCCTCCGTAGAGGCCGCAAGTCCGGACAATCCAGGACCGTTCCCAGGCACCCAGGACCAGCCGTTCCCCCGTGGCTTTCGAGAGGCCGTAGACCGAGAGGGGCCGGGGAGGAGTCTCCTCTGGATAGGGGATCTGCTCCTCTTCGTGGAGACCTCCGCTCATGACATAGTCGGTCGAGACGTGAAGAAGCGCCGTTTTGGCCTCCCGGCAGGCCCGGGCAAGGTTGAGTGGCGCGAAGGCATTGAGCTCGAAACATTCCCGCACTTCGGTCTCCCCGCGATCGACGGCGTTGTAGGCGCTAGTGTTGATCAGGAGATCGAATCCCGCGCCGGCAACCTCCGCCAGGGAGTCTGGCGAGGTGATGTCGAAGGAGGGCCGGTCGAGACAGCGAAGGGTGATTTTATGAGAAAAGCCGGGGTCGGAGAAATGTCTGACCAGCTCGGATCCAAGCTGGCCCCGGGATCCGATCAGGCCGACCTTGAGGGGAGGGGACACGGGCTTGGGTCCTTTCTCTTTATCTGCCATAATGGAGACATGTTTTCCCGGGCCCGGAGTGGGCCCGGATGGGATCTTACCACATCCGCCGAAGCGGGCGACAGGCCGGAGTCATGGTGTCCGCTGGCGAAAAGGAGTGCGGGATGCGATATCTTGTGACGGGTGGGGCGGGATTTATCGGATCGAATCTGGTCCTTCGCCTTGAAAAGGACCGGCATGACGTGACGGTGATCGACGACCTCTCGTCCGGCCATTTCAAGAACCTGATCGGCTTCCGGGGAGATTTCTTTGCCCAGGAGCTGGCCGAACTGGACCTGATCGCGACCTTCGACCGCAAGCCCCCCTTCGATGCCATCTTTCACCAGGCCTCCATCACCGACACCACGGTCATGGACCAGAGGTTGATGATGCACCGAAATGTCGCCGGGTTTCACCGGGTCATCGAATACGCCCTCCGCTTCCAGATTCCGGTGGTCTACGCCTCGTCGGCCGGCGTCTACGGCGCCAACCCCAGCCCCCAGTCCGAGGAGCAGTCTCCGTCCCCCCTGAATGTCTACGGATTCTCGAAGTCGGTCCTGGACAATGTGGCCCACAAGGCCGCCGCCGGTTTTTCCCGGACGATCGTCGGCCTTCGCTATTTCAATGTCTTTGGTCCCGGCGAGCAGTTCAAGGGACCGGCCGCCTCGATGATCTACCAGCTTTACCGCCAGATGAAGGCCGGCAAGGCCCCCCGCGTCTTCAAGTGGGGGGAGCAAGGGCGGGACTTTGTCTACGTCAAGGATGTGGTTGAGGCCAACATTCTTGCCCTTTCGGCCCGTTCCTCGGGAAGTTTCAACATCGGTTCGGGATCCGAGACCTCCTTCAACACCCTCATCGAGACGATCAAATCCTTCCTTGGGCTCGACCTGAAGACCGAGTACTTCGACAATCCCTACGACTTCTACCAGGAACACACCTGCGCCGCAATTGACCAGGCCCGGGATGTTCTGGGATACGCTCCGCGATATTCCGTTCCCGACGGAATCCGGGACTACCTCGACTTTCTCGAACGTCCGGGACGGTAATCCCGGCGGCCCGGGAGTATCGTGTGAACAGGCTCACTGGCGCTCGCCTCATCCTGGGGCTGGCCCTCTTTCTCCTTCCGGGTCCCTCCTTCGCCGGAACGGCTCTCCGGCCGCTCATGGGAGACGGCGGGACACCCTCCTACTCCGACCTCTCGTCCCTCTCGGTGGTCGAACGGGTGGAAAACGAGCGGGAGGACCTCTCCCGGGTCACCACTGAGGTCGAGCTTCACTACGGAACAGTCAAGAGCCGCTCCATCTCCCTGGCCCTGGGCCGGATAGCGCGCTCCCTCACTCCTTTTCTTCTCCATCCGGAATTTCCGGTCCAGGTCATCATCATCGACGATGCAAAGCCCGCCGGCTTCTACCTTGGAGGTGAAACCGTCGTCCTGACGCGGGGACTTGTCTTCTCCGGCCTCATCCGGGACACCGACACGATGGCGGGTCTGGTCGCCCTGCTTCTCTCGCGCCACGATCTTCTGGACGAATCTGACAAGAGGGCCGCCCTTTCCGGGGCGGCCCTTCTCGAAAAAAGGAACAGGGAAGCCAAAAATGCCGCCATGATTTTGCTGCGCGCAGGCTACCACTATGCCGGGGCGGTCGAGGCCGTGCGTGTCCTCGATTCTCTCCGGAGGGGGCAGGACTGGAAGAAGACCGTCGACTGGCTCAATCGCGAGAAGGCCCGGATCCAGGTCGATTCTGCCGAGCTTGAGGATGGCGTCTCCCTTCTCCTCTCCGGACGGCCGGCGGCTGCCGTTCCCTTTCTGGTCCGCTATGTCGACAGCGCTCCCGGCTCCATCGAAGGGAGGTTCTGGCTGGGATTGGCCTACTATCGGGACTACTTCCGAACCCTTCCAGTCAGCCGGGAGACATTGCTCTTTTCGGTCGATCCTCTTCCGACCGTTCCGCCCCTTTCCTCCGGGGAGCAGAAAAGGCGCCGTTGGGAGCGGGATTTTGCCCGGACCATCTGGTCAGGGATCCTAAGAGACAGACCCACCTTTTCCCCGGCCTGGAACGCCATGGGGAGGATCGCACTTCTGGACGGAAGACTCCGGACGGCCCTCCGGTTTTTCGGACGGGCCTCCCATCTCAACCCCACCTCCCCCTGGTATTCGGCTGACTTTGCCCTGGCTCTCTGGATGCGGGACCACAAAGTGCAGGGTCTCCACCGCTGGGATGAGGCCACGGGCCAGGCGGGCTTCGATCCCCGTCTCGTGTACGACCAGAGTGTGCTTTCCCGGATGGGAGAGCCGCTGCTCCCGACCGGAATCGCCGCAGTCGAGAGCCTCCCTGGCTGGGAGTTCGCCCGGACCTTGTGGGGAGAAAGCATCGGGGAGAGAAGGATCCGGCCGTTGCCCTCCTTTCTCGGTCATGTCCTGCCCTCCCCCCTTCTCCCCGGGATGGCGTCCGGGAGGGTCCGCCACCTGGTGGGCCTTCCTTCCTCCGCCCCCATCCATTCCCATCGGTACCTGATCTGGGATTACCGCCTCAGGAACTATCGATTGGCCTTTCGGGGAGGGGTCCTCCGCATTGCGGAGTTCTTTGGCAAGATCCGTAAAAAGCTCCCCGAATATCCGGACCGGGGGTTCAAGGCGACGCCGGGACATCATCCGGAAGACGATCCGGTCGAGGTGGTCCCCTATGCTCGGATCGCCTATCTTCGCTACAAGACGATTCGTCACCAGTGGGTCGTTCAGAGGGTGGGAACGGTGCTCGACCGCTTCATCGTCCTTTCCGACCGGCCGGATGATCCGGAGGGAATCCCCCGACCAAAAGCGGACTCTGCCCTCGGATCCAAAGGGAGGAAACGGGACCGGTGAGCGTGGGGGAGTGAGCCGGAATTTCAAAGGAGTCGAGATGAGAGCAAGATACGGAAAAATGCTTTGGGGGGCGCTGCTCCTGTTTTTCATTTCCGGGATCGGGGATCCCGGGAGGGCACTGGCCGACGGCGGGGAGGGGAAGAAGATCTACGAGGCTCACTGCCTCTCCTGCCATGGAGTCCACGGAAATGGACAAGGGCCGGCCACCCGGGGTCTTTCTCCCCCTCCGCCGGATTTTACCGATCCGGCCTTCTGGGAGAACAGGACCAACTCCTTCCTCTTCCATGTCATCCAGAACGGCTTGGGATCCATGCCGGGCTGGTCCGACACCCTGTCGCCCGGCAGCATCGAGGATGTCCTCTCCTATATCCGGACCTTCCGGAGGTAACCCGCCTCAGGCGGAAGGGCCCGGAGGGGGATTCGGGATCTGGAGCTCCGCCACGATCCGTCCCTCGGAGAGGTGCTCCTTCATGATGCGGGCGATCTCCTCACGATTTGTCACGCGATAGTAAATGCCATCCGGATAGACCGCAAGGACCGGGCCCGACTCGCAGGCATCGAGACATCCCGAACGGTTGGCCCGGAAGGGACCCGGGACACCGGCCCGAAGGGCCTCTTCCTTGACGACCTCAAGAAGGGGAAGGGCTCCCCTGGCCTGGCAGGATCCCCGTGGCTCTCCGGAAGGACGCTCGTTGGTGCAGAGAAAAAGATGGTAGCGATATCGGCTCATGGATCTCCTTTCATGCTTTCGTGATGGGCCCCTCAAAGGCCAGGTGAGGATTCGGGAGGCCCAGGCGTCATTATCCTCTGACCTTATCCGGAAAGGAAGGCGACATGACCGCAATCGTCTCCTGTGAGCCCAAAGGCCAACCTGAGGACGGTTCCCAGAGTTTCGGAGCCGAGACTTCTTCCTGACGCTGTTCGGCCTGATCCTGGTCGGAATGGTCCCGGGCAAAGGACTTGTACCACTTCCTCTCAAGGTTAAGGAGGGGGCTTCGGTCTATTTCCCCGGGTGCGACCTCCGGGCAGAGGGACAGGACTCATGGTTCTCCCTCAGGCCCGGTCCTCGGCCAGAGCAGGAGGAATGGTTGGCCTCGTCCACGAAGGTCCCGGTCTGTTGCCGGGATTTTCGCCCCATTATACACCGGTTCTTGGTCGGGTAAAATGGATCTGGAAGGGAAAATCTCCGGTGGAGCGGTAAAGATGGAAGTTTGGTTTAATGTGTTAGGATTTCTCAATATGAGACAATTCAGTCTCTCAAGAAACAGCCTTTAAGTAAACGTTTTAAAACAGTATTTCTTTACCGCTTTTCTGTTGGACCGGTCTTTTTCCCAAGCCGGTCCCCCTTCGGAGAGGTCCTTTGGGACCGATCCGGAGGGTCTCGATCCCCCTCTCTTTC
>JAJYPO010000226.1 GCA_021795275.1 Nitrospirota bacterium | reverse complement strand
AGTCGATAAGGTCGAGGGGGTTGAGAGAGGCCAGAAGATCCGGAGGCAGGGCTTTTGCCGCCTCCGGATAGGACCTGCTTCTCTGGACGATCCGATCCGTTGTCGGAACCGAAAGGGCAGAAACACTGTTTTCGGACCAGGCCCGGATCTCCTTCGGAGGACGGATGATGGCCTTATTCCGGACCCATCCGCCGACGGCATCGTCGCCCGGCAAGGACAGGATCGCTGCCCGGAGTTCCTCCGGATGGATTCCCGTGAACAGAAGGAACCGGCCGTCGAAGGTCCGGTCGGATTCCGATAGCAGGTTCGGATGGTAGTCCTCGGGAAGAAGCCCTCGGGATGCGAGCCGCACCTTGTCGATCAGGCGGGGAAGGAAGACATATCCCTCCATAGTCTCGCGTGGGGATCTCAGGACGGCCTTGGGATCAAAGTTTCCGCTCATTGGAGCTCCTTGGAGAAATGGAAGATTCCCTGGGGCAGATCGCAAAGCCGCCGCTTCGCGATCCCCTCTATGGGAGGAATGGGCTCCTCGCCGGGATGGACGATGAATTGTCGGGCGGGGGAGACTTCTCCCCCGCCCGAGGAGAATCCCCTCTCCGGCCGTGGGAAAAGGGTTCGCCTGACCTCGACCGCCAACAGGGTCCGCCGGCCCGCTGAAGCAGGAGATCGATCGCCCCATCGCGGGGCGCCCGGTAAAAAAACCGGATCGGTCTCCGGCGGCCTCAGGAAGGTTTTCTATCACGAATTCTTCACGACCGGCTTGCGACCGGATGGCCTGGAAGGCTTGCACGGTCCTCGATGCGAAGAAAGGTGCGATCCAGTCCAGTCCGCTGTCCCGGAGATAGACCTCGGGAGAGCGGATCAGGCGCTTCCTGAGGTAGGTGTGCCAAGGCAAAAGCCGGCGGAGCCGGAAAAAATCAACGATCAATCCATGTGTCCGGGAACCGTCTCGACATCGACTCCGAGGGCAAGGGTCGTTGTCCCGGCCTGGCGAAGACCGGGGAGCGGGACGGCTGAAAAATACTGAAGCGATTCCCGGACGTGGGTGTCGCCAGAAGGTCCGTTATCCGTGCAATTATGGAATTCCATTTCATGAATGGCAAGGATGGGTGCACGTGATCGCGACTGGTCCAACGCCATTGTCGATGGACGATCGTTCGAAAACAGGGGCGATGGACATCCTCTCTCCCTCCTTGTCGAGAATCAACGGAATTGGCCGCCCTGTGAGGAGGGCGGGGGGGCCGGGGCCTTGTCCGGACTCCTGGCCAGGAGGAGTCCTCCGGTCGCCGCAGCGGCCGCCGCTATTCCCATTCCGACACCGGTCCGTCCCAGATCCCAAAGATGGGCGGCCAGAGGCCAGAAAAGAAGACAGAGAAAGGCTGCCGAACGTTCGAAGAGGGCGAAGCCCCGGGTGCGGAGCTCCGGCGGCCAGAGGGCCGCTCCCCGCACCTTGAGCCCCACCGAGGCAAAGGCTTCCCCGCATCCCCAGGCCGTCATGGACAGAAGGTAGAGAATGGGTGTGGGGCGGGCTCCGGTGAGGAAGAGGGAGGAGAGCGCGATCAGGGCGCCCGCGGCTCCCAGGAGAAATTTCGGAGAGGTGGGGAAACGTCTTCTTGCGATGGTCAGGTTGGCTCCGACCGTCATGAGGCTTGACAGGAGAAAGCCTCCGACCGTCACGGAGAAGCTTCCCCCCGGGTCGGCGAAGCGGAACATGAGCAGGGTGGCGGGAAGCATTCCGGCCCTGAGGAGGATGCCCGCAAGAAGGAAGTGCCGCACGGTGGGGCGCTGCATCGGATCCACTCCGGAGGCCCCTTGGGGCCCCCGGCCTGCGGCTGAGTTCCTGTCCGGTTCGATTCGGGCCAAAAGGGCCGTTCGGGTGGCCAGAATGGAGAATGTTACGCAGAGAATGCCCGGTATGGCGGTCAAAAACAGAATCCGGGAGGGAGAGAGCAGGCCGGAAAGCCCCAAAGCGAGAAGAGGCCCGAGCAGTCCCCCCGTCTGGTCGAGGGCCCGGACAATCCCGAAGGCGATGGCGTGGCGTTCGGCGGGAAGGGCGTTCGTGAGAAGGGCGTCCCGCGCCGGGCCCCGGAGGCCCTTGCCGAACCAGGAGAGGCTCTTGAGGGCGATCAGGGCTCCGGCCGACCCCGCCGCGCCCATGAGGACCGTTCCGAGAACGGTCAGGACGTAGCCGGTCCGGACGAGGAGGGATTCCCTTTCCGGATTCCTTCCGATACGGCCCGCAGTCCAGAATCCCGTCATCTTCGCCCCTTCCGCCAGCGACTCCATGAGGGCGGTGGCCATTCCCGTGCCTCCGAGGTGGAGCATGAGCGACGGGAGAAGAACGTGGGCCAGCTCGTAGGTCATGTCGGCGAAGAGGCTGGTGAGACCGAATCGGAGGGGGACGCTCCTGCCAAGGGAGGGAGGAGGATTGGCGTTCATGAGGCACCATTTTCCGGAGCACGTCTTCTCCGCCGGATGCCCAGAAGGGAGAGTATTCCCAGGAGGCCTGCCAGAAGGAGTCCGGCACGGGTGGCGGAGGAGGAGCCCCGCCAGGGGGAGGCAAGGATCCCGACCGCCACAGAAAGGGTCGTCTGGAGATGAATCGACCCCCAGAGGATCGAAAAGGCCTCGGGAAGGCTCTTTTTTCTCAGAAAATGCGTCAGGGTCAGAAGTTCGGGGGCCTCTGTGGCGATCGGGCCCAGGAGGAGGGCCGTCCAGAAAGGGGAGACTCCGCAGATCTCGCGGAGAGATTCGATCCCCGAAAGAAAGGCCTGGCTTCCCAGTCCCATCAGGAACGCCCCCCCACCAAGAAAAAAGGCGTCGGAGATCCTCCAGTCGGTCGGGGCTTCCGGGGACAGGCGGTTCTCTTCGTGGCCGGGAGCGAGAAGAAGGCCTCCGAGGTAGAGCGCCAGCAGAAAAAGGGCGAGAAAGAGGCGGGGAAGGAGGCCGTGTCCGAACAGGAGAATGGCGGCGGAGAGTCCGGCCACCAGGAGGGGACCTTCCCGGGCAAGCATCCTGGCCTGGGGTCGGGAAAGAAAGAAGGCCAGGGGGAGGAGCACAAGGCCCAAAAAGAGGGGGGGGCCAAAGAGAGCCCCTGTCCCGGCCTCGATCCGTGACGGGGAGGTTCCCGGGGTCAGGAAGGCGATGAGGGGAAGGATCAGCTCCGGGAGGGACAGGGAGAGATTGCCCAAAATCCGGAGTCCCCGATTCCGGTTCTCGAAAAATCGCGCCACCGTGGATTCGAGTGAGCGGGTGAAAAGGGCCGAACCCGTCACGATGAGAAGAAAGCCCCCGGCCAGGGTGACGGTCGGAAGGGCGAAGGGGGTCATGGACGGACGGAACTCCTTCCGGAAGAAGGCGGG
>JAJYPO010000044.1 GCA_021795275.1 Nitrospirota bacterium | reverse complement strand
GCAGGCATTTCCCGAATGCCTTCCCAGAGAATCAGTCGCGAGAGAATGTGGGACCGGCTATCCTCCGGATCGGCCTCAAGCAAGCGATCGGCGAGCGACACAAGCCCCGGAGCAATCTGCTCCAGGGCGGCGACCGGATCTCCCTCTTCGGGAATCGAAAACGAGGCTCCCGTCGAACCCGAGGAACTGGCGGGCGAAGGGGTCGAGGGAGCCGAGGAGGCCGTCCCGGCGGGCTCGGAGGAAGAAGGCGGGGGCACCGCCGGCAGGGAGACCGGCAAGCCCTCGACAAGGGGATACAAAGGAGCGAGAGTGGGACCGTCAGGGTCCTTCTCCCCCAGGACGGCATTGAGTTCTCGGATCTCCCGGACGCCCTGCGCCATGGCCTCGGGGGAGAGGGGAGGAGCGGTGAGTCCCGGAAGGATCTCCTGCATCTGGGTTATCCACCAGGATAAGGCATTTCTCCGGGCGCGAAGGCGGGAGATGGGAGGGAAAAGAGCCTCCCAGTGCTCCGCCACCATCGCATTGAGCAGGGAAATTCCCTCCACCACACCCGCCGGACCCTCCGTTTTTGCCATGGCTACGGAGAGGTAGGCGGCGACAAGAAGATCCTTGCTCCGACTTTCCAGGATCGACGACGAAATTTTCCGGATATTGGGCCAGTCGATAACGGCGGACGCCCCCGACGTCACCGTCTGGGAGCGATTCATCTCGGCCTGGAGTTCAGCAAAGACATCCTGATCGCGAACATCCTCTCCGGCAGGGGCATCCGGACGGATCGGACTGCGCCCGAGATCGGCTCCGGTCATCTTACACTCCCTTCTCATGCGGAGAAGCCGGGGTCCCCCCGCTCCCCCCTTCGGATGGAACTCCCGAGACCTCTCCCGGAAGACAGACCCCGATTTCCGTGGGAAGATCCTCGATGGCAAACGGCTGGCTCTTCAATGCGGCTTTCTGATTGTCGAGTGCGCTGGTGTCCTGGATCGCCAGCTCCTGATCGATCCGGGCAATTTTTTCCTTGACCTTGTCCAGGGACTCCCGGGCCTGCAAATAGTCCTGGTAGTGGAGAAGAAGTGTATGGATGCCTTTGAACTGGAAATGAACCGTCAGGAACGTCACCCGGAGATTCTCCAAGGCCTTTTTCTTCAGAGGAAAGTCCGCCGGCGTCATGGTCAGACTTCCTTGGTAAAACTCTTGGGAAAATTGAATAAATCCGTTCCCTCCCGGATATTCCCGGGTCAGGACGAGATTGCCGAGACGGATCTCAAGGGAGGTCTTCCCGCACGTGAGTGAGGACCATACCCACGCCCTCCGGACAGGGAGGTTGAGGTTGTTCAAGACATGCTTCTTCTCCGCGCACTCCAGGGTGAGCCTCGTGAGATAGGGACGGGCAAGGGACTCCGGATTCACATCCGTGGGAAGGGCCTTGATCACCATCGGAAACTTCGTCTTGGCCATGGAAAGAATCTTTTTCTGGTCGTTCTGTTCCTGCTTGCCCAGAGACTGTCGAAGATTCACAAGGTCCAGGTGTCTTTTCTTTTTCTCAATTTCGTTTCGTTTCGCCGTCAAATCGAGCGAGCGTTGAGCATTGATGGTATCGTTGATGAAAACGAGGAATGAAGGTCTTATGGACACAGTGTGCCTGTCTCTGGCAAAGAGATTGAACCCCGAGGGAGTTCGCTGGACAAAAGGAGCCATCGTCTTGTCCATGAAGGCGGGGATGGCCCCTCCCTGCCCCAGGAGAAATTGCTTGAGATCTTTGCTGGACAGGGAGGCCTGGGCGGGGGCGACGACAGTGGCGATCCACTTGTCCTGAATCTCGCAGGCCGCCTCACGATCAATCATGTCCAGGGCCGTCCAGAAAGGTCCGGAAATCAGTCCCCATAAAATATTCTCCTTGGGGTCTCCATGGGGGATGAGGTTTTTGCGAACCGTTTCGAGGGCGTTCGATGTCGCGATCAGCAGGGGGGGCTTGTTCGATCCCTTTCTGGAGTAGGAATAGTAATCTCCTGCAAGCTTCAGCGCATGCCCCCGACCCTGCATCCCCTCGTCCACCGTCGCGGACAGGGCCGACATATACTGGCTATAGGCCCGCCCGGCCTCCACCAGTGCGGCCATGGTCTGCCTTCCTTTCCG
The DNA here is from genome assembly GCA_021795275.1 of Nitrospirota bacterium. The sequence goes on along the minus strand of JAJYPO010000044.1, from coordinate 12,433 downwards.
GGGGCCACCATGAATTCCCGCTCGCCCGGATTCATGAAACGCCAGGGCGTAGCTTTGGATTTTCGAAACAAAATTCGACTTCAGCCCCCGATATTTGGCAATTTGAAGATACTCGCCGAGAAGGATCTTCCATGGTTTTCCAGAATCCCCCGGGCTTTTGGGAAACTCGTGATCGAGACGCTTGGCCAGCAGAAGGTAGGGGTTCCCGGGCCCGGGAAGAGACTGAAAGACGGCCTTCCACTGCAAAACGTCGGCGAGCGTCTCTTCCCCTTCGTAAAATCCGCGAACAAAGGCAAACCACACGACCTCTTTCCTGAAGTCGTACCAGATCATGAACTTCTTTATGGAGCGGGAGACCGAGAATGATTCCGGACTGGCCTTGCGAACTTCCGCAAGGAACTCGTTGATCCGTTTCATTCCGTTATTGGTAAAGGCGGGAGGAACGACATCTTCGGTCACATCCTTTCCGGTGCCCTTCCAGAAGGTCGACAGCGCGACCCGGTCGGCATCGTCCCGGGCATCGACCCAGTCGGCCAGCCAGTGAAAATCGGGAAAGGTTTGTTCGACCTCCAGAAGGAGCGACTGGAGCGAGTCCAGATCCTGGCGCACCGGATCGACAGACCCCCAGGCAATATACGCCAGATAGATTTTCGAAAAGTGTTTGGCCTCCTGAGGAGAAATGGACGGATCGAGGTCCACGATGTCCTGGACCCCTGGCTGGGGTTTGTTTCCGAGATCGGCAAAGGAGGATCCGTCCATCCGGTCCTTGATGAGGTTGATCCGGCGCACGAGAATGTCCACATAATCCGCCAGATGGTGGGAGGGGTCGTCGTCGAGGAGCTCCCGGATCCGGGTGCGGAGGGTCTGGTTCAGATGGGGGAGGATGACCGTTTCGAACTCGTTGTCGAACCGGTGCTTCATGGCCGTCTCAAGTCTGCCCGTCTCATGGGAAAAAGCCAGCAAGCGGGAGGAGAGGCTGGCATCCCGCTTGGCCATCCAGTCGATCAGACTCCCGTAGCGTTCCATGTTCTCCATGTTCTGGTGGAGGTCTCCATTGACGTTGATCGTCCCAGGCTGGCGGGAGACCATGACCTTGACCATATGGGCGGCATTGGCGTAGGACAGGATGAGATAAAGGCCCGTCACCGCGGTGGCTCCATACCACCCCACGAGAAGAATGTTCGTCGCCATCTGGCGCAATTTGGCCATCAGGCCCGTGGGAGTTGCAAGAATGCTGTCTTCCGGAAGCCGACGCGTAAAAAAGTCCTTGAGAAATGCCCCCGACAGCAAGGACAACTCTCGTCTCCCGCCTTTGACAAGGTCGGCAGAAGACGGGTCGGATCCGGAAAGGGAGGGCATCGGGCCCGCCTTCGAAAGAGTATTTATTGGAAGGACTGCTCCGGGAGAGCGGTCGACGATCTCCACCTCCCTTTCTCGTCCCTTGGCAAAGTCGTGGCCGAGGATCTGGGAAAACTTGGGGGTTCCCAACACGCCGCTCGAGAAAAAAAATCCCCGGAAATCCGGCCGATAAAGATAGGGAGAGTGTTCGAAGAGTCCCTTGAGAAAAGGACCCATCAGAGGCTCAATCGCCATGATTTCGAGCGGGAAGACCAGACCTTCGGAATCGGGCGGCGGGGCATCGGCCCGAAGGAACATCAGGGAGTGGATCCTCTCTGTGATTTCCCGGATTCCCCGGCGCAGAGTCTCTTCCCAGGACTCCGACGGATCAGCAAGGACGCCCATCATTTCGCCGGTCTGGGCGATGGGAATGGAATTGAGGTAGGCCCTGAAACCAGCCACCAGGTCGAGTTTGGTGACCATGATGTAGACAGGGAAGCTCACATGCAGCGTCCGCATGAGGGAATCGATCCGCTGGCGGATATTCTGGGAAAGTTGCGACAGCTTGACAGAATCCGAGGTATACAGCTCCTCGACCGAGATCGTCACGATCACTCCGTTGAACGGCTCCTTCAGCCTCGTTCGGTGAAGGAGGCCAAGGATCGTCGACCATTCCTCCGTGGCGTCCTCGGCCTCGTCGACCGAGACGTAACGTCCCGACGTATCCAGAAGGATGACCCTGTCTTCGAGCATGAGCTCGATGGTGTCGGTGGGAGGGGGAATCTCTTCCCGGGAGAAGGTCCGGAACCGGATCGGGATATTGACGTTGACCAGAAGCGTCGTCTTTCCCGAGCCCGTGTTTCCGAGGACAAGGTAGAAGGGAAGCGTGGAAAGGGGGTTCGACAGAAGCCCCCCTTCCCCCTGGACGTTCTTTTTTGCCGTTTTCCAGAGGCTCTGGATCGCCAGAAGACGTCCCGATTTCTTGTCCGTCATGGCGGACCGCCTCAATTTGGCCTGGGCGATCTTCCGCCTGACAAAGAGAACGATTCTCCTGGCCGAAAAGACGACAACAACGACCGCAAGGGCGACTGAAACCGAGACCTCGATGGGCCAATGCGCCCAAATTCCCATAAGCCACACCAGAACAAACAGGGCAATGGCCACAAGCAGGAAGGCAAGAGGTCTCAGGATTTTTTTCAACATGGAACCGGTTCCTCCGATATCAAAAACACCACGTGGATCAATGGAGACGGATCAAGACGTTTTGAACCATCTGATGGATGATCCGGTCGAAAACTCCATAAAGAATCAAAAGGACCGCCGGAGGCGTTCCCCAAACCAGGAGCGTCTTCGTCCTGCGTTTTCGGTTCCTGGTCTCCGCGCTGGCCGAGGAAAGGGCGAGGGATGCGGGCAAGACACCGGCGAACAGAGTGCCTCCTTCGGAAAGGCGGACCGGCTCCAGAAGATTCTGGAGCCTCTGGCGAACCTGGAGTGCTCCGTTTTCTCCCCCCTTCATTCCGAACTGCCCCTGGAAACCCAGGTGGAGAATCATGTAGTAGACCGCCAGGATCTCCCGATCCATAGGATCGGGTCCGAGCGCGGAAAGTCTTCGGAAAAATTCGACTCCTCCGTTGACAATCTTGAAGTGAGCCTTCTGGAGGAGCATCGATCTCCACTCGTTGGCTCCGCTCCAGTCGGCACACATGAGGCTTTCGTCGATCCATACGATCACCGGGAAAAGCCCGTCGTCGAAGACCTTTTCCTCGATTCCCGCTTCTTTTGCCGCACGACGGGCTCTCTCGATACGGGAGACGATCTCTGCCCGGATCTCAATCGGCTGGAGCGGAACTCCCCTCATCAGCTGGTCCTTGACCCAGGCGGCAACCGGAACATAGTAGTCGGTCAGGGCGGCCATTACTTCACTCCTATCAGGTCGATCGTGGTTCCAGGCGGTGCCGTGGGCCAAAAGATCTGGATCGATTCCTCCTGACGGATGGAATCCCAGACGCTGTCCCGGACTTCGACCCGGAAATAATGGGTGTTGAGCCGTCGCGGAAGTCCGGAGGGAGGCCCGCTCATGGGAGTCAGCTCGACCCCCGGAAGGGCGCGGCGGATCAGCGTATCCATCAGGGAGGGAGTTCCCACCTTGGCAGTATCCTGAAATGAAGCGAGAACCGCTTCGGCCTCTTCTTCCGTACGGATGGCGAGGTAATACCGGGTCCGGGGCGAAAAGAAGGATTGCGAGAGGGTCGCCTGGAATCCGTCGGGGGCCGGATTCAGGCGCACCAGGAGATCGGCGCCGATCGTCAGGCTGTTGAGAAGGGTAAAAAGGACCGTCTGGGCCCGGGCCACGCATCCCCAGATATCCTCGTGAAGATAGGCCGGAAGGGGATCGGGAAAGACTTCGGACTCTCCGAAGAGGTTAATGCTGCTTGAGAAGGTGCTGAGCTCGCCTACCATCTGGCGCAGGACCCCATAGAAGACCCAAGGGTGGAGAGGGTCGCTTTCCGTATACTGGTAGAGAAGGGGGACATAGCGGTTCAAGGTCCGCAGGGCCAACAGGTAGGTGATGGACCCCGCCTCGGAAGACTCCCCCCGGTCTTCGCCGGAGGACTTGAACTCCTCGAGTTGCCGGGCCCGGCTGGCGCATTCGTTCCGGATCTCCTGGGCCAGACCCGCGAGGGTGCGGGATGCAGACAGGGAAAGGGAGGGGGGAATGAAGGTCGGACTGGTCTTGATGGCCCCCCCGTCCCACAGAACCTGGGCGATGGGAATCAGGTTATAGTGGTCGAGGTGCTGGATCTCGCTGTCCCAGAAGAGCGAGAGATTGAAGTAAAGGCTCTTGACCAGGGCGTCGGGCCCCTCCCCGTAAAGGTCCCGGACCTCCTCCGGATCGGCAAGGGCCACGAAACGGGTATTCCCCCCGTCGGCATCGAGATCGGAAACGGTCGTCACATTGGAGGCATTCTCCTGAAACCGATGGAGGCCCGCATAAATCGTGAGGGGGCGATCCCGGTAAGTCCAGTCCTTCTCAAAAGAGCGCGGACGGATGACGGCATTCCCGGGGAACTGAACATAGGTCCCGTCCTGGAAGATCGCGGAAAAGGAATTGATGTGTCCCGTCCCCCGCGACAGGGCCGACGTCTGAATATCGATCTCCCGAACGCCCCAGGCGAAGGGAAGAGTGGCATCGAGATACGGACGCGCCAGAGCCTGCTGCAGAAGATCCGTCAGCTGGAAGTGCTGGGGTTGCAGAAATAGCCCCTGATGCCAATAGATTGGTTTTAGGGATTTCATGAGATGTCGGCTCCTTCCCTCTCCTCTGTGGTCCTCAGTTTAAGTTGCCTGTTCCATGGCCGGTCGGTTTCTGGCTGGCCCCTTTCGCCCGGGGATCGAGAACCGCCATCCCCAGCAGATGGCGGCTCCCCAGCCAGATTGCGGCGAACGTTCGGGCCGGACGATAGTGGTTGCTCCGAAAAATGATGCCTGTCCGCTTCACCGTCACAGGAAGGGGACGAAGCACGATATCCTGCTTGGCGGAATACTGGGAATACCCGGCGATGACTCCCAGAAACTGGGCATGGTTCATGCGGTCGACGGTCAGAAGTTGATGGGCTCCCGGAGGGATGATGAATCGCCACATGGCGAGAATGCCGGCCCTTTTCTTCCCCACGGCAAGGGTTTCCATGGCACGGTCAGGATCCTGGATCAGGGGCAAAAAAGCATTGGGATCCTGAAGTTCCACGATTCCGATGACCAGCGTGTGGGGGCGCTTGTCCGACAGGTTCAAGTCAGGATCAGCCGAGACGTCAAGAACCACGGATTTTCTTTCAAAAGACCACCGGACCTTTTTTTGAACCTTGTTGTCGGGATTGGTCTCCGTGCGGACCGAGGTACAAGAGGCAAGGGCCATGGCGGCTAAGGCGATGATGGCTCCAATCGTCCGGACAGGGCGCTTGGGGCTGGGTGGCGTTGTCATGAAAACAGGACTCCTCGTTTTAGGGGGCCAGCAAAAGGACGGTAAGTTGAGCCGGGACGAGGCAGACTCCCGGAGCGTTGATTCCGTTCTGAAGGGTCGCGGAGGTGAGACGGGTCGCCGGGGCACCCCCCACGAGGACCGTGTCGGCCCCTTCAAGACACATCTGGCTTCCCATCATCTCCTGGCTGACCACGCCCCCAAGGACGCCGGCCTCGTCCCCTTGAGTGAGGGGGACCTCGGTCATGAGATTGTGGGCGGGGGCCCCTCCGAAAAGGACATTCGGGACCGGAGGAAGCCCCATGGGCCCCATGGCAATATTCGGATAGGGGATCGGAACGACCGCCGGTCCGGCGGGTGTCTTGCAGACATCCGGAAACCCCAGCGACATCCCTCCCATCTGCGTGTTGGCAAACATTTCTCTCCTCCTACCCCAGATGCACCTGGTCGCCATCGATCTTCACAAGATCCGAGCCGGAGATCAGGGTCGTCCGGGACTGGATCGAGACCACGCTCTCCGATTCAAGAAGGATTTCCCCGGAGATGGCCCGGTCCGCCCCTTCAATATGCCGGCTCGCCCCGCGGGCCCGGTCGATGAGCCACCCCGCCACCCGCTCCAGTGTCTCCCCGGCGTGGACGATTCTCCGGCCGGTGAAGGAAAGAATCTCTCCCGCCAGGGAGAGTGTTCCTCCCGTGAGGGAGCATTCCGAAAATCGTCCCGTAAAACGTCGAGCCGTGATCTCGATTTCCCCGTCAGAAGAAATGTCGACTCCCCCGGGAAAGGTCATCCTCCTTTTTCTTTTTTCCTCTCCCTCGCCGGACAAAAGGATGGTCACAACGATGGGAAGAGCCTCCTCCCCGCAATAGGCCAGGACGGTGTCGCCCTCCTGGGGATCGATAAGGCATCCCGCCGCCCGAATGGCCTGGCGTGCCTCCCCCTCAATCTCGATCACCAGGGAGGATCCGGAGACTCCCAGGACTGTGGCGGACCGCGTGGCCGGAAGGGCGCCGAACGGCGCCGTCAGTGTTTCAGGGAACATGGGACCCCTCCTTGTCGTCGAAAATCTGTGGAACAAAGTCCTCGGCCCGGGCCCGCTCGGGATCAGTCTCCCGGGCAAGAGCCCGCATCTCCGGACCAAAGGTGGCCGATCCCTCCTTGGCCCGATGAAGATTGGACCGCGTGAGGTCCGCTCCCCGGAAGATCGCCCCCGGAAGACCGGCGTGGGAGAAATCGCAGAAGACGAGCCGGGCCCCGGTGAAGTCCGCACCCGTGAGGTCGGCGTGGGTGAAGGGCGAAAGACCCAGATCGGCCTCGGAGAAATTTGCCCCGGTGCAATCACTCTTCTGGAACGATGCCATCGGAAATCGGACCCCCCGGGCCGAGACACCCCGGAGATTCGCCTCGGTGAAAAGAACCTTCTCCGCCTCTGCCCGGTCGAAAACGGCTCCGGAGAGATTCGAGCGGGAGAAGTTCCCCAGGGAAAAGCTCGCCTTCTCCCAGCGCGTCCCCGACAGATCGCAGTCGCTGGCCTGGATCATCGGAAGCCTCATCCCCGAAAAGTCGAGCCCCCGAAGCACGGCCTTGACGAAAATCGGATTCGAGAAGGTGGCGCCGGGGAATCGGCACCCCGAAAAATCTCCTCCGATGAAGGAAGTCTTGACCAGCCGACACCCGGAAAAGTCCGTCTCCCTGAAACGTCCCTCGACGAAGGCCGCCTTCTCCAGATCCGACCCGGCGAAGGAGGTCTTCTCCAGGGAAGCCTTGACGAAGGCCGCCTTGCCCAGGGCGGCCCCCGAAAACCGGACCCCCGACAGATTGGGATTGATCCAGCGCGATCCCCCTGCCGACGCCTCCCCGAACAAGGCGTCCGACAAATCGCAGTCGACAAAGGAGGCCTTCTCCAGACGGGACTTCGAAAAGTCGGCCCCCTGGAGTCTCGCATTCTTGAAAAGGACCCGATCGAGCCCCGCATCTCCAAAGAGGGTTCCCACCGCCACGATATCGATGAAGATCGCTCCCGCCAGCTCCTCTCCCGACAGATCGAGCCCGGACAGGTCCGCCTCGGCTACCGGAACATTCCCCGCAAGGCAATCCCGGATCTCCGGAAGTCCGATCCGCCTCATGAAGGCCGGGCTCCCGAAAGGACCGTCTTTCCCGTCAGAGCATTGTCCCAGCGCGTGGAATCGTCAATCTTCGCTCCGGTGAACCCCGCCCCATAGAGGGAGCCGTGGGAGAAGTCGACATTGCAAAGATCGGCCTTCAGGAAGAGACCCTGTCGGAAATCCCCCCCCCGGCCGTCGGCTCCCCGGAGATCGGCCTTCATGAACCGGGCCCCGACGGCCCGAACTCCCGAAAGGCGAACGCCCGAAAGATTGGCGCCGGAGAGATCCGTCCCTGTGAGGGTCGCCCCCCGAAAGTCGGACCTGGAGAGATCGAGACCTCGGAGATTGGCCAGGGCGAGGTCAGCTCCATCGAACCAGGAGCGGGAAAAGTCGACGGAGTTCGGAAAGGAGGCCTTGCGGAGGATCGTCCCTGAAAAGCGTGTCTCAGGCCCCGCACATTCGAGAAAAGTGGCCCCAGAGAGATCTGCCCCCGAAAAATCGCACCCATGGAAATCGACCTTCATGAAGAGGGTCTTGGTGAAGTCGGAGCCGGAAAAGTCCGTCTCCCGGAACAAAATACGCTCCCCCAAATCCTCTCCGGCCCCCGAAGGCGGGAAGGGAAGACGCCCCGCCCGAAGGAATTTTCCCCCGGGAAAGGAACATTTCCGGAGGGCCGAACGATGGAACCGGGCCTGAAAGAGTTCGGCCCCGGAAAAACGTCCTTCGGACAAAACGCAGCCGTCAAACACGGCTCCGGAGAGGACCGCCTTCTGGAAATTGACCCCCGTTCCTCGGATACCGGTGAGGTCGGCGCAACCCAATCCGGCACCGGAGAGGTCCGCCCCGTCAACTCGGGCACCAGAGAGCCGGGCGTGGGCCAACCAAGCGCCAGAAAACCGGGCACCGGCAAGATCCGATCCCGAAAGATCGGCGCCAAGAAGGTCGCATTCCGAAAAGTCGCACCCGGAGAGGTCAAGTCCGGAAAGGTCCGCCCCGCGAAGTGTCCGTCCCCGGAAGAGCCGATCATGCCGAAGTCCCTCCACCACCTGCTCCCGGCCGGACCGGGCCCTCTCTGGATCGGCGTCGGGCGGCCGAAAATGGTGGAGGGTCCGCACCATGGAGTCCGACAACGTCCCGCCGGCTCCGGAACTCTCCATCTTTTCCCGGGCCCGGTCGATCCGGGAGAGGTCCTCCCCCAACGCCTGCCGCTTTTCCGGGGGAAGTCCTCCCGGCATCTGGGCCTCCTCCTGCGTCAGAAGCCCCTCGATTTTCTCCCGGAGCTCCTCGAGACGCTCCGTTCCCGGCCCTCCCCGGGACTTGGGCGGGGCCTCCGGCTGTCGCATGAGGGTCCGGAGAAAGCTCTCCCTGTCAAGATTTGCGTTCTCGAAGACCTCGGAAGGAATCCGGCCCACCGCTTCCCGAAGGGTCGCCTCGGCATAGGCGGCGGGGTCCTCGACAGGGATCCGGCGCGCTTCGCTCTCCTTCACACGGTCGAGAAGCGACATCGGAGGCTGGTGACAGAGGGCGTTGAGGGCCTGTTCGACCTCGTCCCTTTTCGCCTCCAGAGCCTTCCGGAGATTCTCCTGCCCCTCCGGAGACTCCCCGGCCCCGACCGCCGGTTCCCCGGCCAGGGCCCGGTCAATCGTCTCTTTCCTGTGCTCCAGGATCTTTCCGATCTTCTCCCCCGCCGTCGACGGGGTGGAGGCGAGATGGTACTCGACATCCAGCATGTGCGACCGGAGATCGTCCCCGAGACGCGCGGGCAATAGCGGCACGTCGGAAAAGCGGCTCCGGTCCTTCGGATCCCGACCGGTGCGGCGGTTTCGGACCCCCAGGTAATGGTCCGGCAAGCGCCCCTCCCCCGGATCCTCGGCGGCCAGGAGCACCGATTCGACCTCGGAGGCGTCATCGGAGGCCACCGGAAGCGAGCCCCGGTGGATCATCACCCCCACCTCGAGATCGGGAAAGAGCCAGAGGGTCTCCGGGGCGAGTGGCACCTCCACGAAGGCCCCGTCCCGGAGCGTCGCGAAGCTTCGGAGCACGATCCGGGGAAGGCGACCCTCCAGTCGCTCCTTTTCGGGATGAAGCCCCTCCAGGGAGAACGCCTCTCCCCCGGCGAAGGCTCCGGGGAGCCACTGGTCGTGAGGTGCCTGATTGTAAAGAGTCCAGTCGGAGTCGGCCGGAAGCTCCGGCGGCTCCTGGCCGATCTCGCCTGCGCGGTAGCGGCCGATGCGGCCGGAACGGCTGCTCCACATGAGTCCCAGGGCCCCCAGACCCGCGGGGGCCGGATGGTCGTCGGGGGAAAGAACCGGATTGGCCGGGTCCTCGATGTTGGGAAGAGGAAGGGGACCCTCCGGAGACTCTCTCCAATACCCCACTCCGACCGGATTGGCCGGGTATCCCGGGCCACCGAAGGCGCGGCTCCAGTCGATCGGCATCGCGGTGAAAGGAACTGGATCGCCGATCCGGAGGATCCCCCTCTCCCGGACCCAGACCCTGTCCCCATGGACGTCTAACGCCTTGGCCACAGGACCGACGCGGACGACGACCCGGCGGGAGGAAACGGCCTGTCCCCCTGGCCCGTGGCAACGGGCGGAAAGCAGCACCTCCCCCCGGTCCTTGGGAATCCCCTCGTCCCAGACCCCCTCCTTGGGCAGGCAAGGTGCGATCGTCTGCCACAGCACCTGCTCGGAGAGCGGGAGGTCGGGCTCGGAAAAGGAAAAACCCGCCAGCCCCGTGAGGGCCAGACGGTTGCCCTGCCGCCGGTAGGTCCTGCAGAGGAACCCGAGAAGAAGGGGTTTGATGACACGAAGTCCCATAAAGATCGGCCTCAGGTGAAGACGTGGATTCCGGCGGACTGGAGGACAGCGGCACAGTCACGGGCCACGGTCGACGCGTTCTCGATCAGAACGGTGTGGTTCGCGAGCTTGGCCTGAACCTCTTTCGCCTCGAGTTCGGAAGCCGAAGCCTTTCCGATGGGATGATCTTCAGTGAGAAATCCCACCGTGACCGTATTGTGGGCTCCGATATACAAGTCGAGAATTTGTCCGAGAACCACATTCTGCAGTCCGCCAGCGTTGAAGTTGAGCTGGTCGTCGAGAACGATCTGCGTGCACACCCCCTCGACCAGCTGGTTCAAATCCCCCAAGACGATGGTATTGTTGGTGTCGAGGGTCACCTGGGTCTGGTTGCCCATGGCCCAGGCGAACTGGTTTCCCGTGGTGTAGCTCTTCTGGTCTCCCGTGGTGTAGCTCGTCTGGTTCCCCGTGGTGTGGGTCGTCTGGTCCCCGTGGATATGACTGACCTGATTTCCTGTGGTGTAGTTGGTCACATTTCCTTGGTTGTTGTTGGTGGTGTCGCCGGCGACATTTGTTTCAAAATTTCCGTTGGGGACATTGACGATCACGTCACCATTGTTGGCCTCGATGAAGATCGAGCCGATCCCGGGACCGTTGGGGTGGTCTCCGGGGTTGCGGTCCCGACAATGGATCCGCGAGGCTCCGTTTCTCCCCGATATGTAAAAGTCGCCCTTTGTCGTGGAGGCGAGAGGAAAGCTCGGGGGAGTGTTCGGCTGCCCCGTTGTCTCGTCCGTCCCGATCGCGTTGATATAGACCCCGTTTACCGCCTGGAGGCTGATGTAGGAAGTCGAATACCCTATGATTCCGGATGTGTTTGAAGTGTCCAAGTCTGTGTTTGTGTCTGTGTCAGTCGTGACGCCGGACATGGTTGGCTCCTTTCAAAGGGCTCCGAATCAGTTTTTCAGAGATTCCCGTCGTTGAGCATGAGAAAATGCCCCCCGGCGGAGCGGATCATGTTTTTTTCCGGATTCTTGTTCGAGACGAGATTCCGTCCTTCCGAATTGTGGAGGGCCCCCACGATCACCGGCTGGTCGGGATCGCCTCCCATGAAGGCCACCAGGACCTCGGTGTTCTTGTGGAGGGGGAAATGGATGCCGTTGTCGGACCCCGCAAGGGGGGTGGACAGCCGGACCCACCCCGATCCTTTCTGAGGCTTTCTTTTTGTAAGCGCAAAGGGGAACCGGACCTTGTATTCCCCATACTCGTTGAGTTCCGCAAACTTTCCCGAACCTTCCGCCTCGACGACCGCCTGGACGACGCCGGGAACGCGGGGCCAAGGGGTTTTGCGTTCGGGACGGAACGGCACATCCGCCGGAATCGCCTCGAAATACGTGGTGAATCGTCCCTGCTCGGCAACGTTCCCCGTCCCGCGGGAGGATTCCGTCAGGGCTCCCTCGAAACGCGCCCGGACGACAAAAAACGACGCGTTCATCTCCTCCCGGAAATGGCTTCTGACCTTGACTGTGGTGCCGGCCCGGATCTCGATGGCGGAACTCGTCCCGGAGAATCTCCGCTCCCGACATCGGACCAGATCGGCGAGAAGTTTTGCCTGGCGTTTCGCCTCGGAATTGGTCCGAAGATTGTCCCCGTACTCTTCGACGAGAGTCTCAAGGCGCGGATCGAGAACCTCCTCTTCGCGGATTTCGAGGTTCGCCTTTCGATAGTTGAAGTCCTGGACGACCACCTTGCCGGTGACCGGACGGATCGTTTCGGAAAACTCGATCAGGGAATCGTCCGAGAACCCCACATCGAGATCCCCCGGCGGACGGTAGACCAGCGACTTCGTCCAGGCAGGCTTCTGGTGGGGCTGGTCGTAAAAAATCACCTTCTCTTTTTCTCCCGAGTGGTCGAAATAATAAACGATCCCCTCCCGCTCCGCCCACCGGTCGAGGAATCGCCGGGGACTCTCCCGATACTGGCAGACAAAAGAGCGTTGACGCCCACCCTCGACGATCTTGAACTGGTAATCCCGGGAGGTGAACCCCGCCTCTTTCAGGACCTCTTCGAGAAGCCCCGGAATATCCTTCTCGAGAGTATAGATCTCCGAATACTCCGAAAGGTTGAGCCTCGCGATACGGGGGACAAGAGTCACCTTGTACTCGGTCCGGCCGAAGACCTGACGACAGATCTCCACCTCCCCGACCATCCCGTGATAGGG
>JAJYPO010000043.1 GCA_021795275.1 Nitrospirota bacterium | reverse complement strand
AAGAAAGGATCCATGATCGATCGGGGGTGTTTGAGTGTTGCCGCACATCTTTGTCCTCTTTCGAGGAGTTCCAAAGCGGAGGCCCGGCCTTTTTTCATTTTCTGAAGACGGTCGTACCGTTCCCTCAAGGCGACAGACACCGCCCTTGTCATCGTCTCCCCCGTTTCCCGGGCCAAGGCATGGGCCAATTCTTCTGTGTCCCGGTTCTTGATGTTGAGTGACATTTTCCTCCATTAAAGAAAATTCTGCCCTTATTTCCTTTAATAGGAGAGAATTCACCCCTGACAAGGCCATCAGGGATTCCGGTCCCGGCTTTCCGGGGAACATTGTGGACTTCGGGTTTTCAATGCCCGGTGTGGCCACCAAAGAGGGCAGGCAGAGAGCTGGCCATTTTCTGGCCGGCCTTTTTGCTCATTCTTTCCCATCCTCCTTCTCCCCCCCTTCCCAGATGCGGATCTTCCTGTGAAGGGAGGTGCGGTCGACACCCAGTCGGGCGGAGGCCCTGGCAATATTCCCCCCGCACCGCGCCAGCACTTCCATGACGTAGCTTCGCTCGAAGCGGTCCCGGGCCTCCCTGAGGGGAAGCTCCGGCTGCGGGACCGCCTCCGGGGCCAAATCCGGAAGACTGCCGGGAAGCATCCCGCGAAGGTCCCCCTCCTCCACCACCGGCCCCGGAACCAGGATCAGGAGCCTCTCGACAAGATTTTTGAGTTCCCGGACATTGCCCGGCCAGGAATGGGCGCCAAGGCGCGAGAGGGCCCCCGGGGAAAATTCCTTGGGCCGGTGGCCCGAATCCCTGGAGAGAAGCCGGACGAAATGCTCCACAAGCCCGGGAATGTCCTCCCGATGGTCACGGAGGGGGGGAACCGGAACCTGGACCACGTTGAGGCGGTAGAAGAGATCCTCCCGGAAGAGGCGTGAGGCAATCATTTCAGAAAGATTCCGGTTGGAGGCGGCCACCACACGGACGTCGAGCGGAATGGAGCGACTCCCCCCCACCCGGACCACCGCCCGCTCCTGGAGGACCCTCAGGAGTTTGGCCTGGGTCGCAAGAGCCATGTCCCCCACTTCGTCAAGGAAAAGCGTCCCTCCCGAGGCCTGCTCGAACTTTCCCTTCCGGAGCGAATGGGCCCCCGTGAAGGCCCCCCGTTCGTGGCCGAAGAGTTCGCTTTCGATCAGGGGTTCGGGGATGGCGGCGCAGTTTATGTCGACGAAGGGGCCGGAGGCCCGCTGGGAGGCCCGGTGAATGGCCCGGGCCACCAGCTCCTTTCCAGTCCCGTTCTCCCCCGAGACCAGCACCCATCCCTCTGTGGGAGCCACCCGGGCGATGAGTTCCCGAAGTCTCTCCATCGCGGGGGAGTGGCCCACCAGTTCGGACTGGACCGTGATCCGCTCCCGGAGATCCCGGTTCTCCCGTTCGAGAGCCCGCTGCCTGAGGGCGTTGCCGGCCACGGTCAGCACCCGGTCAAGGGAGAAGGGCTTCTCGATGTAGTCGAAGGCTCCGGACTTCAGGGCCCGGACCGCCGTTTCGATGGTTCCGTGGCCGCTCATCACCACCACTGCCGGGGGATCGGGATCCTTCAGGATCTCCCCAAGGACACGGATCCCGTCCTCCTCGCCTAGCCAGACATCGAGCAGGACGAGATCCGGAGGATCACTGTCCAGGATCGCCCGGGCCTCTCCCCGGGATCCGGCCACCGAGACCCTGTAGCCTTCATCCTCCAGAACCGAGGAGAGGGTCTTCCGGAGTGCGGCTTCATCGTCCGTCACAAGGATGTGGTCCACCTCACCCCTCCCTTCGGAGCGCCGCCCTCTCGGCCGGAGGGGCCGGTTCGGGAACGGGAAGTTCGATGGTGAATATCGCCCCCGCGGGAGAGGCGGGGGCATGGGTGATCGTCCCCCTGTGCTCGCTCACGATTCTCTGGACGATGGCGAGCCCCAGCCCCATCCCTGCGTCGCGGGTCGAAAAGTAGGGAAGGAAGATCCGGTCCACCGCCTCCGGGGGGATCCCCGGACCGTTGTCCTCGATCTGGATGCGGAGGGTGCTCCGACCGAAATCGTGGGTGACGGCAACCCGGATCCGGCCCTCGCCCTTCATCGCGGAGATGGCGTTTTCAAAGAGGTTCGAAAAGACCCGTCGCAGGGCCTGGGGGTCGATCCAGATGTCGGGCTGGTTCCGGTCGATCTCCACCACGAACTCCACGCCCCGGTGGGCCGAACGGTAGAGGACGACGCTTTCGAGAAGGACCGGTTCGACCGAGGCCAGGACAGGACGGCTTTCCGGAAGACGGGCGAAGGTCGAGAACTCGTCGACCAGGTGCTTGATCCCGGCAACCTCCGAGATGATGGTCTGGATCGACTCCTCGAAGACCCGGGCGAGATCGGCGGCGTTTTCGGAAAACTTCCGCCGGAGACGCTCCGCCGCCAGCTGGATCGGGGTCAGGGGATTCTTGATCTCGTGGGCGATCCGCTGGGCCACCTCCCGCCAGGCCAGGGCCTTCTGGGCATTTAAAAGTGTGGTCACGTCGTCGAAGACGACGACAGCCCCCGCCCCCGGATCCTCGAACCGGTTGTAGCGCATCCGGAAGGTCTGGGGAGGTTCCGTCCCCACCGTCACCTCCTCCTCGACGTGGAGTCCCCCCGACAGGAGGACCCGGTCGATCCAGGCATCGAAGGTGTGGAAGGCGGGATGGATGACCTCCCCCAATGGCCGGCCCAGGACGAAGGAACGGGGAATTCCCAGAATTTCTTCCGCCGATCGGTTGAAGGTGGTGACGATCTTCTCCCGGTTCAGTGAAAAGACCCCCGTCCCGATGTGTTCGAGCACCTTTTCCATGTACTCCCGGCGGTGGGAAAGCTCCCGGTTGGTGTTGGTGAGCGTCTCGCTGGAGAGGGCAAGGTCCGAGGTCATCTGGTTGAAGGACTCCACCAGGGCCCCGAACTCCTCCTCCCCCGTCAAGGGAACGCGGACGGACAGATTTCCCCGGGCCACCTCGTCGGTGGCCTTTTCAAGGGCCAGGAGGGGACGGGTGATCCGGCGGGCCAGAAAGAGCCCGAACCAGATGGCCCCGAAGATGATCATCAGGGTGATCATGAAAAAAACCAGGAGATAGGACTGGCGGATGGGATTTCTGAACTGGCGGAGCTCCCGATAGTCCGAAAAGGCGTGGGTCAGGGTGGCGAGCTTTCGGGAGAAGTCCTCCGGAACAAAGGAGTCCACCACCAGGACGGCAGGTCCCTCTTTTCCTTTAAGCGGGACCGGATAGAAGCCCCGGACAAGATCCCCCACTCCCGTATGGGTGACCCGGCTCTTCCCGGCTTCTGCCACCGATCCGAGTTCCCCGGCCGTGGGAGCGTCGAGAAGACGCACATTGAGATCGACCGCCCGGGCCATGAGGGCCGGAGCTCCGGGATCCGTCCTGTAGAGCTCGAGCCCGGAGAGGCCCAGATCCCGCTTTTTTTTCTCGAGAAAGTCGCGGAGGTTCTCTCCCTCCTCCGTTTCCCGGGCCACAAGAAGGTCGGAGAGCACACGGGCGGTCCTTAAGGTGTCGCGCCGGGTCTCGCGATAATACTCCCGGGAGACGGAAGCCGAGGCCCGGAGGGAATCGGAGACGGGAAAGCTGAACCAGCGCTGGACCGAAGTGTTCAAAAAGCCCGAGGCCACGATGAAGAGAAGGAGGGAGGGGATCAGGACCATGAGGAGGAAGGAGCCGATCAGGCGCGCCTGGAATCCTCCCCCGAACCCTGATCCGGACCGGTTCCAGTAGACCTTCGCCACATTCCGGAGAAGGACATAGAGGAGAAGGACGGCGAGAACCACATCGATGTTGAAGAGGAAGACGACGATCACCCGGGCCATGAGGTTCGATCCTCCGGGACGGGCCGCGTGCTGGTACTCGAGACCGGTCACCAGAAGAAGGGCCAGAAGGATCGTGCCGACCAGGACGGGGAGAGAGGAGAAGAGGGTCCGGGGGAAGCCCGCCGTCCTGTTTCCTCCGGAGGAGCGTTCGGGGCCCATGGGTCAGGAGACCCCCGCAAGGTGGCCGAGACCGGAGAGAAAGGGTCCCCAGTCCTCGGGGCGCCGGGGCAGCGGAATCACCCCTGAGGCGGTGAGGGTGAAGGCCCCCATGAGTCCCCCCCGGCCGGTCTCCCGGATCCGCACCCGGGCCTGGGGGGCGGGGCCTGTGAGACTGGCCCAGAGCCTGCCACGGATCCGTGACTCTCCGACTGTCACCTCCACCGGTCGGGCTTCGAGCAGGCCCGGGACCATGGAAAGGATCACCCGGAGGTCACGAAGACGGCGTCCTCCCACAGAAATTTCCTGCGAAGTGACCACCGCCCGGGCCCGAAGACGATTGATGGGGCCGTGGAGATAGCTCCGGAAGGCCACCGTGCCCCCTGGAAGAGGGGTCCCCCCGGCAAGGACGGGAGCCAAGGAACGGAGGTCGACGGTTCCCCGCACGAAGAGGCTGGCCAGTGGCTCCGTGCCGAAAGAGAGGAGCTGGCCCTGGACCGACAGATCCCCCCCCGGAGACCGGGTCCGGATCTCAAGGTCCGGAACCCCTCCCTCGGCAAAGGTCGCCGTGGCCCGAAGGGACGAGGAGGAAAGGCTCCGGCCGGAGACCTCCGCCTCAAGGCGTCCCTCGGGAACCTCAAGACGGAAGCGGTTCATGAAAAGGTTGGGCCGTAGAACGGCCCGGACGGCGTGGAATTTGACCCCCAGCCCCCGGGGGGGGAGCCTGAGGGAGAGATCGGTCCGGACAAGAGAGATGCGGCGGA
The DNA here is from genome assembly GCA_021795275.1 of Nitrospirota bacterium. The sequence goes on along the minus strand of JAJYPO010000043.1, from coordinate 9,874 downwards.
TGGTCGCCCCCCCTGAAAAGCCGGCAGGGTGGACGCCGGCCACCCACCGGGCGAGAAAGTCGCGATAGTTGTCCCGGGGACCCCAGGAGACCGCCTCGATCCGGCCCTCTTCCACCCTGAGGGAATCGAGCGCGATGACGCGGTTCAGGAGGGAAAGGAGGTCGACCCGGGCCGAGATCTTTCGGACATGGATCAGGGGGGGAACGGGTTCGGAGGGGCCGGCTCCCGAAAGGGGACAGGACAGGCGAAGGTCGGTCACCTCGAGGGAGCGTCCCGCCCAGTGGATCGCAAGCCTTCCCGAAGAAACGGCGCACCCGAAGGCCTGTCCCAGGCCGGATTCGAGGCGGGTCTTGAGGGATCGCTCCAGAAGGCGTGTTCCTCCGACCACCAGGAGGAGGAGAAGGGGCAGAAGGAGCAGAAGCCCCAGGCGCCATCCCCTCAAGGGGCCGCGCCTCCCGGACGGGCGAGATCACGCTGCCGGACGAAGAACATCTTGGTCTGGTAGAGAATGTCGTTCATGTAGTCCCGGTCCTCCGCGGTCATGGTTTCGGCGACCGACGTCGACACGAAATCGAGAAGGTCGATATAGAGGCGGGCCGCCTCCATGTTCGCCGTGCCTCCCGGTCGTCCCGTGGCCGGGTCGACGCCCAGGGCATGGACCGCCATCGCCCCCAGGATCGCCGGGATGTGGCCCAGGCGGGGAGGTTCCTTCTCGCCGGCTCCGGGCTCCGGGGGGAGATCTGCCAGGAGGCCGGTCTTTGCACGGGCCGCGGCATAGAGGTCGATCAGGTCGAGATAGAACCTGGCCTCCGCGGGGCTGAAGCGTTCATCGGGAAGACCGGTGGCCGGATCGACAAAAAGATGCGAGGCCACCATTCCGGAGAGGAGGGCCAAGAGCCGGCCCTCGCGGGCTTCTTCCGCCCTCTGCCGGAGGCTTTTTTCCGATTCGTTCTCCGTCAGGGGCCCCTCTTCGGGGGATGCGGCCTCCGGCCGGCGGGACTCCGTGAGAGGCTCCTCCCGGCCGGTCTCCTCGTCGAACCTCATGCGCCGATCGTTTATAATGATGGAGGGTTCGGACTCCGGGTTTTGCTGGTCGCTCATGGTCATCCTTTCGAAGGGCTTGGCCCGTGCACACTTTCTGGAAGGTTTTTCTCCCCCTGCTGGTCGCCATCGATCCGCCGGGGGTGCTCTCTCTTTTCTTCAGTCTAACACAAGGCATGGAGGGGGCCCAAAAAAGAAGGACGGCCATGACGGCGGTCCTGACCGCCTTCCTGACCGTCCTCTTTTTCGACGTCTTCGGAACCTCGCTCCTGGACTTTCTGGGCCTCTCCCTCTGGGACTTCACCCTGGCCGGAGGACTTCTTCTCCTGGTCCTCTCCGTCGCCGACCTACTCCGCAATCAGGATCCCAAGGAGGCGGGACGGCCATCGCTCCTGACCGGCCCCATCGGGGCGGTCCCCCTCGGAATCCCGATCATCGCAGGTCCCGCGACCCTCACCACCTCCCTCATCTTCTCGAAGACCGTCTCCCTCCCCTGGGCTCTTCTTGCCCTGGCGGTCAACATGCTTCTCCTCTTCGGGATCCTTCTCATGGCGGACCGGATCACCCGGATCCTGGGACAGACCCTCTCCTCCGCCGTGGGGAAGATCTTCTCCCTCATCCTTGCCGCCATCGCAATCCACCTGATCCACAGGGGGATCAACGGCCTCATGGGAATCCCGGGGAGCTAGGGGGAGAAGAGGTCTTTGGGAAAAAGGTCACACAGCCGGAGGCCTTCCAGACCCGCTCTTTCCCCCGGCACGGGAAGAGTCAGTCAGGGCATTTTCCAGGAACCCGCCAGTCTCATTCCCTGAAGGCTGACAGGCTTTTTCGGCCACCAGGAGAGACTCTCGCAGGGAGACGCAGATCACCGGGCCTGAACCCGGATCAATCGCCCAATCCCTCTCATAGAAAACCCGGTCGACGTTTCTAGGGCGAGGGGGTCCCGCCCATATGCTCGGTGTCCTTCTTCAAAAACCGGCCCAATCCGCTTCCTCCCAGGATGGTCGCAACGCCGATCCCGTATTTTTCCGGATCAAATCGGGCATTGTTGTGGATCAGGTCGTAGCCTGCAAATCCGACCATTCCCACCATGGCAAGGAGCGTCAGAACGGAGATCAGCTCGAAGGTTTCGTTGTCGCGTTCAGTCAGAATATTTTTCAGGATCTGGACCATCTTCCACTCTCTCTCTGCAGGGGTGAGGATCCCGAGCCTCCGGATCCTCTATTGTCCGGGCTGTCCGGTCCGGGGGATCCGGTTCTGTCCCCGTTTTGTCCGAAAGGCCTCCAGTTGATGGGCCACATGAACGGCTCCATCGCCTTCCGTCTGGAGATTCAACTGGTTGGACAATTCGATAAGGCTCTTTTGAAAGGGAGTATAAGCCTCCGGCCCATGGGAGGAGGGGGGAAGGGAAGAGGAATAGAGCGACGCACTCCCGTCCGCATATTCGGAGAGATCGGGCATCTCCTCCTGGCTCCGGAGAACTCCGGCACCCAAATGATGCTCGAAGGTATTGGCGGAGGCATCCCTCCTGGTCAAAAAGAGCGGAAGGCCGAAGACCTTTTTCACAGTGGCGAGAAGGGAGGTATGGTCGTAGACGGCATGGTCGATCATCCCCTTTCCCACAAGCGGAGAGACAAGGACCGCCGGAACCCGCACACCCAGACGGTCGAAGCCGAACGGCGGCTGGTCGCTCGAAACCCGGCCGTCCGGGTTGATCGCCGGTGGAGGAGGCAGGTGGTCGAAATACCCCCCATGTTCGTCGTATAGGACGACCAGGAGAGTCTGGCAAAAGAGCCCCCAATTCGACCGAAGGGCCTCATAGACCGTTGCGATCAGACGTTCTCCTTCGCGGACATCATGGGGAGGGTGCTGGTCATTGGCCTTCTGTCCGATCCCCTCGAAGTAGCGGGGTTCGATAAAGGAATAGACCGGGAGGGTTCCCTGCCCGACATCGGTGAGATAGGCGCCGAAATCCCTGAACCGGTCCAGGCGGGAATGGAGGTTGGTCAAGGCGAGGGACTGGGGAAAATCATGGTAGTAAATGTTCCATGAGAGATTCTTGTCCGAGAGATTTTCATAGATCGTGCGCATGCCATAGGTCGAAAAGCCCAGTTCGTCCTTGACGGCCGACAGACTTGTGGGACTGTTCGTATGGCCGTTCGAGGTGGCGGCATGGACGAAAAATCGGTTGGGCCAGGTCGGACCCGGAACCGAGGAGAACCAGTGGTCGCAAAGGACAAACTCCTTGGCGAGAGTGCTGAGTACGGGCAGCTGTTTCGCCGGGTCGAAGCACTGCATGATGGATTTTCCCACCGCCATCCCCACCGGAATCCCGTTGGGGTCCGGCACGCCGGAATAACTCAGCACGAAGCCGTCATTTTCGGGAATGGAAGGCGATGGAGGAGGTGTCTGGCCAAAAATCTGGACATTCACATCCGGATATTCGTGCGCCGGATCGGGATTCGTCACATATCCGTCCGTCCCGGACATTTTGCCAACCGGAACCTGTTCGACGGGACCCTGGTCGGACAGGGCGGGATCGGTCGGATTGGATTCGGTCCCCGTCAGCCCTTCGACATCGTAGTTCTGTTCCTTCAGAAACCCCAGCATATGGTCGAAGGACCGGTTTTCGAGCATCAGGACGACAATGTGACGGACCCCGGACGATGACGCCACGGCACCCCCCCTTCTTCTCCAGTCTCTATGATCGCACAATCTCGACCTGTCCAAAAGCCGCTCACCGGGCCGCGGTTCCGGAAACTTCCGTGCAGAATGTCGAATATAGTCCGAGATAGGTCTTGGTCCTGAGGTCGATCCGGACGTCATAGAGGAGGGTGGCGCCCCCCGCCCTCTTCAGGGCGTCCTGGAGAGCCGCGTCGATCCCCCCGTCCCCTGTGGCGACCAGTCCCAGGACATTCGAGGAACAGGCCTCCCCCCGGGCGGGACCGATGAGTGTGATCCGCGTGAGGTCGAGATCGCCGTGGACCCAGGGCCGGGGATAGGACTCTCCCCGGACGACCTGGGTGTACAGAAGGCCATACGGCTGCATGGCGCACCCGGACAGGCTCACGAAGAACAAAAGTAAAAGGACGGCCGATTTCTCCAAACGGATCCCTCCTCCCCTGGTGCCAGTCCCGGCTAATCCCTCGGCATCCTTCCCGGAGCCTCCGGTCCGCAACCCTCCCCTCCGCCTCCGGAAAAGAGTCACTCTCTTCACCCCGATCCTTTCCGTGGATCGTCATCGGCCAGGATCTTTTCAGCCGGATTCATGAGGGCTCCTGCAAACTCGGCGATCTGGTAGCGGCGACCGGCCACCAGTTCGGATCGAACGGGAGGGACCGGGACAAGCAAATCGGGGGATTTTCCCGTCGGGTCATGAAGCCACACGGCCCGAACCCCCAACGCGGAAATCTGCAACAAGGATATTTCGTAGGAATCCTTGGCGATCGCAGGATCTTGGCCCAAAGCGAGGATTTCCTTCTGGACCTCGAAGGTCGAAGGATGGGAAATCAGGGATGAAAATCTGTGGTTGGCCCCGGTCTGGTCCACGGATATGTCTGCAGCGACCACCTCTCCGTCGCTCACGAGCGTGTGCCGCCAGGAAGAGAGGGTCGCCGCACGAAGGCCGGTTCTCGCGGCCGAGGAGAGGTCTGAAAGGCCCAGGGTGTAAAGCCTGTAGGAGAGTATCGGAGACAAAGGGGAGGGAGCAGAGGGACCGGCGAGGCTAATGGCGAGATTGGGGGCAATTTTCGTCAATGCGGACCTCTTCGCGATCGTGGAAAGGCCAGTCCGGAGGGCATTGATCGATTCCGCAGGGGCGGGAGGAATGATGAGCGGCATAGCGGTTCTCCTTCCTTCTTTACCTCAAGCCTTCGTGAAATAGGTATTCGTCCATGTCCCGTTGCCCTGGTACCCTTGTCCCGGCTTGACACTTGTCAATGTTTCATAGGTGACCATCGAATCCCCCCAGATGGGGTCGGTGACCACGATCCAGTCATTTTCCACACAGCCGTCAACCCCATTGATTCCGTTGACACCGATGAAGTGTCCTCCTCCGCCAGACCACCCGATCCTGAGACAGGGAGGAGTCCCCGAGTCGAGCGCATCCACAAGATCCTGATAGGTTCCCTGTCCCTTTTCCGAAGATAGACAGCCCACATACTGGAGAGCCTGATCCAGGTACCCGGTCTGGTTGCAGTTGGTCGATCCCGGGTTTGAGCAGCAATCTGTCCGGTTCAGTTGCTGATCGACGACTTCACACTGGGTCACGGTGCTCGACGGATCATAAAAATGGGCGATGCTTGTCGAAACAGCCGCCCAGCACCATTCGGACTCCAATTGGGGTTGAACCTCGAAGGGAAGAACGATTTCCAGCGGATCAACCGCCTCGTATCCCGCAACAAAGCGTGGGCGGTATCCTTTGGCCTGCCATCTGTCGAACATCAATTGATAGGTGGAAGAAGGCATTCCGGCATCGGAAAACCAGGGAGCGCCTGTTGGCTGCTCCCACAATGCCGCATAATAATCCTTGCCCCCAAACGAATATCCGCTCACGCAAACCAGACGGTATCCCTGGGAGGCAAACAAGGCCGCCTGGGTCAGATAGTCGCAAGCCACCATTCGGTGACGGGCCTGCCAGGATCCTCCCGAGGATTGATCCCAAATCGCCGCATACATGTCCACCCCGTTTACGACATAGCCGGAGACCCATCGCAAACGGTACCCCTGAGAGACGAGTTGATTGAAGGTGTTCTGATAGGTGGCGGCATCCATGGCGTGGCGGGCTTGCCAGGCTGGCCCGCTCGACTGATCCCAGAAGGCCGCATACAGATCCTGCCCTCCGACGCCGTAGCCGCTGACAAATTGCAGACGATAGCCTTCCCCGACAAGCTGATTGAACGTTGCCTGGTACTGGGTTGCCGTCAGGCCGTGACGAGCCTGCCAGGCCGGCCCGGCCGACTGGTCCCAGATCGCGGCGTAGAGTGGCTGTCCGTTTGATTCGTAACCGCTCACACATCGTAGCCTGTATCCCTGGGAAACCAGCGTGTCGAAGGTCGATTGATAGCCGGCCGACGTCATCCCGTGGCGGGCTTGCCAGGCGGGTCCAGGTGAATTGTCCCAGATGGCGGCATAGAGATCTTCAGCCATTTTTCCCTCCATTCGTGAACCAAAACGATGTGACAGCCTTTTAGGGCTTCCTGCCAGGATTGCACAAAACCACTCTTTCAAGGTGGAGAGGACAATACCGGTCCCTTTCTATGGAACTGATCACACATACAGGCAGTTCCAGTCCGCTCCGCTTGATCCCTCTGACACCGTATTTCCCGAATTGTCGGTCATGTTCACCGGCTTCGCCTGGTCGGCCCCTGTCCCCCCGGTTGCAGAACACGCCAGTCCATTGGAGAACGAAACCTGGCCATATTCCGGGAGGGTCGCGAGGGAGCCATTGATATTCGGCCGCTCCAGGATCCATTCAGCGCAATTTCCTTGGAGGGTGGTCCCTGTGGGGGCCTGAAACGACAGGGTCGTCGACTGGCCCGTGATCAGGTTTGAGAGAGTCGCCAGACCCTGCCCGAGATTGTTCTGAAGACCCAGGTATTGCACACTGACCGCAACCGTATCCCCCGGATGGACCGGGAAATTCGTGATTTCAATCCAATTATTCGGGAACCATTCGTACCAGGCGAAATATTCGGTCGTGAGGTTCCAATTATTTAGTGTCACATGCTGGGCCGTCCCCGCCTGGAGGACATCGCCCGAATTCCAGCCGTCTATCCCGACCCAGGCCACCGACCACCAATCCCCGTTGCCCGAAGAGGGATTGGGCCAGCCGGGAGGGGCGACACTGGGAACCGTCCATTCCCCATAAACGAAGTCGAAAGGCCCTCCATTGAACAGAACCCCTCCGCTCCAGTTGGGGGAGGTGTCCGTTGCGGAGCCTGAGACCGGAGGCATGTAGAGACTGTGTTTCACCTCGGGACGAGGCTTCAGGACAGGAACAACCATTTGATGGGCTCGAGAGAGAATGCGGTCCCATATCTGGGCCCCTTTGGGGAATTTCGCCGGATCGGGCCGGGCAGGAATCCCGTACTTCATAAGATCTGACAATGTGGCTTTGCGGGGATCAAATCCCGGGGGCGGGGACTCTATCGTCCTGACACCTTCCATGTTGGTCGGTATCAATTTGAGATTTCCTCCCATGACTTGTCGCTGGCTGACTGTGTTCATGATTGTCTCCTTTTTGAGTCCGCGGGCAATGAGGATCTGATTGTTGAAGCCAAATTGGTCAATTCCTCAAGAAACAGTGTGATGATTGGTTCAAAGCGTTGAGCCCCCCGGATTCAAAACCAACACGCCAGTTAAAAGGTTCTCTCTGCGACATGGACGGCGACACCCTCACTCTGACCCCGAAAAAGGGCTTGATGCCCTGGAGGGACGAATCGTTTGAAACGGTGAAACTTCCGGCAGTCCCGCTCTCCGTGGAGGAGGGTCGAAACCCGTTCCGAGGACCAAGGTCGTCTCCTCTTCCAGGGGGCGCCCTGGCTCTTTTTTTCCGGAATCTGCACGGGATCACTCCTTGTCAAAGTATGACACCAGGGAGAGCCTAAAAGATGCGATCGTTCCTCCGCTCCTCTTTTTTGGGGTCTTCCCTCCCACCGACCCGGGGCTCATGTCTCTTCCCGATTTTCCGGCACCCCACAAATGCGAGCCCCAGAAGCCCCGAACCGAAAAGAAATCCCGCCGGAAGCTCGGGGGTGGCTGAAATGGGGGCATAGGTCGCACCTCCCGCGGACGTGAAGCTCCCTCCGTTTAAAGCAATGATGAAAAGCTGGGAGGTGTCGGCGAAATCGACGGTCGAGGTGGCGGCATAGTTTGTATAACAGGTGTTTGGCGGACACGAATAGAAATTCGTGTAACCGTATGAATCCGTGGATCCTTTCAAAAATCCATAGAGACTGATCGTTGCTCCGGGGTAGGTGGTAAAGACCGTGGTGTAGGTCTTCGGGACCGACTCATTTCCTCCGCAGTAGACCCCTTTTCCGACTACGTTATCGCTGCAGATAAACTGGGTATTGCTGGCGGAGTCTCCAAAGTTGTCCACCATGGAAAAATACGAATGCATGGCGGCCGTGGCAGTGCTCCCCTGCGGTGTTCCGTTCCCGCTGCTTCCCGCCAGGACCGACCCGGAGAGATCCAAAGTCACCTGAAACTCGAGAGGGGTATTCGCGGGGAACTGGTTCCCGACCGTCAGGGTGTCCGTCCAGTATTCATCGTTGATACCCGTGGCCACGATGGCTCCGCCGGCCGTGGAAACGACAGAGAGATGCAGGTCTCCGAGGCCGGCCGTGTCGGTATTGGTGGTCGAGGCACTGACTGTGTCGTTGGTTCCAGATAAGGTGGTCGTGTCAGATGTGTTGAGCGAATGCGTCAGGGTCGTCGCCCCCGAGTTGACACCGCCACAAGTCGCTCCAGAAGAGGAGCACCACTTGGTGGAATTCCCCCCGGCAATCGCCTCTTCCTGGATCATGACTCCGTAATCGTAGACCGTGGCCCCGGCGTCATCGGGGGAAACCCCTGAAAGGAGTGCCAAAACACCCATGGCTATGACGGACCGGAAGACTCTCCCGGTCCTTGTCAGACTCGGACAAGACCCCATGACATCCTCCTTTGACACATCAGGTGAGGAACAGGTCGGATCAGGCGACTTGGCTCCCCCGTCCGACCCGTCCACCGGATCATCGGACCCCCGACCAAGTCCGGATTTTCCTCCTGACCCCCGAATCTCCTCTCAAGGGACCTTTTTCTCGCAGGTCCTGACACTCTTTTCCCTCGAATATCGTCCTTTCGCCTCGATGGCTTCCCTGAGGTCCCTGGTCAGATGGCGCCTCAGCCTCTCCTCCTTCAGGCTCTTGACCATGTCAAGAAGAACCCGAAGAAGCGCGGCGTCCTGGTCGAGGTCTACAGGGGAGGAATTGGCGACAGCAGACTCCGACCACTCCCGGACCGGCCCGACCTCTCCATAAAAGACCCCTCTTGAGGATTTCATGGGGTCTCCTGTCGGCCAGGGGTCCGGAATGGACACAGCCTCCTTGGGGCAAATGCCAGAACACCGAGACAACCCGACAGGAAAAGGAGTGCCGAGGGCGGTTCGGGCGTCGCCGAAATTCCGCCTGACCCTCCGGATTGTCCCGAATAGACTGTTCCGCTGGCCGAGGTGTAGAAGGCTCCCGGGGTCAGGGGCGTCAAGGTGAACAGGGCGGTGTCCAAAAATGAGGCATCCGCAGAGGAAGAGCCGGTCACGACACACGGGTTGGTCGAAGAGGGGAGGCAGCCGGGTATCGCCTGGACCATTCCTTGGGACATGACATCCAATGACAGATAGTCATAGACCGTAAGGGTCTCTCCGGAATAGGCGGTCAGGACCGAGGAAAAACTTGTGGGGGTGGGAGAGGCCCCCGGGCAGGTCGCATCGTTTTTTCCGGGGACGCTCGCCACGCAGACAAACTGCAGGTTTTCTATATTGGGGGATTGTCCATAAACCTCCGGAGTGATCGCCAAGGTCGATGTGACATTGGCCACGGACTGATCTCCACTGTTAACAGTGAGGGGTCCGGCGGTGGCTGATACCGAACCGGTCAGACCAAGAGAAACGCCAAAGTGGAGCGGAATGCCGACCGGGCCGCCGATCGACAATGAATCCCCCCATTCGGCCCAACTTCCGGCTGTCGCCCCGCCTGAACCCGCCGCCGTGGAATTTGACTGGAGATGGATCGCTCCCATGTCGATATTGCCGGTATTGCCGGAGTCCCCGCTTCCGTAAATATTTTGAGGG
>JAJYPO010000225.1 GCA_021795275.1 Nitrospirota bacterium | reverse complement strand
CGCAGAACTCGACAACAACATGACCCCGGGCCAGGGAAGCCTTTTCGACCGCTTCGACGCCGAATACAAATTCTGGCTGGCCCACGGGAGCAACGACCAGAATGTCCTGACCATCCGGGCCATGATCAATCTGATGAATGGCCCCAATATTCCCTTCTTTGCCATGAGCATGCTAGGAGGAGCCTACACGCTGGAGGGATTCGGAACCGGACGCTACTATGATTTTGATGCCTCTTTGTTCAATATCGAGGAACGGATCGCGGCATTCGACATGAACCTTTTCAACGTGGAATCGGAGTGGCAGGTTGCCCCTTTTCTTGGGATCGGTGAGGTTTTTCGGGATGTCACCCAGGTGACCCAATGGGGAAACTATGCCGTCAATCCGGGAGTCGGGTTTCGTGCTCTGGTCAAACCCAATGTTGTCGGTCGTCTCGACATCGGTTATTCGACAGAGGCGGGGGCCGTGACATACGTCGGAATCGGATTTCCCTTTTGAGCCATTCTTCTGTACTGGTCCCGGGCCTTTTGGACTGTCTTGTCGTCCGGCTCTTCCACGGCGCGGATAAATGCTTCCGGCTGGCGGTCGGAAAACAGACAGAGAGGAAGTGAGACCGGGGTCACAAGAAGATCGATGGGAGCGCCGATCGACAGCTCTGCCAGGAGATCGACCGAACTGACCTGCTTGTGCCAGTCCAGGGCGCTGGCCGGCCGGTCGAAAAGGCAGAGAAGAAGGCTGCCTCGGACGTGACTTCCCCGGTGTTCGAGATCTCCGGAGGAAGACGGGACATAACGCCGGATCTTGTACCCGGTTTCCCTGAAGAGTCCGGTATAGCGGGTGACGTGGAGAATGCCAGTCCTGTCGAACCAGGCCACCTCGTTTTCCCTGAAAAGGTGGTGGCCGATCGTGAACCGGGAATTGTTCCAGGAAAAACCCATTGACTGGAGGATCCGGACCATTCGCGGATGCTCCGGGGACCCGGGGGGATAGGTGTCGGGAAGTCGGAGTCCGGTCCTGTCCAGAACGGACTGGTCTGAAAGGGGAACAGGGGCGCTCTGGCAGGAAGAAAGCAGAAGGATGATCATTCCCGCAAGGGCGGAGAGCGGGACCCTTCCTGGACGGAGGGCACGCAGGGTCTGGCGGACGTTGTCGGTGACCGGTTCGATGGGAGGCACATCCTCAGAATTTCGTTGTGTCCTGCCGGAATAGTGAAGCCTCATATTCCGGCAATGTGTTGCAGGACATCCTGCCATTCGAACCGGGAACTGTCAACACGGGAAGACTTTTTCGGGGAACCGGTGGCTTTGCGAGTCTCCCTTTCGGAATCTTTGGGATCGGAAAGAGAGGGGGCATGAGTGAAAAATCCGATGGACAAATCTTTCAGGATCATGGCATGATTGAAGAATGAATGCTCCGTTTTCGCAACCCCTTTCCCTCGTGACCGGAGCCACCGGCTTTGTGGGCTCCTGGGTCGCCGCTCTTCTGGTGGAGTCCGGAGAAAAAATTCGGTGTCTCCGCCGCAAGGAATCTTCGACTGCCAACCTTCCCCCCGAAAGCCCGATGGTCCAATGGGTGGAAGGAGACCTTCTCGATCGGCCCTCCCTTGATCGTGCCATGGAGGGTGTGGAGACCCTCTACCATGTTGCGGCCGACTACCGCCTCTGGTCTCCCAAAAGGGGTCAGATCCTTTTCTCCAATGTGACGGGGACCCGCAATATTCTGGAAGCGGCCCTTAAGGCAGGGGTGTCCCGGGTGGTTTACTGCAGCAGCGTCGCCGCCCTTGGCGCCCGGACCGACGGGATTCCCATCGACGAATCCATGGCTGTCGATAGACAATCGCTTGTTGGAGAGTATAAAATTTCGAAGTACGAGGCCGAGCAGGTGGCCCTCTCGTATGCTGACCGCCTGTCTCTTGTGGTGGTCAATCCTTCCGCGCCGATCGGGGCCCGGGACATCAAGCCCACCCCCACGGGGCGAATCGTCCTCGATTATCTCAAGGGCCGCATGAAGGCCTCCATTCACACTGGGCTTAATGTCGTCCACGTGAGGGATGTGGCGAGGGGGCATCTTCTTGCCGCCCGTCATGGCAAGGCGGGGGAGAAGTATATTCTGGCAGGACGGAACATGACTCTTTTCGAGGTGTTCCGGTCCCTCGAGGCTGTAACGGGAATTCCCGCTCCGACAGTGACCGTTCCCCGGGGAGTTGTTCTTCCTCTTGCCTTTCTGTCGGAGGGAGTCTCACGTCTGACGGGGCGGGAGCCCATGATTCCCCTCGAGGGGGTTCGCATGGCAAAAAAACTCATGTATTATGATGGTAGCCGTGCCGTTCGCGAACTGGGTCTTGCTGTAACACCGGTGGAGGAGGCATTCAGGGATGCGGTCCGCTATTTTGCATCCTCCGGATATCTTGACTCCTCCCTGTCCGAAAGGCTCCTCGGACGAATTGCCTGATTCTCTGGAGCGTCAGCCATCCCTTAGGGTGTGCCGGCCTGAACGATATACGTATCTTCGATGTGCCTGCTGCGAAAACAAATATGGAGGAGTGAATGGAAATATTTCTGACGGAATATGCCGGCGTCTGCGTCGGAGTTAAGAGGGCGATCAAGATGGCTCATCGGACAGCAGAGGAGTCTTCCGGCCCTATCTTTGTCCTGCATGAAATCGTTCACAATACCCATGTGGTCAACGACCTGGCAAACCGCGGCGTCCATTCGGTGGACGATGTCTCCGAGGTCCAGGGAGGAACACTGATCATCAGTGCCCATGGCGTCTCCCCGAGCGTCATCGATGAGGCGAAGTCGCGCAATCTCGATGTCGTTGACACCACCTGTCCTCTGGTCTCAAAAATCCACCGGATCGTCAAGGCTCTGGCAGACAAGAACTACACGATCCTGCTTCTCGGAGAAAAGAGCCATGACGAGGTGATGGGAGTCCAGGGCCATGCGGAGGACCATATCCATATCTTTCACCGCAAGGAAGAAATCGCGGGCCTGCCCCTGACCAATGGTCCGGTGGCCCTCGTGTCACAGACGACTCAATCGATCAAGTATTTCGACGAGATCCTGGAACTCCTTGTCAAGCGCTATCCCCAGCTTGAGGTCCACAACACGATCTGCGACGCCACCGAGAAGCGGCAGACCTCGGCCTTGGCCATTGCGGGAAATATGGATGTCATGATTACAGTCGGATCTATGAGCTCTGCCAATTCCCGGCGCCTCCAGGAGGTTTCCGGTGGGCTCTGTACGGCCTCCTACCTCGTGGACCAGGCTTCCGAAGTCCAGTCAGAATGGTTTTCGGGCCGCGAGCGTGTGGGAGTGACGGCCGGTGCCTCCACACCCGATTACCTGATCGAGGATGTCATCGAGAAACTCAAGGAAATATCCCTGCAAA
>JAJYPO010000224.1 GCA_021795275.1 Nitrospirota bacterium | reverse complement strand
CGATCTGCCGAATCCGTCGAGTCCCCCGAGATCCTCTCCCTCGTCCGATCCCTCGGCCTCTCCTTCGCCCAGGGATTCGCCATCGGCCACCCCACTCCCGAAATACACTGAATGAAAGGGACAAGATGACACTGGACAATCCCGGAATCCAGACCCTGACGCGCGCCCTCCTCGATTCGGTCTCCCGCCTTCTGGACGACGGAACCGGCGGGAGGGACCTGACCCAGGAAATGCTCGACCTCCTGGTCCGTGAGGAGATCCTGGCCCATGTCGCCCTCTACCGCTGCGACCCGGACGGGCTTCGCCTCCGGACAACTTCGCGGCACTCCAGGGGACAACGCGTCCAGATCCGGCCACTCTCCGGCGAAACGACGAACTTTCCCGAAGACCCCCTGCTCCGGTGCGCCCGGACCGGCCAGCCCCATCTGACCCCTCCCGTTCTTTATTTTCCTGTTTCGCGAAAGGACCAGTGCGCGGGCGTCCTGGCGATCGTTCCCCGGTCGGGTGTCCATGGAGAGCCCGACATCCCTCCGGACCTCACCGACATCGTGCGCCTCCTCTCCCTCGTGGCCGGCATCCAGGAAAGCATGGGTCGACTCGGAGCCTGGGAAGACCGCTTCCGGACCCTTCTGGAAGCCCTCCCCTCCCCCCTCTTTTTAGTGGACGGAAACGGAACCCTTCTGGAGTCCAATGCCTCCGGGCGGGCCTTTCTCGGGCCGGATTTCCTGGCCGACCAAGCGCTCCCCCCTTTCCTGTCGAGATCCGTCTCCAGGTCGCGCCAGAAACTTTCAAGGCATCGGATCCCGAAAGGGGAAGATGTTCTCGTCAGAGTGGAGGCTCCCGTCGGAGATCCCGAGAGCCGGGAGATCGTCGATCGCTATCGCCTTCTCTTCGAGAAGGCCCGGGAGGGAATCGTCATCACCGATCGGGCCCGGACCATCGTGGACGTGAACCCCTCCTTCACCCAGGTCACGGGCTACACCCGGGGTGAAATTCTCGGAAAGACCCCCGCCCTCCTGAAATCCGGACGGCAGCCGCCGGAGTTCTACGACAGGATGTGGGAGGCGATCTCCCGGGACGGGCATTGGGAAGGGGAAATCTGGGACCGGAAAAAATCGGGGGAGCTCTATTGCGAGTGGCTCTCGATTTACGCCCTCGAATCGAACGGAGAGCTCAGCCACTACCTGGGGATTTTTACCGACATCACGGAACACGTGAAGGATCAGGACCGGATTCTTCATCTCGCATCCCACGACGTCCTGACAGATCTCCCGAACCGCCGCATCTTCAAGGAACGCATCGAGGCGGCCCGGCTCCGGTCCATGCGGACCAAGGACAGGTTTGCCGTCGGCATTCTCGATCTGGACGGATTCAAGTCCGTCAACGACCGTCTGGGCCATCAGGGGGGAGACCTCCTGCTGGTCCGGGTGGCGGAACGACTGGGAAGCGTCCTTCGCAGGACCGACACGCTCGCCCGCCTGGGTGGCGACGAATTCGGCCTTCTTCTGGACGGACTCTCCGACTCGGATTTCCGGGATCTCTTTACCCGCATCGTGGAATCCCTCCACGTTCCCCTTTCCCTCGGAGACGGCGGGAACGAACGTGTCTCGATCTCGGGAAGTCTGGGACTGACCCTCTCCCCGCCCGACGACGGAACGCCGGATACCCTTCTGACCCACGCCGACCTGGCGCTCTACCGGGTCAAGGATCGGGGCAAGGACGGATGGTCCCTCTTCGAGAACCACATGGCCGAATCCCTGGCAGAAAGGCACCGAATCCGGAACGAGTTCGAACGGGCGCTCGACCGGGGTGAGCTCCTTCTGCATTTCCAACCTCAGGTCCGCCTGACAGACGACCGGGTTCTGGGCCTCGAGGCCCTTGTCCGCTGGAACCACCCCGAACGGGGACTACTCCCTCCAGGAGCCTTCATCGACACCGTCGAATCCACACCCCTTGTCGCGCGGCTGGGCCGGACCGTTCTCGACATGGCCCTCTCCTGGCAAGCAAAATGGCGCGCAGAGGGGCTGGATCTCCGAATCAGCGTCAATGTGGGGGCTCGCCATTTCCTCTCCGGAAGCTTCCACGAAGACCTCGACGAGATTCTCTCCCTCCATCTTCCAGCCGGGAATGCCCGGGGAAGGCTGATGGTCGAAATCACCGAGACGGAAACACTCCGGGATCTTCTCCTGGCCCAGAGAATGTCCGAATCCTGCCAGGAACGGGGGATTCTTCTCAGCCTCGACGACTTCGGGACCGGACAGGCGTCTCTCACCTCCCTCCAGAAATTGACCGTCGGCGAAATCAAGATCGACCAGGGCTTCATCCGGAAGATCCGGAGCCGTGAAAAGGACCGCGCAATTGTCGCCGTCCTCCTGGCGGCAGGACGGATGATGGGGATTGACGTCGTGGCGGAAGGGGTCGAGACGGAAGAAGACGGACGAACCCTGATCGACATGGGATGCCGGTGGGGACAGGGATATGCCATCGCCCGCCCCCTCACGCCGGAGAGTGTCCCCGACTGGGTCAGAGGATGGACGCCACCCGTCTCCTGGAAAGCCGCTGCCCCGGATTGAGCGAACAAACCCGGAAAAAAGAAAAAGGCAGGGTTTTCCCTGCCTTTTTCTTTTCAACGATGAACGGATCGGGGGAGGTTTCGTACAGCCCCGACCTGTCCTTACGGGTACTCCGAAGCCGGACCGTTGGACCTATCGCGCCCGGCTGTCGGTTTTCAGCTTCTTGATGGCCGCGGAAAGCTTGTCGAACTTTTCGGCGCTGTTGTCGCGGATCGTCAGGTTGGCGTCCTCGTGTCCCGAATAGGAACAGAAGGCCATGGTGTAACAGGAAGTTCCCCCCCGGATGATCTTGAGGGAGAGGTTCGCATAATGGCAGTGGACGCCCACGAAGAGGCAGGCATCGATCTTGTTGTGCCAGATCGTCAGGTTCGGGTGGTTCGGATTGATTTCGAACTCGGGCTCGATCTTGGGATACTTGGGCCGGTAGTCGGCCATGGGAATGATGCGGATGTTGTTGGATTCGGCGCACCGGAGGACGGCGTCGGCCACCTTGCGAGTCTTCTCGGACCACTGCCAGAGGACGAGCGGACCGGGAAAGAAGGTCGGAACCGTGGCGGTCGCGAGCTTCCGGGCGGCGGTTTCGATGGCTTCCTCCTCGGAAGCGGGCGTCCCTTCTATCAGGGCCCATCCCGGCTCGGGGGGAGGAACTCCCATGGAAATGGCGGCGGGGGGCAGAATTCCTTCCGGTCCAGGCAGTACTTTATAGGTCGTCACGAAAACTCCTCTCTGTGATGCTGGGTCTCAAGATCATATCTGGGGAAAATCGGTCTTTCGATCTTATCACGGTTTCATTTTTTGGGTCAATTCCATGGCTTGACCTCTTGGCCCTGGGTCCTCC
>JAJYPO010000223.1 GCA_021795275.1 Nitrospirota bacterium | reverse complement strand
CAAGAACGGCTTGATAATTTAGTTGATTTTGTTGGAGTGGGATCCCTCTTCCCCAGTTAGGGTTTGTAAAAATATAAAGATAACAATTCATTCATCTCTTGGATGAAGGGAATAATTCCAATCTCCATGGAAGGAGTGCCGAACCAGATGAAGAGAGGCCAGTTCCTCATCAGAGATCTTGATGCCTTTGGGGTAGGTTCCCGGATCGAGCTCGGCTTTGACTGTGAGTCCGCTTTTCGTCCGGGTGTTGGCAATCAGATTCAGAAGGATTTCGTGGCTGACCAGCGGTTGTCCTTTCCAGTTCATGCTGATAAACGAAAACAGGCGATGCTCGATTTTGTTCCACTTGCTCGTTCCGGGAGGAAAATGACATATCGTGATGGGAATCCCGATCTCGTCCGCCAGTTTCTGAATCTCCACTTTCCAGAGTCGTACGCGGGATCCGTTGCTTCCTCCGCCATCCGCAGTAATCAGAAGTTCGGTGGCGTGAGGGTAGGATTCCATCCCCACGCTCTGCCACCACCGCCGGATCGTCTGGACGGCAAACGCCGAGGTGTCGTGATCCGTTCCGACACTAATCCATCCTTCATCCTGGGCCAGGTCGTAGACTCCGTAAGGATTTGCTCGCCCCAGTTCCTTGTCGATGAAGTCGTGAACCTTGACCTCTTCGGGCTCTCCCTGAGGTCGCCATGTCTGTCCGTTGTTCTTGAACAGACCAACAAGTTCTTTTTTCTTGGTATCCACCGAAATGACCGGCTCTCCCCGCTTCAGACGCCCCTCGGCCTGAGCGTTGATGTACTCGAACTGGGCATTCCGATCCGGGTGATCTCCTCCTTCCAGCGTTTTGACGTTGGACTGAAGGCTGTAGCCCAATTCCCCAAGAAGCGTTCCGACAGAGGCATGGCTTACAGCATGTCCCATCGCCTTCAACTCATCGGCCAGTCGTCGCAGGCTTTTGGTCGTCCATCGCAGGGGCGATTCAGGATCTCCCCGCGTCACCGGCTCGACCAGCGATTCGAGAGCGCTCATGAGCGTTGGATCCAAGTCGGTGACCCTCTTCCGTCCTCCTCCCGGACGCCGAATCCTTCGGTCAGAAGACTCCTCTTCGGGAGGACGTTCCGCCAGCTCTTTCAGACCGGCATGAATCGCTCGTCGAGATACCCCGGTCGCTTGGGAGACGGTCGTGACGCCTCCATAGCCCAGAACTTTGGCTTCGGCCGCACAGATAATCCGGCGCAACCGTTCATCAAGGCTCCACGCAATCAGGTTGAAGCGTTCTCCGATCAGATTCTTCTCCATGGAGGAGAGTGTATCAGAATTGCATAGTCGTTACAATTATATTTTTACAAACCCTTAGAATGAGAATAATGGAAAGGGAGGGAAGATGAAAGATTCACTTCCTGGGTGGTATGACCGTCTCTTTGCCGCCGTCTACGATCCGCTTCTGGCCCGCACCGAAAAGGAGACCCTTTCTCCCCTCCGGTCGCGCCTTCTCTCAGGAGTCCGGGGAACGGTCCTCGACATCGGGGCCGGAACCGGGAGCAACCTTCCTTTCCTGGGACTTTCCGGCACGCGGACGGTCTTTCTCGACCGCTCTGCCCCCATGCTAAAGAAGGGACTGGGGAAGGGACTGCTCAGAAAGGGCTCTCCCGTCCTGGGATCGGCCACCGCCCTTCCCTTTCCGGATGAATCATTCGACAGCATCGTCGTCACCCTCGTCCTCTGCTCCGTCGACGACCTTCCGGCAAGCTTGGGAGAGATCAGCCGGACGCTCAAAAAAGAGGGGACCCTCTTTCTCATGGAACATGTCCTCTCCGACTCTCCCCCCCTGGCGGCCATCCAGAGACTGGCAACCCCCCTCTGGAAGCACCTCGCCGCCGGATGCCACCTGGACCGCACCACCGATCTCTCCGTCAAAAGCCTTTTCCTGGAAGAAGAGTCCTGGAGGGAAACCCTTGGAGGTCTCCCCTTTCATCTGGGCCGCTACAAAAAGAGGATCTGAAGACTCCCCCTCCCGATTTTCCGGCTCCTGGGTCATGTGACCAGGCAAGACCCTATTCTGCGGTCCGGTCCCCGTGCTTCCGTCGGCGGCGGCCCCTCCCCTCCCGCTCGAGAATGACCCGGGTTTCCTCAAGAACCCTAAGGTAGCGTCCCAGGGAGACGTCATACTCCGGAAAGCGATGGGGAATACGAAGGGAGAGCCACCGGTATAGGGAGAGACGGGCCAGGGTCTCCTCTCCCTCTTTTCGGCCATGGATCTCCCGCACCTGGGGACATCGCACCACCGGAATGCCTTCCGGGCGTCCGGCCCCCCCGACAGTTGCCACCCATCGCCAGAAGTCGAACTCCGTGGTGCGGTTGACGGGAGCAAAGAGAAGGAGCCACCGTTCGGCAAGGGGAAGTCCCGGACAGGCCTGCTCGATGCGCGCGGCCAGCTTCCGGACCTCCGGTCCGATTCCCGACCGGAGGTGGGCATCGGTCAGGATCGAGGCATGGAGGCGGGAAAGGATTGTCTCGAGATTTTCCGAGGCGAGGACCGAGGCCGCGGACAAAACGATGGGGAAGTCCGGCATGAAGGGAAAGGGGCCGGAGAGCGATTCCGGCAGGCCGTCGAACTGCCGCCGGACGATGGCGTGAGTCTTGCGGTCCATCCCGGCAACGATCCCCTCCCGGTGGAGACCGAACCGGCCGGCCCGGCCCCCGATCTGGAGGACCTCGTCCGGGGTCAGCATGCGGTCCTCCCGCCCGTCGAACTTGGTGGCGGCGGAAAAGATCACATATTCCGCCGGGATGTTGAGCCCCATTCCCACCGCATCGGTGGCCAGCATGACCGTGGCCTCCCCCGAGCGGAAGCGTTTCGATTCCGCCCGCCTAAGTTCGGGAGGCATGGCCCCGTAGATCGTGGCCACCGGACGCCCCCGGTCGCGAAAAAGCCGGGCCAGGTCGAGCACATCCATCCGGCTGAAGGCCACCACGATGCTCCCGTCCGGGACCTGCCCCAAAGGGATGGGATCCGGCGAAAGGGTCAGGGGGGTCTTCCGGACAGTCCGGTGGATCTCGATCGGCACCCCCGCATAGTCCGCCAGACGACGGATCGCCCCTTCGGAATGGGGGGCCCCGCACAGGAGCACCTCCTCGACCGGAGAGCCCAGGAGGGCCCGGACCCAGGCATGGCCCCTTTCCCGGTCCGAGAGCATCTGGATCTCGTCAATCACCACGCAACCGTCTTCGCGGGTGGTCGACCCCATCTCGACCGTGGCCGAGACATGAACCGACTCCTCCCGATGGATCCGCTCCTCCCCGGTATGAAGGCTGGTCGGGATCCCGTCCGACTCGAAGCGTTCATGGACCTCCTGGGCCAAAAGGCGGAGAGGAGCCAGGTAGCTCCCTCCCCTTTTCCTCAGTCTCCCCAGG
>JAJYPO010000042.1 GCA_021795275.1 Nitrospirota bacterium | reverse complement strand
CGATCTCTATGCCGTCCCGTCCCTCTGTCCTTCCTGCCGCGGCAGGAATCTGGATCTCCGGGGAATCGCCACCCAGAGACTCGAGGAGGAGCTCCGGTCATTTTTTCCCGAGACTCGCATCCTCCGGCTCGATCAGGACCAGAAGGAGGATGCCTGGGAAAAAATCGGAAGATTCAGGGAGGGGGAGGGGGAGATTCTGATCGGGACGCAGGTGGTGGCCAAGGGTCACGACTTGCCCGGGGTCACCCTTGGCGTGGTGCTGGAGGCTGACGGCATGCTGGCCTTTCCCGACTACCGCGCAAGCGAGCGCGCCTTCGGACTCTGGATCCAGCTGGCGGGGCGAGTTGGCCGGCACCGGACGGGGGGGCGGGTGATGCTTGTGACGCGGGAGCCGGAAAACCCGATATTCGGATGGGCCAAAAACTATGATACGCGATCATTCCACGAAGGCCTGCTCGAAGAAAGGAAGCTTCTGGGATATCCCCCCTATTGCCGCCTTGCCTCGATCATCCTCTCATCGGCTTCTGAAGACGTCATCCGAGAGGTTCTCTCCGAACCTTCTCCCTTCGGATCCCATCCTCCCGGAAACGGGATCTATGGTCCGATCCCCGCCCTGCCGCCCCGCCTCAAAAACCGCTACCGGGCCCAGATCCTGATCAAGGCACCGACGGTCCGGGAGGTTCATGAACGTCTTTCCCTGATCCGTCATCATTACCGGCCCGGGAAGAAAATTCTGGTGGAATGGCAGATCGATCCGTCCGACCTGGCCTAGGGAGCAAGACCCCGTCCAGATAGGAGTCGACAATGGCCGACTGGACCAGGGGTTCCCGGGTCAACCACCCCGTCACTCGTCCGTCCCTCAGGACGGGAATTCCCTCGGGACGCTGGCCAAGGGCCTCAAGAACCCGGCTCGGGCTGTCTTTTAAATCGACCGCCGGCCCGGAGACGATCCCGGAAAGATCCGAGACCCGGACCCCGTCCCACTGGGAGAAGGATCGTGTCCGGAGATGTTCCCAGGAGATCTCCCCCAGATAGTCTCCATCCTCCACCGACACGACAGGAACCCGGCCCCTGCCATCCCGGAGGAAGGGACCCAGGATCACTTCCTGGACCCACATGTCGGATCTGACCAGGGTGGGAACCGGCTTAAGCCACCGTTCGATCCCTCCTTCTTCGAGGATCCTGGCGATCCGGTTTCTCTCCCGGAAGTCCATGAGAAGATTCAGGACGAGATATCCAAGGATCATTCCCCCGAATCCTGAGACCAGCATTCCCCTGGCGACCAGAAAAAGTCCGGCGAGGGACAGAATGAAACCTCCGGCCCATCCCAGCTTTTCCGGGAGGCTTCCCTCCCCCGGACGATCCTTCCCGGTGGCCTGGGTGAAGATCAGACCCACCAGAACACCCATGTCGAACGGAAACCCGGGAAAAAGGTTGAGAAGGGCGATGAGGAGATTTAAATTGGCGAAGATCCGGACGAGATAGGCAAGCTGGGGGAAGAAGAATGTCCAGTCCCCACCGGCAAAGGCCAAAACGGACAGGGTGACCTGCCAAAGGAGGAGATTGACGGCGGGCCCGGCTGCCCGGACGGCCATGGCGCCGGGTCCCGGAGGACCGAAATCGACCCGGTGCTCAGGAAAGCCTCCCCAAAAGGAGAGACGGCTCCCGTCATAGGGAACGCGGAGGATCCGGGCCATTGCCCGATGGCCCAGCTCATGAAGAAGAGTCGTCAGAAGGGCCAGAAACACCGTCGAAATTCCAAGGGCGACGGAGCCGTAAATTCCCCTGGCGGGAGACCCGCCCGAAAATCCTGCTGCCCAGAAGATGTACAGACCATAAAAAGTCCAGGTCCGGTCAAGCCGGATTTTTCCGTCGGAACCCTGTCCTCTTCCCGGAGTCCGGCCTCCTCCAAGAAGGCGGCCGACAAGGGGATGCCGGGAAATCACAGGACCTGGCCATCGGCAGGGCGGCGCTTAGGAAGAAGCCTTCCCATGGCCCGGCGGATCACTTCCCGGGAAAAGGAACGGTAGTCGTGATCCCCCGTGAGAATCGAGGCGTAAAGCTCGAGAAGCTTGGGATAGCGACCCGTCAGCGCAAAGAAGACTCCCGGAAATCGGTAGATTGTCCTGGCCAGCCGGGATCCCTGGCGAAAGTCTGGCCAGATATTCCTTTCGAGCCAGCGGACATACTCCCTCGCGGACTGTTCGGGAAGATCCGGACCAGAGCGCAAGGCGTTCCGGCTCCGGATATAGGATTCCGCCGCCTTTGTCCCCGACAGGACCGCATAGTAGATCCCTTCCCCAAGAAAGGGATCGACAATGCCTCCCGCGTCGCCAACAAGAAAGAGTCCTGGAATCCGTCCATGGCTGACTGAGCGAAAGTTCGGAAGCGGCCAGGTCAGGGCTCCTCCCGAACCGATCTCAGCCTCCCTGGAGACCAGGTAACGGGAGAAGACGGAACGGGGATCCACGAGAGGCTTGAGGAAGCCTGCAACACCCAGGCCCCAGAGGGAGTCCTTCTTCGGGAATGACCAGGCATACCCTCCGTCGACCAGTCCAAGGTCGATGGCGACGAAGCGCGCATCGAGGGGATCCCTGAGAGAGGCCCATCCCTCGGCCGAGGTCCAGGGACGAAGAAGCGGATTTGTCCTGATTTTTGAAACCAGGGCCGGATCCAGGTCCCTGACAACCTTGCTTGTCGCCCCGTCTGCCGCCATGACGGCCCGGGCAAAAACGGTTTTCTCCCCGATCATGGCCACAAATCGCTCTCCCTTGCGGGAGAGCCTGATATCCCGGATTCCGGTCATGATCCGGGCCCCGGTCTCCCGGGCCCGCTCAAGGAGAGCCATGTCGAACTGGTCGCGGCGCACCTGATAGGCAATGGGGCGGCCAAAATCCTGTCGCTGCTCCCGTTTTCCCCGCAATGTCAGCGAAATTCCCTGCGTCGTCTGGTGCGGGAGCCTCTCCAAGAAGTTTTCTGGAAGCAAGGGAAGGGTCCGGGCAGATACGCCTCCACCACAGGGTTTCTCGCGGGGGAATTCGGCCCGGTCGACTCCCAGGGCCGAGATTCCGGATGAAGCCAGAATCCGGAGGGCCGTGCTGCCGGCAGGACCCAAACCGACGACAAGAACCTCCACATCGAGGGAGCGGAGGGCCGGGGGCCCGGAGGGGGTGATTTGTCCGTTCATCGCCCGAGCCGGCTCAGAGGTTGGGGGTCCAGCCGATATGATGCTGGGTAAGGAAGGCGGAGATGATGGTGAAGGCATTCGTGAAGATCAGAACTCCCATGACCACCAGAAAGCTGCCCGAAACGCGGGTAATCCAGGGCATCCATTGCCGGAGGGAGCGCATGCTCCCCAGGAAGAGGTTAAAGAGAACGGAGGCCAGGATGAAAGGAATCGCCAGCCCCAAGGAATAAAAGGAGAGGAGAACAACCCCCTTCATGACCGTTCCCTGGGTTCCGGCATAGAACAGGATGGCTCCCAGGATCGGTCCGACGCAGGGAGTCCATCCGGCCGCAAAGCCGATCCCGACAAGAAACGAGCCTGAGAGGGTGGCCTTTTTCCCCCGGAACGGGAGGTGGAGTTCCCGGTTCAGAAAGGGAATCCGAAGCCAGCCCGCGATAAAAAGTCCGAAGAGGATGATCAGGATCGCCCCCAGTCTCCGGATAATGTCCTGGTAGGTCAGAAGAACTTCGCCCAGAAAGGAGGCCGAGGCGCCGAATCCGATAAAGAGGGTCGAGAAACCAAGGCTGAAGACAAGGGCATGGACAAGGGATTCCCGCAAGATGACCTGACGGGACAACGACTGGGAGCGCCCCGTCAGTTCCTCGAAGGAAAGCCCCGTAATATAGGAGACATAGGAGGGAACGATGGGAAGGACACAGGGGGAGACAAAGGAAACCAACCCCGCCAGAAAGGCCAGTGTCCAGGAAATTGGCTGATGAGCCATCAGAAGCCTGCCTTTGAAGAAATGAAGCTTTTCAGGTAACTGCGGACCCTGGGATCATCCCAGTCGACCGCCCCGGAAACCCGGCTCACGACATGCCCCCGCGAGTCGACAATGAAGGTTGTCGGCAGGCCATGAACCCCCAGGGCCCGTGAAAACCTCAAGGCGGGATCCCTTAACAGGGGAAACGGGATATTCGTTTTCCGGAGAAACTCCTTCAGGGTTTTCTTGCCCGTCGGTCCTTCGAGGATCCCCCGGATGGCGAATGTCTTGCCCTCCGTTCGGGAAAGCCGGACAAGGGATGGGATCTCCTTGAGACAGGGATCGCACCAGGGGGCCATGAAATTCAGGATCAGGAGCGGATGGCCTGAAAGTGACGAGGTCCGGACCGTCCTTCCCGAAAGATCCAAAAGTTCCAGCGATGGCATCACCGGAGGATGCGAAAGGTCCGCTCCCAGGTTTCCGGGCGGCGGCGGGGACGAGGCAAAAGCCCCCTTTTGACAGAATAAGATCATTCCGAGAAAGGCCAGGGCAAAAGTCCGCGCAAGGATCCTTACGACATTTCCCCCGGTTCCTGCCACAAAAGACAACGGGAAACCCTTCAATACCCTGATGCAGCGTCCTTCTTGGCCGCGAGATAGGCCGAGGGAGACTTGGGTCCGTGGTCAAGAAGACTGTGCACGGTCACAAGACTGTCCTTCATCCTCCAGTCCCGAGGTCCGATCACGTGTTCGGCCACCACACCCTTCTGGTCAATGATGAAGGTCTCGGGAACACCCGTGATCTTGTACAGATGGTCAAGTTTGCCCAGGGGATCCACGGGAACGGGAAAATCGATCCCGTACTTCTGGAGAAAGGGACGGATCTTCCCCTGATAGAACACGTTGTTTTCGTTGACCGCGACCAGGTCAAAACGGTCACCGGCCAGGTTCTTGAAACCATGGTACATCTCTTCCATCGAGGGCATTTCCTGGCGACATGGCTTGCACCACGTGGCCCAGAAGTTGAGCATGACCACCTTCCCCCGCAGATCCGACAGCCGGACGGTCTTTCCGTCCACCGTGGAGAGCGTGAAGTCGGGGGCCACCATGCCGACAGAGACAGGGTTGATGTTTGCGGTCTTGACCACATATCCGACGACAAGAATCACAACGGCAGCAGCCACGAGATAGGGCCACCTGTCCTTCATTCCGCCTTTCATGCTGCTCCTCCCGCCTCCTCAGGCCGCGTAGGCATGGAGGCCAGGGATGATGAAACTCACACCCCAATACAAAAAGATGACCGCCACAAAACCGAGAATTGAAAAGTAGGCACTGGGTGCCCCGCGAAGTCCCCGTGTCATCCGGGCGTGCAGATAGGCCGCATAGACGAACCAGGTGATCAGGGACCAGGTTTCCTTGGGATCCCAGGACCAGTATCCGCCCCATGCCTCATAGGCCCACATGGCTCCGAAGATCACACCCAGCGTCAGGAGCGGAAAGCCGACCAGCACAGACTTGTAGGTAAGATCGTCAAGATCCTCCGCGGAGGGGAACTCCTGGAGAATCCATCCCACCGATCCCTTCTTTTCCGCCCGGCGCTTGGCCAGATAGATTCCGGCCAGGGCGGCCGAGATGCCAAAGGCCGCATAGGAGAGAAACATCGTGAAGACATGGATTTTCAGCCAATAGGAGTTGAGGGCCGGATTGAGAGGTTCCACCATCTGGTAGCGGTAGGGGAGCATGCGGGCGGCTCCAACGGCAAACATCACCAGGGTCAGGACGAAGGCGCCGGCGACCCTGACCTTGTACTTGAACTCCATGACCATGTATCCCAAAACAGAGGCCCAGGAGAAAAGGAAGAGGGTTTCATAGAGATTGGACCATGGGGCATGGTGATCGGCAAAACCCCGGCCCACCAGGGCGGCGGTATTGACGATCCAGCCCGAGAAGGTCACCGTCGAGGCAATCTTTCCCACTTCTTTCCGGTGCGAGATCAGGAAGAGGAAGTAGGCCACGGTTCCGGCAAGGTACAGGACAATAACGGTGTTGTAAAGTATAAAGGAAGATCCGACAGAATTAATGAGGGACATCACCAGTCTCCTTGCTCAGTGTTCGCCATATAACATCTCCGGAAAACCAGATCTCAGGAGAGTCGCTTTCACGTTTCACCTTGAATCGGCCAACCCCTCCTCATCCGTTCGAAAGGGAGGGCCTTTGCGCCATCGCCCCGGAGACAGGCTCCGTGGCGGGACGGTCAGGAGGCGACAGGGCCGTCTTCAGATCAGCGACGATCGCCTCGAACTCACGTTCAAATCCTATCTTGTCCTTGTGGCCGAATCCTCCGACGGCTACGGATAGTCCCTCCCCGTGCGGCCGGACCCGAAGCCATATTTTCCGGTGAAAGATGAAGGAGGAAAGGAAAAGGCCTCCGACCAGAAGGAAGGATCCGGTCCACACGACAGGAACCCCGGGATCCTTGGCAAGCTCAAGACCCGTATAGAATGGCGCGTGATATCCTCCGAAAATAAAGAATTCCGGGACACTTTTCAAGACCTGGACCTGGGGGAACTTGTAAAAAAGCCAGGGGCTCCCCAAAAGTTTTCCGTCCTGGTAGACCTCGATCTGGACGGCCGGGTTCTTCGGCTTTTCCGATTGGGTAAAGACCGACCCCGTCTTGGGATCAAAGGCAAAATCCGACACGTAGCGGACCACCTTCAGGGTGTAGGGAGTCTTAGGAATCGGAACCGGTTTGTCCCATGCGAGCGAAAATCGTCCGAGGAACTGTTTTTTCTCCTTGTCCACCACAAGGATGTCGGCCTTCTCCAGTCGGTCGGGGGCCTCTCCGAAGCTCGCCTGGTAAAAGCGAAGGCCCTTGTACTCCAGGGGATGGTTGACCTGGATGACCTTGTGCTTCATGATCTTCCCGTCTTTCAGGATATCCACATCGCTGAAATAGGACTTGACCATCCCGTTCTTGTAGTGGGTGATCCAGAACTTGTTGACCCGGAGATCCCATCCCCCCTGGGGGATGAAGGTGGTCGTGTTGACATAGAAGGTTCCGAAAAGGCGAAACCCCGTCAGGCTCCCCAGAAGGCCGCCGGCCAGGATCACGATCACCGAAAGATGCGCGACGTGGGATCCGATGCGCCCCAGGACACCCTTGTGGGCAAAGATGGCGGTTTCCTTGCCGTCGCCTGATGTCTGGACCCTGTAATGGCGTGCCTTGAGGGTCTCCGTCACCAGGGAGGAAACGGAGGACGGCGGAACAGGAGAGCGGGCAATCTCGATTTCCCTGTATTCTTTCTGTCTTTTCAGAAAGTCCCGACTGACACTCACGCGTTCCCGGAACAGGGAGCGGATGGTCACCGGGAATCGCCGGTAAACACAGGTGAGGGCGTTGACACAAAGGAGTGACAGGAGGCTCGTGTAGTACCAGCTGTGGTAGATGTTGTCGATTTTGAGATTCAGGATCCAGGGTCCCCATTTGGGCCCATAGGAAGCCAGGTAGAAGGCGGGATCTCGTCCCTGCTCGATGAAGGTCCCGAAGATGGTCAGAACGGCCAGGGTCAGAAAGAGGAAGATGGCCAGGACAAGGGAGGAGAGGAAGCGAATCAAAATATGGTCACGGGCCCCATGGAGAAAGGAGGATCCGGAGGATCCCTTGGACTGGCCGGCTTCATCCACCCCGGAAGCCCCCTCTATTTCAAGAGCCTGCTGCTCTTCAGGACTATATCGTTCTGTCATCAACTATCCTTGGGTAAGCACGAAGACAACATCCCCCCATCTCCTTGGCAAAAGCCGGCATCATTGAGGGGACTATCCTGTCATGGTCCAATCGGGTTTCTTTTCCTGTCCTTCCAGAATACTGATCCGGCGCCCTTTCGTCAAATCCGGGATTCTAAAAATCCGGCTCAGGGAAGATGGCCGGCAATCAGATACTTCAGGGTTTCGTCATTGAGGATGAGTCCTCCCCCGACTAATGGAGAGGCCACACTGGCATTGAAGACGTTGTAATACCCCGCATTGAGCCAGATGTGGTTGAAGATTGTATAGGTCAGGAATATCCGGGAATAGGGATTGGGGGTCATCGGATCATAGGTTCCGATATTGTACATGGTAAAGGTCAGGAAGAGGTTCTTGAAAATCTGGTAGTCGGCCCCGACGCCGAAGCTGTTCTGGATGAGTCCCGCCCTCACATCGAAGTCGCCGAACTTTTCCCCGAACTCCACGCTGAACTTGATTCCCTGGGTCGTCCCCGTGATCTGGGTTGGCCCGGCCACATAATTTCCGTTGATCTGGGTATAGGGCGTTGTCTGCGTGTAGTAAGGATTGGTCGTGCTCACCACCTGGATTCGGTAAAACTTGTCCGACCTGGGATAGAGGTCGAGGGTGAAAAAACCTTCGGCGGTCCCGGCCCGGGGCATGTAGAACCCCCGCATCCAGACGTTAAGTTCCATCCGGTCGGCCTTGTTGGTGACCCCTGAAAGTTTTTTGAGCGTTTTCGACAGGTTGTCGTAGACATCCGGATTGTTGACCAGCTTTCCGATCGTTCCCTGTCCTTCGTCGATTTTCTTCAGGATGCTGTTCAGATGGGCCAGAGACTGGTTGGCATTGTCGTAGACATCGTTCTTGTTGACCAGGGAACCGATGGTTCCGACCCCGTTGTCGATCTTGTTGGCGATGGAATCGACCTTGTTGAGGATATCCGGGGACTTTTTCTTGAGGCTCACAGTAAAATCCCGAAGATTGGTGGTGAGCTCGTCCAGATGCTTGAGCGTCCGGCGAAGCTGCTCCTTTCCCTGGGTTGTCCCGATCGACCCCTTGAGCGATTTCGAGACGGCCTGGATATCGTCTGCGATCTTGTTGAGTTTTTTCACGAGCCTGTTGACGCTGACGGTGTTCCCCGGTGAGGCGAGAATCGCACCCGGTGCCAGTTCGCCGGGAGAAGGATCCGGAGGCCCGGCCTGGGATGGAGCTGAGCCGACAGGGGAAGGGGCCGGTTTCGGTTGTGAGGAGGGAGAAGAGGGCGGAGCGGAAGGAGCGGGGGAGGGGGCGGATCCCGTGTCGGCCCAGGCCGGGGCCGGGAAGTCGATCCCGCCAAAGATCCGCCGCAGAAGTCCGGGGGGCTCCCGGTCCCTGCCAGGATCAAGTCGCGGTCTGACTCCCGATGGCCCGGGTTCGATTTCCACATACATCTTTCCCAGAAATCCGTTGGAAAAGATGACGGCCCGGGCATCGGCGGGTATGACCACCTTCTTGGTGACCAGCATCCGGACCCGGGCCATGCCGTCGGAGCCCAATGTGATGGCATCGACCTCCCCCACCTTGACGCCCGCCACTTCCACGTCGGTTCCCTTTTCGAGGCCGTCCACAGAAGAAAATTTGGCGTAAAAGGCAAAGGAATGGTCCGGCTTCAACTTGTGATGGCCAAGACGGAGGGACAGGAAGGCGATCACTCCCAGCGCGACCAGCACAAAAAAACCGAGCCGCGTTTCGGCAGACACTTTCAATGAAGGTCTCCTTCAAATAAAAGGGGAGAATATCGGCCTGGCCCTTTCCTCATCACGGACCTGTCTCCTCGGCAATAACAGGGATCGGACCCGATGTTTCTCCCCGCACGAATTGTCCGAGGACGGGATCCGGCGTCTCGCGGACCTCCAGGGGAGTGCCTGAAAAATGAATTTTCCCCTGGTAGAGGAACAGGATCCTGTCCGCGATCCGAAATGCGCTGTTCATGTCATGAGTGATGACGAGACTTGTCACATGAAGCTCCGCCTTCATCTTGAGGATCAGCTCATCGATCGAGGTTGCCAGAACGGGATCTAGTCCTGTTGTTGGCTCGTCGTAAAGAAGGATCTCGGGCTCCAGGGCGATGGCCCTGGCAATCCCGACCCTTTTTTTCATTCCTCCCGAAATTTCGGAGGGATATTTTTTTTCCACCCGGTTCAGTCCGACAAGCCGGATCTTTTCACGGGCAATCCGCTCGATTTCCACAGCTGACAGATCTCTCCGGTGCATGGTCAGCCCAAAGGCGACGTTTTCAAGGCACGTCATGGAGTCGAAGAGCGCCGATTCCTGGAAGACCATCCCCATCTTTTTCCGAATATCGTCTAGGGAGGCCCCCGAAAGGCCGACAATGGACTCTCCGTCAATCCGGATATCCCCGGAGTCGGGAACCAGAAGACGCATGACATGTTTCAGAAGGACCGACTTTCCCTGGCCGGATCCACCGATAATACAATAAGTCTGCCCCCGGGGAACCTCAAAGGAGACATTCCGGAGGACCTCCTGGTTTCCGAAGGATTTTGTGAGGTTCGATATGGTGATCGCCGGCGGGGAGAACATCAGAAAAGCCATGCCGTCAGGAAATAGTCGATGACCAGAATGCTCATCGAGGCACTGACCACAGCACGCGTCACGGCCCGCCCCACTCCCGCCGCACCTCCGGAGGCCACAAATCCCGTCCGGCAGGCCCAAATGGAAAGAATTCCCCCGAAGAAGACTGATTTCACGATCCCCGACAGAAAATCGTGGAGTTCGACGTAATGTCGGATCTCCTGAAAATAGAGATGGGGAGAAAGGCCCAGGAGCTTGACGGAGACGAAGTACCCTCCCCCGATCCCGATGAGATCGGCCAGAGCCGTCAGAAGGGGAAGTGCCACAAGGGAGGCATAGAAACGCGGCGTGACTAGGTAGTCCACCGGGTTTACGGCAAGACTTTCCAGGGCGTCGATCTGCTCGCTCACCCGCATGCTTCCAAGCTCTGCAGCCATCGCCGAGCCGGACCGCCCGGTCACCATGAGGCTTGTGATGACGGGTCCGAGTTCCCGGGTCATCGACAAGGTCACCACGGCTCCCACAAGACTTTCGGCTTTGAAGTTCCGGAATCCGATCCAGGCCTGGAGGGCAAGCACCATCCCGGTAAAAAAAGCTGTGACTCCGACAACGGCCGTCGAATCCGCCCCGATCTTCAAAAGCTGCTCAAGAAAGTTCCGAAACAGGAAGGCCGGCCGGAAGAGCCCGAGAAGCCCTCGCAAACCCATGATGAAGAGAGCCCCCGCCGCCTCCAGGATCCGGCGGGCCAGGTCAGAAATCATTCTGGAGAACCCGTGAAGCATCGCCGACAAACCTCCTGTCCGACCGGTGGCCGAGAAGGCAGAGCACCTCGTAGGGAATGGTCCCCGTCCACCGGGCAATCTGATCTACGGTCATGGATTCGGGTTCCTTGGGATCGATGATTCTGACCCATTCCCCGATCTCCACGGGCCGGGGAAGATCCGTCAGGTCAACGGCGACCATGTCCATGCAGACCCGTCCGGCAAATGGGACCTTCCGGCCGTCGATCATGCCCCAGCCGCGCCCGGAGAGGGCCCGCGGCAGACCATCGGCATATCCCATGCCAAGGATCCCCACCCGGCTGTTTCGGGACAGGACTTCCGTTCTCCCGTAGGAGACGGAATGGCCTTTCGGAAGATTCCGAAGGGACAGCAGCCGGGCTTCTACGGTAAGGACTGGGGATATCTCATCCCACCCATGGAGATCGCCGATGGGAAGATGGCCATAGAGCATCAGTCCGGGTCTGGCCCAGAATGTGAGATTCTTTCCCGAAGGCTCTGGGGTCGGGAAGGAGACAAGTCCCTGCATGACGCCTCCGCTGTTGGCCATGTGAATGACCGACAGCTCAGAGAGCGCCGGATGGGAAAGGATTGAAAGAACACACTCCCGAAAGATTTCGAGACAGTCTTCCGTGTCCTTCCGGTCCTCGGAAAGGGGAAAATGGGTCATGATCCCCGTTATTCTTCCTTGGGGAATCCGGAGCATCCGGTCAAGGACATCAGGGATCTCGGAAGGGAGAAAGCCAAGCCGCCCCATCCCGGAGTCGATCTTGAGGTGGAGGTCGAGGGGCTCCCTGACCGGAGAAAAGGCTTCAAGAAGACTGATTTGATCCCGATGATGAAGGACCGGGGTGAGGTTTTCCCGAAAACAGAGTGTCAGTTCCTTCCCGGAAAACCCACCGAGGAGGATGATCGTCCCGGAATACCCTCCTCGCCTGAGAGAGAGGGCTTCATCCGCCCCCATGAGCGCCACGCGGTCAATGCCGATTGAGGACAGGGCGGTCATGACAGGAAGGAGTCCGTGACCATAGGCGTTGGCCTTGATGACCGGAAGGAGTCCCTCGTTCTTTCCGAGTCGATGGATCACCTTCCGGACGTTCCGGAGAAACTGGTCCAGATCAACGGTCACACGGGTCCGGCCCTCCGGACACTCCGGATCCGGGATGGATTGCGGCGTGGGGTCCCGAGGTTTCATGGGGTCAGGTCGTCAGGATCTCCTGCTCCTTCTTCCGGGAATGTTCGTCGACCTTGGCCCCCGCTCCGTCGACAAGCTTCTGGACTTCATCCTGAAGGCGCTTCACCCGATCCTCCTGGATCAAGCCTTCCTTGTGCTTCTTCTTGATATCCTCGTTCGCATCCCGCCGGATGTTTCGCAAGGACACCTTCGCCTCCTCGGCCATTTTCTTCAGAAGCTTGACCATCTCCTTGCGACGTTCCTCTGTCATCGGGGGAACGACAATCCTGACAGCCTTGCCGTCATTCTGCGGATTCAGGCCCAGATTGGCGGCCATGATTGCCTTTTCGATGTCCCCGATGAGCTTTGTCTCCCAGGGGGTGATGGTAATCATCCGGTTGTCGACGATGTTCAGGGCCGCCACCTTGTCGAGGGAGACCTGATTCCCGTAATAGTCCACCCGGATATGTTCGATGAGGGTCAGGGATGGCCGCCCTGTTCTCAGGGTCTGGATCTCCTTGCGGAAATGGTCCACCGCATGATCCATTTTTTCTGAAAATCCCTTAAGTTCCGCATCCATTTAAGCCTCCCGTTCCGCGACACCGGATATTCTACCGGACGAGGGTCCCGATCGGTTCACCCCGGACGACCCGGACGATATTGTTGGGCCCGTTAAGATCGAAGACAATGATTGGAAGATTGTTGTCCATGCACAGTGATACGGCAGTGGAGTCCATCACCTTGAGTTTTTTCTCAAGGACATCGATATAGCTGAGCTCCACGAAACGTTCGGCCTTCAGGTTCTTCCGGGGGTCATCACTGTAGATACCGTCCACCTTCGTGGCCTTGAGTACCACTTCGGCCCCGATTTCCATCGCCCGGAGGGCAGCGGCCGTATCGGTGGTGAAATAGGGATTTCCGGTTCCCCCGGCAAAGATGATCACCCGGCCCTTTTCGAGGTGGCGCATGGCGCGCCGGCGAATGTAGGGTTCGGCGAGGGCCCGCATCTCCAGAGCCGTCAGAACCCTTGTCGAAACACCCTTTTTTTCGAGGACCGACTGGAGGGCCAGGGCATTGAGAATGGTTGAAAGCATCCCCATGTAATCCGCCGACGCCCGATCGATCCCCTGGCTGATCCCTGAGAGTCCGCGGAAAAAGTTCCCTCCGCCGATCACGACTCCAATCTCCACACTTTGGGCAACGACGGCCTGGATCTCCACGGCAATCCGGTCCAGGACAGCAGGATCGATCCCGAAGGACAGATCCCCCATCAGTGCCTCCCCGGAAAGCTTCAGGAGAACCCTTTTATAACCGGGCATCAGCCCTTCCCTTCTCCGATCTGAAACCGTGCAAAGCGCCTGACAGAGATATTCTCGCCCATTTTCGCAATTTCTCCGGCAATCAGGTCACGCACGACCACGCCCGGATCCTTGACATAAGGCTGGTCCAGCAGGCAGGATTCCTGAAAAAATTTTTCCAGCTTGCCTTCCAGGATATTGCCTCGGACCTTTTCGGGCTTGTCCTGCACTTCGGCCAGGAATCCCGCGCGAAGACGGTTGATCTCCTCTTCCTGAATGCCAGTCCTGTCTACATAGGTGGGGGCGGCAGCGGCAATGTGCATGGCCAGGTTCCGGACAAGTTCCTTGAAATTGTCGGTACGGGCCACGAAATCCGTTTCGCAGTTGACCTCGACAAGAACTCCGATCTTGCTTCCGGCGTGGATGTAGGATCCGACGATTCCTTCGGCCGTTTCCCGGTCGGCTTTCTTGCTGGCCTTGAGAGCTCCGCTCTTCTTCAGGATTTCATAGGCCTTTTCGGGATCCCCGTTGGCTTCGACGAGGGCCTTCCGGCAGTCCATGAACCCCGCCTGGGTTTTTTCCCGAAGTTCCTTGACCACATTTGCAGCAATCTCCATCTTGTTTCCTTCCTCCGTCTCTATCCGTCTGGCGTTCTTCACTGGGCTTTACGAGGCATGACCGGCTGTGGAAAAGGGAGAGGGTCTTCCTCTCCCTTCATCCCCCTATTTCTCTCCGGATTCTCCGGCCGAGAAGGCCTGCTCAAGCTCGGAGGCGACCGCCGGAGATTCAGGAGCCGCCTTGCCGGATGAGCGGCGGGACAACCCACCCTCGATCACGGCCTCGGCTATGCCCTCAGCCATGAGCCGGATGGAGCGGATTGCATCATCGTTGGCCGGAATCGGAAAATCGATCAGGTCCGGGTCGCAGTTCGTATCCACCATGGCCACCACCGGAATCCCGAGACGGTTGGCCTCGTGAATGGCGATATGCTCTTTTTTGGGATCCACCACAAATATGGCCCCGGGAAGCTGTCCCATTCCGCGAATTCCCGACAGGGTCGATCGCAGCTTGGACTCCTCCTTTTCGATCTGGGCCACTTCCTTTTTGGGCAGACGGGCCCACTGGTCACTTTCCTTCATCGCTTCGATTTTCTTCAGACGCTCGACGGATTTTCGGATCGTCTGGTGATTTGTCAGCATGCCGCCCAGCCAACGATGGGTGACATGGAACATTCCACAACGTTCCGCCTCCTCCTCGATGATCGATTGGGCCTGTTTCTTGGTGGCGATGAAAAGGACCGACTTCCCTTCTCCCACGACATTCCTGATAAATCGCGTGGCCTGGCGATAGCGCCGGGTTGTC
>JAJYPO010000222.1 GCA_021795275.1 Nitrospirota bacterium | reverse complement strand
GACAAACCGGTTGTCCAATATACGGTCGAGGAGGCAGTGGCTTCGGGAGTCGGGCAGATCATCATGGTCACCGGCCGGGGAAAACGGGCGATCGAAGACCATTTCGACATCTCCTACGAGCTTGAGGATGTCCTGCGCGAAAAGGGAAAGTTGAAACTGCTGGCGGATGTTCGGCGGATCTCCTTCATGGCGGAGGTCGTCTATACCCGGCAGAAGGAGTCCCTGGGCCTTGGACACGCCGTTCTTTGTGCCAGAAATCTCGTCGGTGATGAGCCCTTCGCCGTGGCCTTGGCAGACGAAGTGATCGATGCCAAAGAGCCCGCCCTGGCCCAGCTTCTCGATGTGGCCCGGGAATTCGATGCTCCCGTGATCGGCGTTCAGGAGGTGCCCCCCGCCGAAGTCTCACATTATGGGATCATTCGTGGACAAGAGATTCGGGACGGGCTCTTTCGCGTGGAATCCCTTGTGGAAAAGCCCCGGATGGAGGAGGCCCCGAGCCGTTGGGCGGTGATCGGGCGATATGTGCTGACGCCGGACATCTTTTCGATTCTTGAAAATCAGACTCCGGGAGTGGGGGGGGAGATTCAGCTGACCGACGCTCTGGTCACGCTTGCTGCTCATCGCCCCGTATATGCCGTCAAGATTGAGGGGCGGAGATACGATACGGGAGACAAGGGCGGATTTTTGAGAGCTACCGTTCGATTCGGACTCAAGAACCCCGAGCTTGGACCAGAATTCCGGAAATTTCTGCTCGACCTCCTCGAACATCCGGAAGCGTGATCAAGGGGCACGATGGAAGCTGATCTCATCAGGGAGCTCTCACAAATCCTTTCCGGACTTCCGTCACCCGGCGTCCTGGCCGGCATCGGAGACGATGCCGCGCTCCTCTCCGCTCCTCCGGATCGCAATCTCCTCGTGACGACCGATAGCCAGCGGGAGAATGTCCATTTTCGATGGGACTGGACCGATCCGGAGTCGCTGGGCTACCGTCTCGTAGCGGTCAATGTGAGTGACATCGCATCGAAAGGGGGGGTTCCCTGGTCAGGGGTGGCAGCGGTTGGACTTCCGCAGAATTACGATCCGGAGGTATTGCGGGGGGTGTACCGCGGGATCGCCGAGGCCTGCCGTGAATACGGCTGTTCGCTGGTGGGGGGAGACCTGTCCCGTGACTCCGGTCGCTGGAACTTCGTCCTGACCCTCCTTGGCACCATTCCCGTAGGGATTTTCCCCGCGAGAGCGTCTCTGTCGGAGGGGGACGCCATCTATCTTCTGGGGCGTCCCGGAAGGGCCAGGGCAGGGTATCTGTCTCTCTTGCGAGGACTGGGAGCCGAGCTTCTTGAGCCCGCTCGACGGGCCTTCCGTCGTCCAAGAGCGCTTCTGTCAGCCGGACAGGCCCTTGCCCTCAGGCCGGAAGTCTCCGCCACCATCGACAGCTCTGACGGGCTGGAACGCTCGCTTTCGGAGCTTTCCCAGGCCTCCGGGTTATCCATTCGGGTCGAAGCTCTTCCTGTCTCGGAGGAAGTCCGGACCTGGTCCGCCCTTCTTGGAGAGGATGCCGGTACTCTGGTCTGGACGGGTGGGGAAGATTACGATATCGTCCTCGGTGTCAGGGGCAGGCAGGAAGAGTCCTTCCTCCGATGGGTCCGGTCCGACCTTCTGACGGGTTCGGGAGAGGAAATCCACTATGTGGGGCGGGCTGTAAAGGGGGATGGTCCGGCTTCCGTCTATTTCATCGACACATTAAAATCAATCAAGGGAAGAGGTTTTGACCACACCGTCTCCTGAAAAAAGTCAAAAGCCCGGGACGGGGGAACAGCCCGGAAGGGAGGGATGGAAGGAAAAGGTTCTCCAACTCTTTCTCGGGTCGAACGATCCTTTGCGCGACGCTCTTTCATTCGCCACGGGGTTTGCCTCCGCCTTCCTGCCGCCCTTCGGATTCCATAGCATTCTGGTGGCTTCCCTGGCCTACCTCTTCCGCCTATCCCTTCCGATCGGCCTCCTGGGGTCCTGGACAAACAATCCATGGACTTTTGTCCCCGTCTTTCTGCCGGCCTATCTTGCGGAGATCAAGGTCGGAGCCATGATTCTCGATACGAAGGTATGGGTTCCCAATATCAGGGCTCTTTCCCATATGCCGAAAGATGCCATTCTCGCCCAGGTTCGCGGTGTCCTCTACCCTTTCGCCGTTGGATCGGCTGTTTTCGCTCTGGGTGCCTTCACGCTCTCCTTTCCGGCGGCCTATGTCCTGATTCGCTGGATCAAGGCGAAGAGGGGGCTGACGCCTCCCTGATGTCGATCCGGACAGATCGGCTTTGGGAGTGGCAAAGGGGACTTTTCCGGCGACAGGCGGAAAAGAGTCTGGATTTGCTGTCTCCCCAGGAAAGGGCTCGGAGTTTCTTCGGTGGAAGTCCTCGGGAGACGAGGTAGCGCTTGACGGCCAGACTTCTCCTGAGCCCCAGCTTTTTGTTGTAGGCTTCCGAACCCAGAGGATCGGTTGAACCATGGAGACGAATTTCCCGATATTGCGACCCCTTTAGCCCTTTCGCAATGGTATCCAGTACCACTTCGTCCCAAAATGACAACCGGGCGCTATTGAATGAAAAGTAGACCGTTCTCTGAGTGGGTGTCTTGCCCTTTTTTTTCTCGGAAGTCTCCGCCGGGGTACCAGGAGACTGTGTGGGCGGGGGGGCTTCGGTATAAATGCGGTGGCTGGGTTCTTCCTCTGGGAGCCTCGTTCGTGGCCACTGGGAGGAACCTTCAGAAACGGAAACTCCCGGAAAGCCATGGTCGGGAGTCGGTCCAGGGGCCATGGAAGCGGCGGGTGGCCTGGTGGCGCATCCTGCCGTTGCGGAAAGAATCGTTCCCAGTAGAACGATCCAGGATCCTCCTCTTGAAAAACCGGTCCGTATTCGTTTCGCCTTTTGAAAAAAGGTCATTACGGGCTCCTTGTCACTCTTTTTTCCTGTTCAGTTCTGTTCACTGAAAATATCTTGAAATATAGCATGATCAAAGTAAAGAGACAAAAAAAGACGGGGCCCTTTCGGGCTCCCGTCTTTCTCAAGGGGGAAAGAAATCCTTGCGTTCAGATTACATGGTGATCTTCATGAAATGGGCTACGCGGTTCTTCGACCAGCAGGACTCGTTGTGGTCTGAACAGATGGAGTAGTCAGGAATCTCCCGCTTGCCGTAGGACACGATACGGATCCGCTTGGGAGAGACTCCGAGACGGACGAGATAGATCCTCGCGGCCTTGGCACGCTTCTGTCCGAGAACGATGTTGTAGGCATCGGTTCCGCGCTCGTCTGCGTGGCCGGCAATGACAACCTTAACCCCTGAATGGGCTTTAAGGATGGCGGCATCCTTCTTGAGGACGGACCGGTCTTCGGAGGTCAGGATGGCCTTGTCAAAGCCGAATCGGACATCCTCTTTGAGGGGG
>JAJYPO010000041.1 GCA_021795275.1 Nitrospirota bacterium | reverse complement strand
TCTGGACCACTACCTGGGCTGGCGTCGCATGATCGAGACATTTGGAGAGCATCTCAACTCCGCTCTGTGGTTGACTTTATCATCTGGTCGCCATGAACTTCAACAAGGCTTGGTAACATAGCCTTTTTAAAACTCCACCGAGAAGGATTGTGTTAATTTTCTTTTAAAATAAGTAACTTACTATTTACATAAGCCAATCATCTTCGTATAATGCATTCATCAATCTTTCTCACCAAAGGAGTGATGAATGACAGAAAAAATCAGCGGTATCTGGGGACGGATTTCGGGGCGCCTTCTTCCCTTTCTGGAACGCGTCCTGCCGCCGATGCAGGAACATCACAGGAAGGTGGCGACGATCCTCGAGTTTGTCCGCCCCGAAGACATTGTTCGGCAGAAATGGGCTACGACGGGCCGCCCTCCCGTCGACCTGGCCCTGATGGCCCGGGCCTTCGTCGCGAAGATGGAGCTGAATCTCGACACCACGAAACGGCTGATCGAAACGCTGAAGTCGGACGAAGTTCTCCGACGGATCGTGGGGTTCCCGGGAAAGGTTCCCTCGAATGCGACCTTCTCCCGGGCGTTCCACGAATTCTCCCGGACAAATCTGGCGGGACGGATTCATGAGGCACTCAAGTCCCGTGTGCTGGATCCGGGAGCCATCATCATTGATTCGCCCCCGGATGCGACGGCCATCGAAGGACGAGAGAGGGCGGCAAAGAAAACGGCCCCCGCCTCTTCCCCTTCCGCTCCCCGGAAGCGGGGACGTCCCCGAAAGGGAGCACCAAGACCGGAGAAGAAGAAAACACGGCTTGAAGTCTTTTGCGACCAGAAGCCGTCCACCCCGTCCACCATTGATCGGGCGCTCCCCAAAGACTGTGACTGGGGCTGCAAGAAGAACAGCCAGGGCAAGACCGAATATTGGAAGGGATTCAAGCTCCATCTTCTGGTGGCCAATGGAGAGATCCCCCTTTCGGCTGTCCTGACCTCGGCCTCGGTCCACGATAGCCAGGCGGCCCCGTATCTCCTGAAGAGGGGAGTCCGGAAGGTGAGGCCGCTTTACACAGCAATGGATGCCGCCTATGACGCCCACCCCATCCGGACGTTATGCCATGATCTGGGCATGGTGTCGTTATCGACTCCAATCCCCGAGGGCAGGAGAAGATCCCCATGGATCCGGCCAAGGTGGAGCGTTACAAGAGTCGATCGTCGGTGGAGCGGGTCAACTCCCTCCTCAAGGAGGGCTTTGGGGGACGACATGTCCGGGTTCGGGGTCCAGAAAGGGTGTTCGCCCATCTGATGTTTGGAGTCGTGGCCCTGACAGCCACGCAGCTTCTTCGTCTCGGGACGCCGTAGTCGCCTCAAGATCCAACCTCCCTAATCGGACAGAGACGTCCCCAATGGCTGGAGAAAGGGGAGACTTGTCTTCACGAGACCTCCGAAAAGCGATTTTGGTCTGAAATGACAAGAAAACAGTGATCGGTCATCAAAACAGAAATCAGTTTGACCTTATGCGCAATCAATCACGTGAGTTTTGAAAAAGGCTCTATAGATTCATCTTTATTATCTACTTTCGACCAACACATTCTTCCGAAGAGCCCGATTTCTCAAGCGAGAAGAGGGCGTCGATAAGCTCCCTGTCGACATCGGGAGGAAGCGAGAAATCCACCGGTCCCTGAACTCCAAAGGCCCGGGGATAAAATTGCCGGGGGAGGTGGATCCGGAGATTCGCCTCGAGGGTCTGGGGGTCGAAGGGAGCGCGTGATAAAGCCTTCCGGAGAAGGTGGCGTCCGAAGGCTTCTCCGTCTTTTAAAGCCAGGAGCTTGATTCCCGTCTCCCGCATCCAGCGAGACTGGAGCCGCAAAAAGGCCCTCCGGGATTTCGGGTCGTCTTTCCGGTAGAATTTGTCCCGGAGAATAGAAAAGAAAAGGTTGTGTTTTTGGATCAGCCCGAAGTCGAAGATGCGCCGGAGGCTGTCAGAGGGAGGATGGGTCCGGTATTCGACCAGGGAGCGGGGAATGATATGGATTTTTCCGGCCTGGTACATCCGGAAAGCAAAATCGGTGTCTTCGAGCCAGAAGGGATCGAACCGGGGGTCGAACATGCCGATTTTTTGGGCGACCGAGGTCCTAAAGAAGAAGGTTGAGGTCTGGGGTTCATAAAACGGGCTTTCCCGAAAGGCAGAATTCTTTTCAAAAAGGATGGACCACCACCGGGGAATCGCCGGCCGAGAATCCCGTCTCAGGATTGATTGCCCATCCGGAGACAACTCATCATACCAGGAGCCGACCAGGACGATGTCGTCATTTTTTTGGATTTCTTCCAGTTGGACCTCGAGGCGATCCGGCTTCATCCGGTCGTCGCTGTCGAGAAGGGCGACAAATTCCCCCCGGCTCTCCCTGATTCCCCGGTTGCGGGCAGAGACCGCCCCGGGATGACCCTCCCGGACAATCCGGATTCGGGAGGGATCTTTCTCGCGCCATACCTCGGCGACTTTTCGCGTTTTTAGAGTGGCGTTGTTATCGACAAGGATGATTTCGAAGACAGGATATGATTGAGAAAAAACGGAGGCAAGTGCCTCTCCAAGTTCGACCTCATATCGTGTAATAGGTATGATAACTGAAACGAGGGTTCCATTCATTGAATTTGCCAGAACCATCCATGAACGAGCATCGCTATCCATTGACCCCTTATCAGGAAGACATTTATTGCCATGAAAACCCCTCTCGTCTCTGTCGTCATCCCGGCCTTTCGGTCAGGAAAGTTGATTCTTGAAAGCATTGAGTCTGTTATGGCCCAGACATTTCCGGATTTTGAGGTTATCCTAGTCGACAATAACGCCTCCGAGGAGACGAGGGCCGCAATCAAAACGGCTTTTGACAAATATCCCTTAAAAATACGGACAGTCCACGAACCGACCCAGGGAAACAGTTCCGCCAGAAACCGGGGAATCAGGGAGTCGCGGGGAAAGTATGTCGCCCTTCTCGATGACGATGACCAGATGGTCCCTAAACGTCTCGAAAAACAGATTGATGTCATCGAGAAAAATCCCCAGGCATCAATCGTTCACGGCAGAATCAACTATGTCGCCTTCGATGGAACAACGATTATAAAAGCCAATCAGTCCAATGACATTCAGGATTGGTCCCAGACCTTGTTCTGGGACCATCCCCGTTTTCCCGCCGATCCCCCTCGATCGATCGCCCCCTCTGTGAGTCTGTTTTCAAAGAACCTCGCGATCGAATTGGGAGGATTCGATGAGCGATTCAATCCTTGCTTCGTAGAAGATACTGAATTCTCGCTCCGGATGTGGGAACGGGGCCCTTGTATCGAAATTGCGGACTCCTTGGTCTCCTTCCGTCTTCCCTCTCCGGAATTTTTAAGAAAGAAAAGAGAAAATGTCTCAAACTGGATTCGGTCAACCCGGAATCTGAATTTGTTTTTCTCAATTCTTGCCCAAAAATATTATATCCCCAATAACAAGGAATCCAACCTGCGCCTTCGAAAAATCCGTTCTCGGTGGCTCCGGGAGCTCTCCCAAGAGGTCCTGAGAATTTCTGATGGCCAGGAGGCGGCCCGTGATCTTTTACGGAGAGCCCTCCTTGATCGACCATTCGAACTCAAAAACTGGAAATGGCTCTACCGATCTTTTCTCTCCTCGAGACGGAGGATGAAGTCCCTGAAGATCGCCACTTACCTCCCACAAAAACTGGAAGAGTTCATCTCTCCGGAAGACCTTAAAAAATTCTTCAGGCTTCCGGATGAATAATCCGCACAGCTTAACGATCCATTACCCGAGTTTTTCTCTTTGCCATTTCATGAGGAAGTTGAAACAGCCTATCAAAAAGGGGCAGATCCGGAACATCCTCTGTCAAACAGGTTGGCAGAAGATCCCGTTTCAAGGATTTCTCAAGTCTTGTCTGAGGATACCAGGTTCTCAATAACCATTTCCAATTCTTGAAGTCCAGGGGTTTGGCCTGAATGGCCCGGACAAGAAGCCTCCGGGCCACACCTCTTCCATCCCGATAAAGAAGAATGTCATGGGAGGCTTCCCGTAAAATTGGGCCTGGACTTCCCCAAGCTTTTCCTGTCATGAATGTCAAGGTACGCCTTGGCTAATTTCTGAAAAAAATGATCCTGATTTTCCCGGACCAGAAGCCAGTTCACCATTCCTTTTCTTCTTTTGAAAAAAAACCGAAGAGGCCTGTCGGTACAGGGACAGAGGTCGATCTATACACTTAAATGGACCCAGATGCCACATCCGAAAGCAGAAATCCGTGTCTTCTGTGTAACATGGATTGAAGGCGGTATCGAAGAGCCCCGCCTTCAGGGCCCATCCTTTAGAAAAAAGCATAACGGATGGGGCGACCAGGAGAGAGGGGGGTCTGTTGGGTAACGGGGATGGTCTTTCATGACAGGACGAACAAAAAATTCGACGGATGGAGCGCGCCGTGAAATCACGATCCTTGATCCGTCAAAGGGAATGACATCCATGAGACCATAGATGATTGTTGCGTCCGGGTGGTCCCTGGCCATAGCGACCTGGCTTTCAAGCCGATCGGGATACATTTTGTCGTCATCGTCCAGAAGGGCGACATACTTTCCCCGCGACGCCCTGATTCCCCGGTTTCTGGCAGAACTGTTTCCTTGGGTGGCTTCATGCAGAACCCGGACATTTTGAGGAAAGTCCCTTAAAATCTGTGAGATTTCTTTCTTTGTCTCCTCGTCGGCATTGTTGTCGACCAGAATGATCTCAAAATCCCTGAGAGTCTGGGCCATCACGGATTCAACTGCCTCCCTCAGAAGGCCCCCGGACCGATAGGCCGGGATGACGACCGAAACGATCGGGTCAGACATGGGTTCCCTTTCCTGTTCAAAAAACGGTACGCTAGTTTTCCCGCTTTATCAGTTGCCAACGTCTCCAATGATACTGTCTGCTTTGACCCGCCAATAATACAGGCCTGTCTTGCTCCGGACATACTTTTTAAAGACCCTTTCTGACAGGCTCTTTTTATGATCCGGACCCTGCTCTTTGAAGGGCCAGAGATCCTGGATCTCTTTTTTGGCCCATTTTTCTTCCAAGGACCGATGCGGCTCATGAGTGCAGATGACAGGACTGCGCCTGGGTGTGGCATCGGTCAGACGGATGAAATGATGGACGTAGGATCCCCCCAGGATCACGGGACTCTTTTCGAATCGATCATTGCGTTTTTCCCTTTCCACTGTCAGATAAAGGTCCCAGTCCGCCGACTGGATCCGGGGGTCGAGCCCTCCAAGAAGATCAAAGGTATCCCGTTTCATCAGATGACAGTGCCCCATGATTCCTGGATAGAGTACGCCCGCATATTTTCTTTGGATCTTTTCGGCAATATCGTCGAAGTTTCCATACATGTGACGGATCTTTTCTTCAAGATTCTGAGAAGGATTTTCGCTCCACCGTCTTTTATTGATATATCGCCATCTTTGAAAAAAGATCTCCTCCAATTTCTGATCGGGGAAGTGTTCCAAGCCACCCGGACTGACAACGGGATAGCCTTTTTTCATCAAAGCTTCCACCAACGGCTCGTCCCATCCCGGCCCCACAAGAATGTCGTTGTTGAGAAATCCCACGACAGGGGCTGACCCCGCCCGTACACCCTGGTTGATGGAGACTGGATAGCACTGGTTGTGGGGATTCCGGATGACCAGAACCGGATGATCTTTTGTGTTTTGGCTTTCAAAAAAATCGGCAGATTCGTCGGGAGAGGCGTTATCCACAACGATCAGGCGAAAGGGATTACGGGTATTGCGGATGAGATAGTCAAAAAAAATCCGGTTCATTTTGATCTGGCCATGAATGGGAACGACCAGATCCATGACAGGGTCCCGGACAGGAAGAAGAGAAGCGGTCATCCCTTGAACCCGTGTTTTAATACGTATTGGTAGAATCCCGGATTCAGCCAGCGGGTCTTTTTTTCCGGAAGTCGGGGAAAGGCGCGGATTCTTTCCTCCATGACCCGGGGATGGGTTCCAGTAAAGGGCTTGAGAAAGGAATAATGCTCCGGCATGAATTCCTTGAGCGACAAAACCTGAGTGTCCCTCTGGTTGGGGGCTCCCTCCCAGTACCACTCCACCTGGGTCCTGACCTTTTCCCGCAAGAGAGCCGGACTTTTGACCCATCCATAATGATAGATATGCCCCGCAGCGTATTTCCAGAGGTTCTTCTGCTTTTTTCCGATATAGAGGTTG
Source organism: Nitrospirota bacterium (assembly GCA_021795275.1). Next base: position 8,678 of record JAJYPO010000041.1, on the reverse strand, counting down.
TCCGAAGCCCTGGCAAACCCCACGGCATCTCCCACGGAAACCACAGCCCCTCCCGGCCGGACGATCCGCATGGCCCGCCGGTAGGCCCATGGGTCGAGGGAGTGGTAGTCCCCCACAAAATGCTTATAGCGGGACATCAAACCCAGGATGTGTCTGTTGTCCTTGTGGGCGCGCATCGAGGCGAGAAGTCCCTCGTAATCCTTTTCATGGATCACCTCGTCGGCCTGGAGGTAAAAGGCCCAGTCGGCATCCTTGCGGCAATGATCAAGCGCGATATTGGTCTGCTGGGCATAGATGAGGCCGTCTTTCCTGAGATTCATATCCCAGGTCGATTCGATGATCCGGATCTTGGGATCCGCGATCTTTCCGATCAACTCCAGAGTCCGGTCCTCCGAGTCTCCCACATTGATCACCATCTCGTCGACGATCGGAAGAAGAGATCGAATGGATTCGATAAAGGGGTAATCCAGTTTCTCCACATTCCGGCAAAAGGTAAATCCCGAGACAATCATGAACATCCTTTCAGAAAAACTAGGGCTGGATTAAAAAGAAACGTTTTTCTTATCCCGGATCTCTATCAAGAAGAGGATGTTAATCCCCTAAAGAGAGGATCCTCTCCTGATGAGGCGGAAATAAAAGGCCTTTCCAAGCCATCTAAGCGAACGAACGGAGGGTTTGGCCCCAAAAGCCACCTTGGATGAACGGATGGCCTCCTTATAATACCCCAACGCAACCTGACTTTTGACGATCCCGACCAGATCCTCCGGATGCCCCCATTTTTCAAAGGTGTACCATCGCCCATAATCGATCGGGGAGGAACGCCGCAGGACGCCATCCGACCAAGGAATCTCGACCGTTTTTTCCCCTCCCCCCTTCGGCCCCTTGTCTCTTCCGACAAAGCTCAGAGTCCAGATATTCGCCTGACGATCCGACAGAGAGACCTCCCAAAGGTCATACCCCCACCCTCTCATCCAGTAGACCAACGCATCCTGAGACCATCGAATTTCGCGAAAATTCCGCGAATCCTGACTTGGAAGGGGACAAGTCTCCCTTCCTGAACCCCGTTCAAACCTGAGGTCAAGTTTTTCAAAACGGCTTTGTTTGATGATTTCTTCGACGGCCCTGAGTTGCCTCAGGCTTCCAAGGTCAGTCTCCACATCAAATCCGGCAAGATGATTGTCTCTCTCCGGATTCTTTCCGAGTTCAGTGGGACCTGAGGCTGTGGCTCTTTCCGGGAGTGAGTCATCCGAGCCGGGGCGGTTTTCCCTAGCCTTCCGAATCACAAGCCCACAGACACAACCAAAACTGATCCCAGTCTCATCAATCCCCCAGACATAATGGGCGGGTCTCCCACAGGCCGGACAACGGGGAATGGCCTTTTTAAGATTCGCCCGGTTCTTCAGGATAAAGGAGATGGCCTCCGAAACCGTTTCGTTGGAAGGCTCTCGCTCCTCATTGCCAAACCCTTCGACAACATGAAGAGCCAAGGGACTAAGCGCCCTCACCTCGAAGGGAATCGTCGCGCGTTCGACAAAAATCACCACAATAGGAAGCTCCAGGGCCGCCGCCATGTGGGTCAGCCCCGAGTCCAGTCCCACAAAGAGACCGGCCCGGGACAGGAGCCCCCCGATCTGTCCCAGGGACAGATCATAGGCCATGACGACACCCGGGTTGTCAAAGGTTCCCAACTCGGGATAGGCGACAAGGAGGCTCCGAAGCCCATGGATTTTGTAAAGGTCATCGATCAGGAGAGAAAACTTCTCCCGGGACCACCTCTTGTTGGGCCAGGAAAAGGGGGCGAGTAGGGCAAATTCCCCACTTTCCAGTCCTTTTTCCCGGAGAAATCGATCCGCAAAGGAGCCATCCTCCTCATCGATTGGGAGGAAGGGACGCGCCTCTCCCCGAAAATCCAATCCGATCGCACGGGAAATGGCCTCAAGGGTGGTCTCGCCCCGGGCATGGCGATCCGGCATGGGGAAGTGATCGTAGGTCAGAAAGGCTTCTCCGGGGTGGGCCCCGATTTCCCTTATGATGGTCTCATGCGCTTTGGCATAAGGATCGTTGGTTCCCATTCCCGACCGTGGATCAAGGGCGGTGGGATACCAGCGGACCTCGATTCTCCCCATCCGGAGGACAAGCTCCTTCCATCGCCTGTCGGCATATACGATCCAATGAGCATCGGGATAACGGGTCTGCAATTCACGAAGGATCCGGAAGCCATTGACGTGGTCCCCCAGCCCCTGCCCCAGAACGAAGTAAAGACGTCCGGAAAAATCCTTTTGGAACCGGGAGACATGAAAGAGGGGGAATCCGTTCCAGAAGAGGCTCTCGGGAGGAATCAGGGGAGCCAGAAGATTTTCAGGAGTCATCACTTCCGTCACTTACTGCCCGTTGAGATGGAAAGGGTCATTCTGAATTTGATTGTGTTTTGTGGATAAAGGGTTGGTCTCCGATTTGTCGGAGGACGAATGATGATGACTCACAGAAAGGACAATGATGGTCCCCGTTGAAGAGCGATAGCAGAAAGTCTTCCGTGATCTCTGGGGGTATTCCCTCCTCGTAGACCTGCTGGCTCCGATAACGCCTGACTCTTGCCGGAAAGGAATAGAAAGAACGGACCAAGTGCTTGACGGACTTCAGATCCGAAGGCCATTCCCGGATCGCCCGCCAAAGAAGAAGTCTTGCCAATTTTTCCCCTCCTGGAATGGCCAGAAAATCGAAACTTACCTCCCGAAGCCACCGGGCCTTCATCCGTTTTAGGTCCCTTTGAATGGAGGGATTTTCCTGAAGATTTTTCTCTTTTAGAAACTTTATTATCTTTGAAAAAAAGTAGTCCTGATTAAGAAGGAGACGGAATTTCCGGACATTGTCGATCCTTTTCTTCTTCAGAAATTCCGGGGACGGCATCCGGAAGCGGATTACAGGCCGGTTCACTTCGACAAAGGGCCCCAATTGTGCAATCCGGAAATAAAAGTCCGTTTCATCCAGCAAACAAGGATTAAAGTGTCGGTCGAAGCCGCCGACCTCTTCTGAAATCGATTTTCGGACCATGACCGAGGACGGCCGAGGCTCCGGGAATCGGAGCAGGGCGGTCTCCATGACCTTGTCGCTGGATTCCGGAAAAAAGGGAAAGTCCGCATCCCTCTCGCCGGACTTCACGACTGTCTTGTCGTCATATGAGACCCAGTCAATCCCTCCGTAGCAGAGAACGGCTTCCGGATGGTCCGACAGGGCTTCTTTCTGGAGTGCGAGCCGTTCGGGATACATTTTGTCGTCATCGTCCAGTAATGCTATAAACTCCCCATGGCTTTTACTGATTCCCCGGTTCCGGGCAGAACAAACCCCTTGATCTTCTTCCCAAACACGTCGGATTTTTTCCGGAAAAAGATTGGTAAATTTTGAAATGACCTCTTTCGTCTCCTCCGAGGCATTGTTGTCGACCAGGATCAGTTCCCAGTCCGTCTCCGTCTGGGCCAGAACCGACTCGACTGCCTCGACCAAAAGCTCTCCCGCCCGAAAACAGGGAATCACCACCGAGATCGAAGGTGTCTTGTCTGCCATCAAGGATTAAACCCCGTACTCCCTCAAAATCTCGTCCACCACCCTCTGTCGGGACGGATCCCCCACCCGGGCCTTGTAGAGTTCGTTCAGGAGCTTCTTCCCCTCCTCCACGCCGGAACCCTTTTCCCAGTGGAGAAGCATCAGAACTTCCAGCAGCTTGTTTTCCACCAGCTGGATGGATTGACCGATCTTCATGAGGTTCTGGCGAACCAGATCCTGGAACCCCAGGGCGCCCATGACCCGGAGCGTTCCCTGCTGGTCCTGGGACAGGAGAGAATCGATCTTTGCGATATCCGAAGCGGTGATCGTTCCGGAGACCTGATGCAGGAGGGCTTGCATCTTTTTCTGGATCTCGAGCTGGTCCTCGATCACGGTCATGATCGATTGGCTCGCCTCTTCCGTCATCGTCGAGATTTCGGAGAGCGACTCGGTCGTCTGCGGAAGGGTCGCCTGGGCCGAGATCAGCGGACCGGACAAGGCCCCGATCGTCCGGAGCGCGGCGTCGATCTCCCGGACGATCGAGCCCAGCCGGGTCGAAATGCGTTCGGGATCCATCTTCAGGCTGTCTGCCTCCGCATTCATTGGGGTCTCCTTAGGGGTGTCATGTTTTTCAAAGCACCTCTTCCGGAACCATATCTCCGGTCCTCATGAGGTGCAGAATGAAGCTCTTGTACCGGCTGTCCGTCCGCATCAGGTCGTCATGGGTCCCGCTCTCGATCAGCCGCCCCCCCTCCATGACATGGACGACAGAGGCCTGTCGGATGGTCGTGAGCCGGTGGGCGATCGCGATCGTCGTCCGGCCCCGCATGATCGATTCGAGAGCCTTCTGGACCATCCATTCCGACTCGGAATCAAGCGCGCTCGTCGCCTCGTCCAGGATCAGAAGGGCCGGATTCCGAAGGACGACCCGGGCCAGGGCGAGCCGCTGTTTTTCTCCCCCCGAAAGGAAGATTCCTCGCTCCCCCACCCGGGTATCATACCCGTTCGGAAGGGCAGAAATAAAATCGTGGGCGTAGGCCGCCCGGGCCGCCTCCTCCAACTCCGCGTCCGGAACGGTCCGCTCCAGCCCGTAGAGAAGATTGTCGCGAACCGTCTGATTCATCAGGATCACATCCTGGGTCACGAAGCCGATGATCTTTCGAAGGCTCGACGAATCGATCTCGGAGAGCGGAATCCCGTCCCAGAATATCTCCCCTTCGGTCGGACGGTAGAACTTCGGCAACAGATTGGCCAGCGTGCTCTTGCCCGACCCCGACGCCCCCACCAGGGCCACGAAGGCCCCTGCCGGGATCGAAAGGGAGATCCTCGAGATGGCTTCCTTTGAAGCTCCGGGGTAGGAAAAGGAGAGATCCTGTATCCGGATCTCCTTTTCGAGGGAGGTTACAGAGCGTTTCTCCGTTTCATGGACCCGCTCCTCCGGGACGTCAAGGATGTCGACCATCCGCTCGGCGGCGGCCAGCGACTGCTGGATGTCGGTCTGGGCCCCGGCGAACCCCTTGATGGGCTGGTAGAGCATCTGGGCGGCGGCGATGAACCCCACCAGGGTCCCGAAGCTCAAGGTTCCATGGATGACCGCGTACCCACCGATCCAGACCGCCAGCCCCGCCGCGAGCGCCCCCAACGTCTCCATGATGGGCGAGAGGAGATTCGAATACTTGGCGGTCTTGATCTGGAACCCCACGAACTCGTCCGAGTACAGCCGGAACTTCTCTCGCTCCCGCTCTTCCGAAACCACCCCCTTGATCAGGCGAATCGAGGAGAGGGTCTCGGAGAGATGCTGGTTCACGTCTCCGAAGGATTCCTGGGTTTTCCGGGACAAGGTCTTGAGCCTCTTGCCCGTCTTTCGGATCGGGATCAGGACCGTTGGCAGGGTGACCAGCAAAAAGAGGGTCAGCTTCGGGCTCATGACGAACATCGAGACCAGCACCCCGACGATGGTGAAGCCCTGCTGGATCAGGTCCCGGAAGGTATTGGCCACCCCCCCCTGAAGCCGTTCGGCGTCGTAGGTCACCCGTCCCATCAGCGATCCGGTTCCTTCCCGCCCGAAATACCCCAGGGGAAGGGAGAGCAGGTGACCGAAAAGGCTCTTCCTCACGTCGTTGACCATCCGGAGCGCGGCGATCCGGAGAAGGTAGTTCTGGAAGAAGACGGCCAGCCCCTTCAGCGCAAAGAGAAGAAAGAAGGCGAAGGGAAGGATGAAGAGATAATGGGTGTTCTTCTGGGTGAAGATCTTGTCGATCAGCTCCCGGAGGACAAGCGGAACCCCGCTGGTCATGGCCGAGGCCACGAAACCCAGAAGGATCCCCCCGACGATATGGGCGCGGTAGGGACGGATCCACCCGTGGAAGTAGGGCCGGATCCGCTGGTAGGCCGGGTCTTTCCAGAAGAAAAAAGTCATGGTCGGGAATCTCCCCTATCGAAGGGATCAAACGCCCTCACTTCCACCGCCATTTGGCCATGAGAAGGACAAAGGAGAGCAAGAGGGTGATCGCATTGGCCAGGATCATGGGAAGGGCATGGAGACGGATCCCGTAGACAAGCCAGAGAAAGACCCCGCCCGTAAAGAGGAGATACATCCCGAAGGAGATGCTGCGGGTGTCCCGCGTCCGGAGGGTCTTCACCACCTGCGGCAGAAAGGAGACGGTCGTCAACGCCCCCCCCAGGTAGCCGTACCATTCATCCCGCACCGGAGGTCGTCCCATGCGGTCCATCTGTTGGTTTCCCCAAGCCGCTCTGCCACCGCCAGGCGTCCGCGCACATCCGCTCGATGGCGAATTCCGCCTTCCACCCGAGAAGCTTTTCGGCCAGAGAAGGATCGGCCCAGCAGGCGGCGACGTCCCCCGGACGGCGAGGCACGATCCGGTAGGGAACCGGCTGGCCCGAGACCTTCTCGAAGGCCCGGACCATCTCGATCACCGAGGTTCCCCGGCCCGTCCCCAGATTCACCGTGAGGGGGAGCGTCCCTTTCCAGTCGGAAAGGGCGTTCAGGGCGGCCAGATGGCCCTTCGCCAGATCCATGACATGGATGTAGTCCCGGACACCCGTCCCGTCCTCCGTCGGATAGTCGTCTCCGAAGACCGAGAGGTACGGTCGAAGGCCGGCGGCCACTTGAGCCACGAAGGGCATCAGGTTGTTGGGCACACCCCGGGGGTTTTCCCCAATCGTCCCCGAGGGGTGCGCCCCCACCGGATTGAAATAGCGAAGGAGGGAAACCTTCCAGGAGGGATCGGAGGCGACCAGGCTCCGGAGGATCTCCTCGATCACCAGCTTGGTCGTCCCGTAGGGATTGGTGGCGGAGAGCGGCGCGTCCTCCGCGATCGGAAGACGGTCGGGAACCCCGTAGACCGTGGCGGAGGAGCTGAAGACCAGGGTCTTGACCCCCTTCTCCCGCATCGCGAAGAGGAGGGAGAGGGTTCCGGTCACATTGTTGTCGTAGTACTCGAGCGGAAGGCGGGACGATTCCCCGACCGCCTTGAGCCCGGCGAAGTGGATCACCGCCCCCGGGACTTCCCGCCCCAGGATCTCCTCCATCCGTTTTCGGTCCCGGATGTCGGCCTCATAGAGCACGGCATTTTTCCCCGTGATCGCCCCGATGCGGTCCGCCACCTCCCGCTCGCTGTTCGAGAAATTGTCGAGCAGGACCACTTCGAAGCCGGCCTCGGCCAGGACCACCGCCGTGTGGGAGCCGATGTACCCCGTTCCCCCCGTCACCAGAACCTTCACTGTTTCATCCCCTTTTTTCTCTCAAAAATTCCTATCTTTATTCACCAGATGCGTCGAACCCCGTAAAGATCGAAAATCGTATCGGCGGAAATGACGGGAATATTGTCCTCAATGGACTGGACGACGAGGAGCCTGTCGAAAGAATCCCTGTGATGGAAAGGAAGAGAGGCCACCCCCATGGCGTGTCGGAATTCGACCGGAAAAAGGGAAAAGGCATTCCGTCCCAGGTTCTCTGTCATGAAACGCTCGAAAGGAAGGGTGAGATGCAATTTGCCAAGGCTCGTCTTGAGCGCCATTTCCCAGACGCAGGCCAGATTGACGAAAATCTCGTTTTCACGGATCCGGAGGACCGATCTGGCCTCTTTGAAATATTGTCCGACCCTTCGAGCCACCAGAGAAAGGCATGGGAGTCCAGGAGAAACCGCATCACGTCACTCCGACAAAATCTTCGGGCGTTTCATCAAAATATGGAGTGATATAAAGAATTTGATTTTTGGCCGATCCAGGAACCCGTTCGCCCTGAGGTCTCTGAACAGGAACCAGCCTGATCAACGGATTATTGTCTTTGGCGATGACAACGTCCTCTCCCTGCAAGGCCCGCCGGAGAATTTCCGAGAAATGGGCTTTGGCCTCGGCAATATTCCATTGTGCCATACATGTCCTCTCTCTGAAAGAAACCACGTGGTCGACGGTCATTCTTTCGACAGACGCGTTGACAAGAACAAAGGTTCTTCCCCACACTATCACAAAGAGTGATTGAATATGGTCATTTTACATGACTATCAGCAAGAAATCATGGACTGACAGCATCGGCCATAGACCGGACCCCCATCCCCTGAAAGGACGCCCTTTCCCGTGCCGATCCATCCCTTTCTCGTCCACTTCGCCCTTTCCCTGGCCCTCCTCTACGGAGGAGGCGCCCTCTTCCCGAAACTCCGGGACACTTTCCCGCCCCGGGGACAGGCTCTGATCGAGAAAGGGGCCCTCCTTTTCCTGGCCCTGGCCATCCTCTCGGGAGGAAACGCGCTCGACAGCCTTCGCGCCCGGCCTGTCACGATTCCTCCCGCCGCCCTGCTCCACAGGCTTCTGGCCCTTTCCGGGGCCACCCTCTTTGTTCTGCTCTGGATCGCCGGCAAAGGGGGCCTCCGTTTATCGCCCCTCCTCCGCCGGTCGATCGGACTCGCCGGACTTCTTTTCCTTCTCGCCGCCGCCGCGGAGGGCGGCCATCTTGTCTACGACGACCGGTTGGGAACGGAGGTCATGCCCCCCGCGTCCGCCGCCCCTCCGTCGGCTCCCTAACGAAGGAACAGGAGGGAAAGGGCCCCCGCCGCCAGACAATAAAATCCAAAGGGAGCGAGAGCCCGGTTCGCTTCAAACTTCCGGAAATAGCGCAT
>JAJYPO010000040.1 GCA_021795275.1 Nitrospirota bacterium | reverse complement strand
ACTGCCTGTGGTCAATCCGACGGGAGGTCTCAGGGATACTGTGGCGGACGGAAAAACGGGGATATGGATGGACGAATTGTCGGAGAACGGGATCAGAAAAGCCATTTTCAAGGCCCGGACCCTTTATCTTGAAGGTCACGAGATAAAGGGGATGAGGGCCAGGGCCATGGCCGTGGACTCGAGCTGGAAAAATCGTGCAAGAGAATACATCCGCCTCTACCGAGGGCTCATGGAAACCCCTCCATGGCACAATCCGCTCGACTAGAAGATTCCTTCGAACCCTGACCTTCCCGCCGACGGTTCTGCGGACGGGAACCGCCCAAGGCGGGGAGCGGCGGAGGTTTCACCGCGATGAAGCAAGAAACTCCCGCCTAGCCTTTGGGGACTGGCGGGAGCAGTTCATTTGGGGTTGATCCGGTTTGCTGCCCGAATGGCCCGGATCATGGCCGCCCCGCCGATCACGAAAGCCAACAAGACGCCTCCGATCACGATATAATCCATTGCGTTCCAGGATCCAGTTGATGATGCTCCCATGATTTGCTCCTTGACTTTAGTTTTTTTGGACCTCTAGGGAATGCGGCCTTCTTTTTTCAATCTGTCGATATTCAGAATATAAATTCTGTTGTTCTCGATCCTGAGGATCCCGGCCTGGACGAAAGCCCCGAGGGAACGGGAGACAGTTTCGCGACTGATCCCGGAAAGGGAGGCGAGCTCCTGGCGGGTAAACCGGTCGTTGATGAAAGATATCCCGCCTTCCTGTTCCCCTTCCTTTTCGTGAAGTTCAAGCAGGGTCCGGGAGACTTTTTCGTAGGCATCGCCGTAGGCCATGTGCATGAGCTTGCCGTCCGTTTCCCGGAGCCTGGCCGAAAGGGCGGACAAAAGGCGAAGTGTGATCTCCGGATATTCCCTGATCAGGCGGAGAAAAGGCTCCTTTTCAATCGCGATCACGCGTGTGGGCTCGAGGGCAGAGACATTTGCAGTCCTTGTCCCATTATCCCACAGGGACACCTCTCCGAAAAAGTCTGGAGGATAAACGACGGCAAGAATGATCTCTCGTCCTTCCCTGTCTTCGATGGAGACCTTGACCGAGCCGGAAAGCACAAGGAAAAGTTCGGATCCCAGGTCGTTGGCCTGGATGATCCGGTGGGAGGAGCGATAGTTCCGGATTCGGGAAAAGGAGGAGATCTGGTCGAGAAGAGGGTCGGGAAGGCCATGAAAGAGAGGAATACCTCCCAACGTCTCACGAAGGGGAGGAAACTCCTGAAGGTCGCGATTGGTCAATGGACACCACTCCCGGGAGAGGGTGGGACAGGGATGGATTTTTTCGTTCCTGGCATGGGCAGGGTCAACCTCTCCTTCTGGTGGACAATTGAAGATCTGGCCGGCCGGACTCTTCGAACGGCTCACCTAAAAGTATAGTGGGAATTTTCCCAAACCGAAAGGGCGTCCTCTCTCCGGGGAAAATCGTTTCGGGAGTCTCCTGAAGTGGAGGCCTTGAGAACTTTGGCAAAAAAACCGAAGAAATATTTGAAATGTGATCATTGATCGTGTACACTTCGCATCGGAAATATCCCCAGGAATGGAGGCTTCATTCATCTCCTCCGGCTGGAGTATTGCTAATTGCCACTATGAATTCTTTTCTGGATCCTTCAAGGGCCTGACGGGTCTTCGGAAGGTGGAGGTCAAAGTCGGGGTTTCGACAGGATGCCCCTGGACATTCCTGGATTCTTGTTCGGCCGGAATCTGTCCGAAGTCTTGATCCGGTTTTCCGGTTTCGTCAAGGAGGCGTGATGCATTTACTCAAGAGAAAGTTTGTTTGTGGAGGGGCCTGTTTTGCCCTGATTGCTCTTTCAGCCTGCGCGACACAGGTTGCGGCGCCCCCATCAACAAACTCTCCCATGTCAAAAAATAAAAAAACGGCTCTGCCACTCCTTTCACGGAACTTTCCCTTGACTTCTCATCCGGAAACCAAGGCTGTGGCCCCGCCAGCTCCGATCTCTCCTTCCTCCTCCACCGTTCCCCCGCCAGTCGCTGAAAAAACTTCTGCTCCTGTTCTCTTCCCCATCACCCCGGATGATCCGAGCATTCAGCTCTATATCGACTATTTCCAGTATGCGGACCACCGGCGTTTCAAGGAATGGCTCGAGCGATCACACGAGTACCTTCCCTATATCCAGCAAACATTCCGGGAGATGGGACTTCCAGAGGACTTGGCCTATGTCTCCCTGATAGAGAGCGGCTTCAGCGCAAGGGCCTATTCGAGGACGGGGGCGGCAGGACTTTGGCAGTTTATGCGGGGAACAGGTGTCAAGTACGGACTCAAGGTCAACTATTGGATCGATCAGAGGCGGGATCCGATCTTGGCCACTCGCTCGGCTGCGCAGTATCTGAAGGATCTTCATGACGAATTTGATTCGTGGGAACTTGCTCTCGCCGCCTACAACGCTGGTGAAGGACGTGTGGCCAATGCGGTTTCGCGGGCCGGGACCAAAAATTACTGGAAGCTTCGCCAGACACGTGAATTTTCCTCGGAAACACGCAATTATATCCCCAAGCTGATCGCGGCCATGACGATTGCAAAAAATCCCGCCAGATATGGATTCACGGACCTTGCCTACCATCCTGCGGTTATTGTCCGACAGAAGGCAATCCATCGCTCCGTTGAAATCCGGAGGTTGGCCAGGGCCATGAACATGTCCGTCCCGGAGTTTCTCGTGTACAATCCCCAGTTCATCCGGTGGGCGACCCCGCCCAGACTGGCCTCCGTGACCGTCAATGTTCCCGTCGGACTGGAAAAGGGATTTTCAAAACGTCTGTCTTCGCTTCCAGCGACCGCCATCAATCCGGATGTTCCGGTGTACCGGGTCGAGTCAGGAGACTCGCTTTGGTCCATTGCGCACAGGTTTCATGTTCCCCTTCGGGAGTTGATTGCCGTCAACCATCTCTCCTCCCGTCACCTCAGCCTTCGGCAAAAGCTGGTCATTCCTGTCACCGGGAACACTCGCTCGGTTCGTCTGGCGTCAAGGAGATTCTCTCACCACCGCTATGCTGGATGGATCGACCACCGGATCAGACGGGGTGACTCGCTTTACCTTCTTGCCCATCATTACCGAACTTCGGTAAGGGAGATACTGGCGAAGAACCATCTTCGCTCCTCCCGAATCCTGAGGGTAGGTGATCATATCATGATCCCTTCTCGATAGATTCTTGGCCTCAGAGGGACTTCTCCCTTCGAGACCTCCTCTAAGCTTAGGACTCTTCCCGATTCTCTTGACAAGCATGAATGGAAGATATAAAATACCGAATGTGGGGACCTATAAAGGATATCTGAAGTAATTGTTCCTGAGGGGGCATTGCTAAAAGGATACATCCCCATGCAAAGTAACAATAATTGTTTCAACCGGAGGTATTCGCATGGCAAAAGGTAAAGTCAAATGGTTCAACGCCAACAAGGGTTACGGGTTCATCTCCCAGGAGAACGGTGAGGACATCTTCGTTCACTATTCTGCCATCCAGACGCAGGGTTTCAAGACCCTCGACGAAGGACAGGCTGTGGAGTTTGAGATCACCCAGGGCCCGAAGGGACCGCAGGCGGCCAACGTCACCAAAGATTAGGCTGTCGAGGAGGGTGTAAGACTGATGTTCCTGAGGCGTCTTTTATCATCTAGGTAATAACAGTACCTTAAGGTTGAAAAGAACGGCAAGGATCAAAAGTCATTATACATACTCTTTTGATACTATTATCAAAAGGAGAGCCCCGAAAGGGGTTCTCCTTTTTTTTCGTCCATCAATCCCGGCGAGGGATAATCCATGAGCCATGGAAGACGTTTTTCGTCTGCAGGATTCACTCTTCTCGAAATCATGGTGGTTCTCTTCCTCATCACTCTTGTGGCCCTGATCATTGCACCAAAACTCTCCTTTCACAAATCCTCGACTCTTGCCGGGATGACAAGAAGGATCGTAAGGGAAATCCGTGAACTCCAGTGGGAGGCTATTTCGAGACAACGGATGGTTCGTCTTGAATATGACCTGGATCGGGGGCGCCTATCCGCAAGCGAGCTCGCTCCCTCCGGCAACCTGCTCTCACTCGGCGGCCCGGAACTTAAGGGCTATCGCTTGCCTAAGGGGATCCACCTCTCTCAAGTCAAAGTCCTTCATGAAGGAAAGGTGACTGACGGAAAGACCTTCACACAGTTTTTTCCAAGCGGATCAGTGGAATCCACGACAATTTTCCTGACCGGCCGGAAGGGCGGACGGTTGACAATCGTTATTCGTCCCATTACGGGGCGAATTCAGGTCTTTGCCGGAGAATACCGGGAGGAAAAGTTGCCCCCCTTTTACGGGCCCCCTGCCGGGGAAATCCCATCACTTGAGGATGACGGTGACTAGTAAGGCCCGGGTGGAAAAGGGGAAAGACGGTGGGTTTACTCTGATCGAAGTCATGGTCGCCCTCTTCATCTTTTCAGTGGCAGTGCTGACCCTTCTTGCCGCCCGCGCCCAGACTGTCCGGTTGAACGATGAGGTCCGGCTCAGGGTTCGGATGGTCGATCTTGCGAACATGAAGCTTGCTGAAATCGTAGCTCGTGGATTCGTTCCACCAGGAACCCTGACGGGGCGCTTCAAACCGCCCTATCGTGACTACCGATGGGTCGAGGTCGTCTCATCCTCCCCACTTCCCATCGTCCGGCAAGTTCGACTGACCGTCCGGCATGGTACGGGCCCAGAAGCCCGCTCCTTCTCCCTGGTGACTTATGTCTCAAACATCCCCTGAGCCCCTTCCGGGGCCTTCAGGCGCCCCCGAATCCTCCGATGCGGGATTTACCCTGATGGAAGTGCTGGTTGCCTTCGGGATCCTTTCGGTCATCTTGGGCCTTCTTTTCGTGGCGATTCACCAGACCGAACGGACAATCGCCTCGGTTGATTCCGGAAGCCGCTTTGAACGAAAGATGGAAATCATCCGGTATCTGTTGCGTGAAGAACTTCTGGGAGCCTATCTGAATCCGAATGATCCTTTGACAACCTTCATCGGCTTTCCCAACAGGGAACACAACAGGGAGACGGACTCCCTTCTTTTCACGACTCTGGCCCAGACACGGCTGAGCCAATCCTCTCCCGTTTCCCATCTCGAAGGGATCCAGTATCTTCTCTTCAAGAGCTCTGGCTCTGATCTCTTTACCCTTGTCCACGAACAGAATACCAATCTTCTTTCCTACGGGACCCAGGCTGTCATTCCCGAAAAGCTTCTAGGACATGTCTGGTCTCTCAGAATCCGGTATTTCGACGGAATGCTCTGGACTGACCGTTGGAATTCGATTCAAAGCCATGCGCTTCCGCTATTAACAAGATTCGATATTGTCGTTGTGGATGCCAAAGGGAAAAAGAGGATTTTTTTTGAAGAGGTCCAGATACCTCAGACGACGCTTAATCAAAATCAGGGAGGGGGAAATGAAATCCCGGAGGGATCCGGGTCCACCGGGAACTAGGAACGTTCGGGGTGGCCGGATTGTGGATCTTGTTCCTTGAGGGTGTGGTGAGCCAGTTCCTTGAAATCATTCCAGCAAGACGAGCAGATGTATAATCCCGCTTCCCGACTGGATGTCACGGTTGAAACCCGGTCACAAATCTCGCACTCGACAAGGAACGTTTTTGCATTCTGCATAAACGCCTCGCTTTCTTTGGTGCGTATCAAATTCTAACGGGGAATGTCGGGTCCTGTCAAATGATCCCAGGAATAGGGGTGGGTAATGCCCGGGGAAGAGGTTTTCCAAAGCGTCGATTTGTTTCATTATTCAAGTCTATAGGAAACCTGAGAGTCCTGAGGGATCCTCCTGAGAACAGGATCTCCGCCGGAAGACGGGTCAGAGATGGAATCCCAGTGCCAGCGGGAAGTAGAGGAAGGTCCCGTTTCCGTAGTTTGTTCCAGGAATGATGGCAATTTTGAATTCGGCGAAGACCCTCGTAAAGGAGTAACCGACTCCGATGTCATAATAGGACTGGGTCGAAGAGCTTCCTGGATAGAAGGATGGCGCGATCCCTATATCTGCGACACCGTAGAAGTCCCCCGGAGATCCTTCGGTGAAACGGTACCCTGCCCCGGCGGAAATGGGCAGAAGAAAAATACCGGGAGCGACGAAATTGACGACCTGGATACCGCCGCGCACGAATAGGGAACCGGTGACGAAGGCGTTCCAGTCCACCCCGGCTCCCCATCCCTGGCCAAAGGAGTAGGGGGCATTGGAACCCGGAACCGCCCCCGGTATATACTCTCCGAAGATGTCTGGAAGGGCATCGGCAAACACTGCGGTTGATCTTCCGGGGCCACTCGGGAGAAGAAGGGAGGCAAGAAGCACCATGACAAAAAGACTTCGAAGAGCGAATGTTTTTTTAATGAGAAGCTCCTTTGAGAAGGGTTTTTTCTTCCGTTTTTTCCCTTCATTGGCAGGGGAAAAACGGAGGGTGAAACGGCCGGGAGTCATAATTCTTCTATTCCTAACGCTTCTCACCTTTTTTTTCAAGGGAGCGCAACCTCTGTGGGCGGACAGTTCAAACGGGGTGAATCCGGGAGGAAACCCCTTCATGCCGATGATGGGCTCCTTTGGGGGAGGGAGCAACCAGCCCTTCAAACCGATCCGGTCGGGAATTCTTCGCTATCCCGAACAGGGCCACCAGATGACCCCTGATCCTGACCAGTGCCGGGCTTTTCATTACAACTCAAACCCTCCCAGTTCGGGACTGATGACCCATACCTATATTTCGCGGAACGATCTGGGATATGCCCAGCTGTCACCCTGCACAATTGTCAATGTCATCCACCGCGGTAACGTCATTATTTTTTATGACCCCACCCGTATGACTCCGGCATCATTGGCCACTCTCCACGGCATTGCCAGCAGTGATGCTTCATCCGATGGATTTTCGCAGCAGCAGAAAATCGGCTATGCCGTGATCCTTGTAAAGTCCCGCTTCAGGGATCCGATCGTTCTTTTGGCCTGGCGCCGGATTCTCCCGCTCTCCACCCTCGACAGGATAAAGATGAACCTCTTCCTCTCCCGGTATCGGGGTCAGATTGCCCGAAACAAATGACGGAAATTTTTCCAGGTCAGAATCTTGGGTGAAGGGCTTCTGGGCTGGATTTTCCGGGAGCCCCTGTCAGGGGAGGCGGGGAAAGATTCTCTCGATGGGGACCATTGTGATAGAATGCTTCCTAGGAGTTGTTGCGGCAAACCTCACGAGGAGCCTCAAAAAATGGCGGGACCGTGAACCAGAATGCCTTTCTCCTGTTGTATCTTCTCCCGATCGAAGGATGTCGTCAGCGTCTGGGGTTCAGGCCGGGGAAAATCTTGCCGGTTCCAGGAAGTTCTTCCCGGTCCTTGGGAGGAATCCATATCTTGCTCCTGGACAACAAGAAGGCCCTGATCACCCTTCTTCCGGGGTATGGAGAATGGAACGGGGCAAGGGGGTTCTGGACATCCTCCTCGGAACCTCCTCTTCCTCTCCGCTACCGTTTGGTCAGGGAAGGACACCGGAATGTCTACTTATTCGAGCAGACTGCCGGGGAGGGGGTGTTTTTGACCCTTTCCACAGGGTTCAGGCTTCCGGTCAGGAAGTCGATTCCCTTTCTCGACTGCCGGGGCGGCATGGTCACGGCGAGAATTGACCTGGGGTCTTTTTTTTCTGTTGTTTCGGTCCACGCGACCTGGCCCGGATCTCTGGCAGGCCTTCTGAATGCCTCTCCGAAGGTGATGGGCTTTGCCTACGCCTCGGCGACTGTCACGGTCCGTCCCGTCGTCACGGAGAAGGTCTACGACTATGTTCCGGGTGCGGTCCTGGGAGGAGACATGCGGGAGGTCCAGACACGCCCGGCCTCTCCCGTACGCTAGGCCGGAATGTCTTCCAATCTTTGATCAACGCCTTCAAGTGTGCCGGTTTTTGCCGGCCTCAACCAATGAGGTTTCAATGATCCGGTCCCTGTTTTTTCGCGGATATCTCGCCACGGTGGCGTGCCTTCTCCTGGCATCCTGCCAGACGGCCGGACACCCCCGACCGGATAAATACTCCGTGACTGGAAAATCGACGGGGGTCCGGCAGGAAACCAGGATCGGAATGAGGAAGGTGGGCCATGTCGACCCTCCCTACCCCTGGCAGGCCTATTACCATGAAATTCAGGCGGATATCGCCCTGACACTCGACAATCCTTTCCTGGCCCTCGATGAAGTCAGGAAGGCACTGGTCTACAAGCCCCAATCGGTCTATTTGGGTCTCCTCAAGGCCCGCGTTCTTGCCAAGACAGGGAACCTTCCGGCCTCACAAAAGGTTGCGGAAAATCTTGCCCGGGCCCATCCGAACCGCCTCAGGCCCTGGCTCCTTCTGGGAACCCTTCTCCAGCTCGAGGCGCTGAAGGAGCCCGATCCTGCCAGGCAGAAGGCTTTTCTCAGGCAGATTGTTCCGGTCTACAGGGATCATGTCCTTGAACTCGATCCCCTGAAGGACGAGGCCTATATCGCCCTTTCCGACATCTATTCGAAGCTCGGTGACAACCGGAAGTCTATGGATGTTTTGGAGGAAGGGGTGAAGAAAAGCTCACGGTCCGCCTATCTTCCCTTTTATCTTGGCTTCCGGTACGAGCGGGCGGGGGACGACGCCCAGGCGATCTCTCTCTATCGCCTTTCCCTTTCCCGCGATTCCCGCTTCGCCCCGGCCCTTGAATCTCTGGGAGACCTGTATTCCCGGAAAGGGGAGTGGGAGAAGGCCCAAAAAAAATACGAAAGCCTCCTGTCCCTTCAGGAGGTCGGACGGATCGACCTTGAGGTCAAGCTGCTCAAGACCTACTTTTCTCTCGAAAAATACCCCGACGCTGTCCGTCTTCTGAAAAGGGCCATCGGGGAACATCCCCAGAACAGCCGGCTCCCCCTGATTCTCTCCTCGCTTTTGGTCCAGGAAAACCGTTATGACGAGGCGATCCGGCAGATCGAGGAAATTCTCAGAAGCCACCCCGAGGATCCCCGCCTTCTTTCCTTCCTGGGCTCGGTCTACGAGAAATCGCTTCATTTCACTCGCGCGATCTCGACCTATCGCCTTATGATCCGCCGATTTCCCAATCTCTACGAGGGGGCCTATGATCTTGGGGACCTTTACCGAAGACTGGACAACAGCCCCAAGGCCCTTTTGTACCTCAAGGATGCAAAAAGCCTCTCCCCCGAACGGTGGGAAATTTCCTTCTCCATCGCCCTGGCCTATATGGACCAGAAAAAATTTTCCCTGGCCCTGAAGGCCCTCAACAGGGCCGAACGACTCTCGGCCAGGAATCCGATCCTGATCTTCAACAAGGCCATCCTCTACGACCAATGGAACCACAAACGCTACCTGCCGAGGGTCATCGCCCTTCTTAAAAAAACACTCACCATCGACAAGGGATTTGCCGATGCCCTCAACTATCTTGGTTACACCGAGGTTATCGAACACGGCGATCTGGTCAAGGCCCGCTACATGATTCTCCATGCCCTGACCGTCGACCCGAAAAACGGGGCCTACCGGGACAGCCTGGGTTGGCTTTATGACCGTCAGGGCCATTACTTGAAGGCAATCCGGGAAGAAACGCGGGCCCTCACCTCCATGCCCCACGATCCCACAGTCCTGGACCACGAGGGGCGAATCGAACATCATCTGGCGATTGAAATCTCTGCCCATCCCCTTTCTTCCGACAGAAAAGCCCTTCTTCTTTCATATCTACTTCTTGCGGGAACCCCGCCCCCCGCCTCCCTTCCGGATTTTCTGCTCTCCCGGTCGCGGGCCCACATGCGGGAATCCATCATGATTCATCCGCTCCGTCACAAGAGGGTGCTTCGATACCTGACCTGGTATGTTCACCAGGACCCGGCCTTCATCGGCGATCTAAGGAAGGCGGTACGCCTCTGGGAGAGGCTCAATCCCCCTTCGGGGCCTCTCAGGATTTACCGGGTGGAGTCGGGTGACACCCTCCAGTCCATTGCGGCCAAGGCTTTGGTTTACGGCTCTCCGCGCTACTGGCGTATTCTCGAGAAGGCCAACCGGTCTATTATCACCAATCCGAACGACCTGCCTTGGGGGACGGTCCTGACGATTCCCCCGTTCACGCCCTCCCAGAGAACCGTCCGGAAATCCCGCCGCGGAGCCTCGACGATTCCGACAGGAGGGCTCCTTTTTCCGGGGTCCGCCCGGATTATTCACCCTTATGACACGGATGCCGCCTGACCATGATCTCCGTTCCCTTCTTCGACCTGACACGCCAGTACGCCACGATGGAAAAGGAAATTCTGGAGGCAATCCTTCCCCTCTTGAAAAGTCAGCAGTTCATTCTTGGACCTGCCGTCTCCGAGTTTGAAGGCCAGTTTGCCAACGCCTTCGGACTCTCCCGGGCGGTGGGAGTCTCCTCGGGGACCGATGCACTCGTCCTCTCCCTTGTCGCCTCGGGACTCCTGCCCGGGCAGGGGGTTCTTGTCCCCTCCTTCACCTTCTTTGCCTCCGCCAGTGCAATCTCCCTGGCCGGCGGAACTCCCGTATTCCTCGATGTCGATCCCTCGTCTTTTCTCATGACCCCTGCGATTCTCGACCGGTTTCTGCGAGAGGAGACCCGTCCCGGACCGGGGGACCGCCCGGTGACCCGACGGGGGAACCATCTTATTTCTGGCCTCATGGCGGTGCACCTTTACGGGCAGATGGTGGACATGGAAGAACTCTATCGGGTGGCCCGCTCCCATGGCCTCTGGATCGTCGAGGACGCCTGCCAGTCAGTCGGGGCACGCCACTCAGACCGGTCTCCCGGCTTCTTCAGCAATGCGGCGGCCTATTCTTTTTTTCCGACAAAAAATCTTGGCGGGGCAGGGGACGGGGGCATGGTGACGACTGAAAACCCTGATATTGCGGATCATATTCTCAGACTTCGCGTCCACGGCAGCCGGAAACGGTATGAGCATGAGGAGATGGGGTACAATGCCCGGCTTGATGCCCTCCAGGCACGGATTCTTTCGGTCAAGCTCTCCCGTCTGGGGGAATGGACCGCGCGACGGCGGAAATTGGCAGATCACTACAACGAGGCCTTCCGCGACCTCC
This sequence comes from Nitrospirota bacterium, assembly GCA_021795275.1. Next base: position 3,890 of record JAJYPO010000040.1, on the reverse strand, counting down.
CGGGAATGGCTATCCCCGTTACGCAACCTGAATGCCTTCACGTTTACCATCAATATACCCTCCGGATCGAAGGAGAAGGCCGCCGGGACTCCCTCCGGAACTTCCTTTCAGAACGGGGAATCGGCTCGGAGGTCTATTACCCGATTCCGCTCCATCGCCAGGAGGCCTTCGCCGAACTCATGCCGGGGACTCCTCCCCTCCCGGTTTCGGAGAGGCTTTGCCGTGAGGTGATTTCTCTGCCGGTATTTCCGGAGCTGACTGACAATGAGCAGGAAAGGGTCATCGACGCAGTCCGCGCCTTTCTGGGATGACAGTCTCTTTCCCGAAGGTCCGGTCCTCTTCGTGGTGGGAACCGATACCGGCGTGGGAAAGACCTTGTTTGTGGAGTCGTTGATCCGGAGCGCCCCAGACAGAAACAGGCTCCGGATTGTTAAGGCCGCCCAGACCGGGGCAGGGGAAGAACGGGACCTCGACCGTTATCTCCGGGCCGGAATCTCGCACGAACAGGTCTGGGAGGGATATTCCTTTGCCCGGCCCCTTGATCCGATGACCGCTGCACGACTTGAAGGCCGCTTCGTTGATCCGGATTTTCTTGCAGACCGGATCAGGCATCTTCACGATGGGGGATACAGGGTCATCGTTGAGGGATCGGGAGGGATCCTGAGCCCTTTCTTTCCAGATGGCACCGGCATCCTCTCCATATTTTTACGTTTGGGACGTCCCCTCAATCTCCTTCTTGTCTCCCACCCCCACCTGGGAACGCTCTCTGGCACACTGGCCGCAGTCCGGATTCTCCGGGAGGAGGGATACCCTCCCCGGGCCCTGGGGCTCTGCCCGCGTCCGGGTGTCAGCGACTTGGCCTCGACCCTTAACCCCGAGACCCTCCGGACCCTTCTCTTTCCGTTGCCGGTCATCATGCTGTCTCCGGAACTGTCGGACTGAAGGCAACGCGGAGGGGTCGGCTTCTCCCCTTCATCACCTTTGCGATCGGGACATTCTTCCCGGCCGGATGGCAGGGGCCCCTGACACGGGGGCATTCCCTGCGGCAAGAGCCTGGACCAGACGATCAGGTTCTGGCAGGGAGAGAGTCCCCTGGCCCTCATTTCTTGCAGGCTGAAGTGATATGACCATCAGGGGGACAGGCTGCACCCGGGGGAGTGGTTGGGGGCGTTCAGATGAGATCGATCCAGACGGGGGCATGATCAGAGGGACGGTCGTTCTTTCTGATGTGACGGTCTATCCCGGCGTCCTTCAGGGATTGACAAAGAGTGCGCGAAGTCAGGATGAGATCGATCCTGAGACCCATGTTCCGGCGGAACATCCCTTGCCGGTAATCCCACCAGCTGAAATGTCCCTCTTCCGGATGAAGGAGCCGGAAGGCATCGTCGAAATAGTCGTTCATGAGGGCTGAGAGTGCCGCCCGCTCGTCCGGGGAGAGAAAGATCTGTCCGGCGAGGGCCGGATCCCAGGCGTCACGGTCCTCGGGAGCGATATTGAAGTCTCCGAGGACGACGATTCGGGGATGGCGCGCCCGTTCGTCTTCCAGAAGGCGGGCGAGATGGGAGAGCCAGAGGATCTTGTAACGGTACTTGTCAGTCCCAAGATCCTGTCCGTTGGGAACATAGACATTGATCACCCGGAGATCTCCCACCGTGGCCCCGAGAATACGGCATTCCGGATCTTCCCATCCTGGAAATCCCCGAATCGGGTCGGAGACGGGGGCTCTGGCAAGAATGGCCACCCCATTGTAGGTGGGTTGGCCCCGGAAGAGGGCATGATATCCGGCCTTTCCGAACTCCTCCCCGGGAAAGCGGCTGTCGACAACCTTGGTCTCCTGGAGACAGAGAATGTCGGGACTCCGCTCCCTGATCCAGTCCAGGACCTGGGGGAGCCTGACCGGCAGGGAGTTCACGTTCCATGTGGCGATTTTCACCGCCGCTCCTTCCGGTCTAGAAATGGGTCCGGTGGGTCTGCTGGTTCCCGAACCCGTGCCATTTGAGAAGGCTGGTGGCCGCATCGACGGCCAGGTCCATGATGCCGAGTTCGGTCATCTTCTCCGAAAGAAGGAGGATGAACTCGACCCCGGAGCCCATGGGACCCTTGCCGTTTTGAGCAATCTTCACAACCTCCTGGGGAACGATCTTTCCGATATAGTCGGGATGATTCCGGTCAGAGATAAAGAAGTAGGCCTCCTCGGCCGATTGTCCATTGACGATGATGGTGCTCTCACGGAGTAGGTAATGGTCCCCGTGACGCCGGGTCAGGGAGTCCAGCACCTCTTCCTCCTCTTCCTCGGGAACCAGATAGGCGATTCCTGTGCAGTCGCCGGCTGTTTCGAGGCCCAGTCCCGGGGAAGGAGCCTCGGGGGAGCCGTACCTTTCGGTGAGAAAATGGTTGAAAGCCCGATGGTGTTCTTCCAGGAGGGCCTTCTGTCGGGACTGGAAGTTGAAGGGAAAGTCCCACATCAATTGATCATAGGTGAAAATCCATGCCATTGTTCCTCCGTTCAGCCCCGTCAGGCCATGAAAGGATTATTGGGGAAGGGGAGCATTTTCAGGCCCCCCTTCCGAGTAACTCTCCGATTCCAAGGGAAATCCTCCGCTTTCGACCTCCCGGCGAAACTCCGAAATGGCCCGGACGGCTTCCTTCCCGCCCCGGGAAAAGGGGCGGACAAAGCGCGGGAGACTCTCACCTTGGGTCCACCCCAAAAGGTCGTGGATGACCAGGACCTGTCCGTCCGTATGGGGACCCGCCCCGATCCCGATGACAGGAACATCAAGTTCGGAGGTAATCCGTTTTGCAAGCTCCAGGGGAATCCCTTCCACGACCAGGGCAAAAACCCCCGCCTGCGCCAGGGCGCGGGCATCGGCAAGGATGGACTCTCCTTCGGATGAACTCCGTCCCTGGACCCGGAATCCCCCCATGGCGTGAACCCTCTGGGGCAGAAGGCCGACATGTCCCATGACCGGTATCATGGATGAGACAAGTGCCCGGACGGTGGGAGCATAGTCCTTTCCCCCTTCAAGCTTGACAGCCTGGGCGCCCCCTTCCTTGACCAGCCGTCCGGCCTCCCTGATGGCGACCTCGATCGAGGGTTGATAGGAAAGAAAGGGCATGTCGCTCACCAGGAGGGCCGCTCCCCGAAGGCCACGGGAGACCATTTGGGTGTGGTAGACCATCTCGGATACGGTCACGGGAAGGGTGGAGTCATGTCCCTGGACCACCATTCCGAGAGAGTCCCCCACGAGGGCGATGTCGATTCCGGCTTCCCGGAGAAGGCGTCCGTGGAAGGCATCGTAGGCGGTGACCATGGAGATCGGCGGCCCGGTCGTCTTTCTCCGGATAAGCCCCGGGATGGTGGGGGGGGAAGGGGCGTCCACAGGGACCGTCAGAGACCGGCCAGTTCGAGGATAGCCGGTATATGTTCCTCCGCTCCCACGGTCATGATGTGGACCCCGCTGACCAGGGATGAGACAGACTTGATCGTTTCGGCGGCGATCCGGATTCCCTCCTCGATCCGTTCCTCCCGGGAACAGGACTCGAGGCGGGCGATCAGGGACGACGGAACCCGGATACCGGGAACTTTTTCATTCAGGTAGCGGGCCATGGCGGGCGATTTCAGCAGAATGATTCCGCCGATGACCGGAACGCCGAAGGGACGGGCAAACTCCATGAAACGGTCCAGCCTGTCCGGGTCAAAGACCACCTGTGTCTGAAAGAAGCGTGCCCCGGCATCGAACTTCTCCTCGAACCTTTTTTTCTCCGTACTCAGATCCCCTTCGGGAGAGGTGGCGGCTCCGGGAAGAAGATCGGTCGGTCCGCTCAGATCCTTCCCGGCGAGATCGCTCCCTCCGTTCAAGAGCGTGATCGCCCGGATAAGCTCGGGGGAG
>JAJYPO010000039.1 GCA_021795275.1 Nitrospirota bacterium | reverse complement strand
GGCTAGAAATGGCCCAGTACCGGGAACTGGCGGCCTTTGCCCAGTTTGCCTCGGATCTCGACAAGACCACCCGCGATCAGATCGAGCGGGGTCTCAGGCTGACGGAGATCCTGAAGCAGGGGCACTATTCGCCCCTGCCTGTCGAAAAGCAGATCGCGATCATCTTTGCGGTGACCAACGGCTTCCTCGACGGAATCAAGCCGGACCGCATCGCGGCTTTCGAAAAGGAATTCTTTCTCTATCTCGACAGCCGGAAGGCCGATCTGCTCGTGACGATCCGGGGGGAGAAAGCTCTGTCGGAGGCAACGATTGCCTCCCTGAAGGCCGGTTTGACCGAATTCACTGCCTCTTTCAACGGATAGCCCCATGCCCTCACTTCGTTCGATCCGGGGCCGAATCAAGTCGGTCAAGAATACCAGACAGATCACCAAGGCCATGGAGATGGTGGCTTCGGCCAAGATGCGCAAAGCCCAGATGCGCGTCCGGGATACCCGGCCCTATGCCGAGAAAATCCTCGAACTCATGGGCCGGCTATCGGCCATCGAATCCCACCGGCCGAACATCTTTTTCAAGATCAGGCCCGTCACGACGATCGGCATCATTCTTGTCTCGACCGACCGGGGTCTCTGTGGTCCGATCAATGCCAATCTCTTTCGCCAGGTCAACAAGTTCATGGCCGATCGGCCCGGCGCCCGCTTCGAGTTCGTGGTTATCGGCAAGAAGGGACAGGATTTTGTCCGTCGGAGCGAACTCAAGGGGGTCGGCGCCATTTCGGGAGTCAAGGACCGGGGGCAGATCGAGGAGATTCTTCCGGCCACCCAGGTCGCGATCGAGGAATTTCAGGAGGGACGCTGGGACGAGGTGTGGGTCTTCTATACCCAATTCGTCTCGACCCTCTCCCAGAAGCCCAAGATGGAAAAGCTCCTTCCGATCGGTGCGGATGTGGTGGAGGGAGGAGCCAAGGGAGCCTCCCCCTTTCTTGGAGAGTATCTCTACGAACCCGATACGACGGAGATCCTGGATGTCCTGATTCCCCGCTACTTTGAATCCGTTGTTTTCCAGCGGGTCATGGAAAATTTCGCAAGCGAGTACAGCGCCCGGATGATGGCGATGAGAAACGCCACCTCCAATGCGAAGGAAGTGATTTACCAGATGACCCTGATCTACAACAAACTCCGGCAGGCGGCGATCACCCGGGAAATCTCGGAAATCGCCTCGGGTGCCGATGCGGTGAGCCAGGGATAAGGGCCGACGAGGCCAGCCAAATCAGGTCGACCAGTGAGATATGTGAGCCGGTAGCCCGCGGCTGCCGGCGGAAAGAGGACGTCAGACCAGGAAAAAGAGGAGTGTTACAGAATGCAGACGGGTGAGATTGTTCAGGTGATCGGACCGGTCGTCGATGTCCGGTTTGAGGGGGAACTTCCCGGAACCTATGTGGCCCTGGTGGTCGAGGGATCGGGACTGATCCTCGAAACCCAGCAACAGCTGGGAGAGAGCACGGTGCGGACGATCGCCATGGGAACCACCGACGGCCTGGTCCGGGGGGCGAAGGTGACCAGCACCGGAAAGCCCATCATGGTTCCTGTGGGGCAGAAGGTCCTGGGTCGCATGATGGATGTGCTGGGGGCTCCGATCGATGACGGTGGACCGATTTCCAACGAGCACATGCGCCCGATTCATGTCGATCCCCCTGCGTTTGACGAGCTGGCGTCGGCTACCGAGGTCTTCGAAACCGGCATCAAGGTGATCGACCTGATCGCCCCCTTTGCCAAGGGCGGAAAGACAGGACTTTTCGGCGGAGCCGGAGTGGGAAAGACGGTCATCATCATGGAGCTGATCCGGAACATCGCCATGGAGCATGGCGGATTCTCGGTCTTCGCCGGTGTCGGAGAGAGAACCCGCGAGGGAAATGACCTCTGGAACGAGATGAACGAATCCAAGGTCATCGACAAGACCAGCCTGGTCTATGGCCAGATGAACGAACCGCCGGGAGTCCGTCTCCGGGTGGCCCTGACAGGGCTTGCCCAGGCCGAATTCTTCCGGGACGAAGAAAACAGGGATGTCCTTTTCTTTGTCGACAACATCTTCCGCTTCACGCTGGCCGGCGCCGAGGTCTCGGCCCTTCTTGGCCGCATGCCCTCCGCGGTGGGATACCAGCCGACACTGGCCGTCGAGATGGGCCAGCTCCAGGAACGGATCACCTCCACGAAGAAGGGGTCGATCACCTCGGTCCAGGCGGTCTATGTTCCTGCCGATGACCTGACCGATCCGGCCCCGGCGACAACCTTTACCCATCTCGACGCGACCGTCGTCCTCTCCCGGCAGATCGCCGAGCTCGGAATCTATCCGGCGGTCGACCCGCTCGATTCGACCTCACGGATCCTCGATCCCATGATCATCGGGGATGAGCACTACAACGTGGCGCGCTCGATCCAGAAGATCCTCCAGAAGTACAAGGACCTCCAGGATATCATCGCCATTCTCGGCATGGACGAGCTTTCCGAGGACGACAAGCAGGTCGTGGCTCGGGCCCGGAAGATCCAGCGATTCCTTTCCCAGCCGTTCTTCGTGGCCGAAGTCTTTACGGGATCCCCCGGGAAGTACGTCTCCCGAGAGGACACAGTCAAGGGATTCAAGGGCATCGTCGAGGGAAAGTACGACCATCTGCCCGAGCAGGCCTTCTATATGGTGGGGACGATCGAGGAAGCCCTCGAAAAGGCCGAGAAACTCAAGGGAAAGGCCTAGGCCATGTCCTTCATGCTGACTCTGGTGACTCAGGAGCGGGAGCTCATCTCCGAAGAGGTGGATTTCGTCAAGGCCAAGGGGGTGGACGGAGAGTTTGGCGTCCTGACCGGCCACTGTCCCTTCATCTCTCTGCTTGATCCTGGGGAGCTCGTGGTCCGGAAGGGGGAAGCCCTTTATTCCTATTACGTGAGCGGAGGCGTGGCTGAGGTCCTTCCCAAGTCGGTGATCATCCTGGCCAATACCGTCGAACGCGCCGACGAAATTGACGAACAGCTGGCCCGGAGGGCCCGCGAAAATGCCGAGGAGGCCTTGAAGCGGCCCATTTCCGAAATCGAGCGCCGCACCTATCTCCTGGAACTCAAGCGCGAGTCGGTTCGGCTTTCCATCGTGGCGCGCCGCCGCTCCACCCGGCATCCGGGTCAGGTGACCGAAGAATAGCCGTCGGGGCCCGGCTTCTTCCGGGCTCTTCCTTAATTGTCCGGTGAAAATCTCCCCTTGAAAACGCCCTTCGGAATCCCTGTCGCACCACGAGACCCACGGGGTCCGCTTTCCGCCCGGATTTCTGCCCCCCATGACGGTGCCTTCCTCCCAGCCTTCGGAGGCCGGGAGCTTCGGACAATTGGCCTTTTCCTTCGATTCTGGTAGGATGAATCGTGGGAAAGGGGCCGGAGAATGGTGTACGACTGGATATTTCTGATCGTGGGGGGATTCGGGGCGGTCTACTCTGTGCGCCTCCTCCTTCGCCATGAGCGAAGAGAAAAATGGGTGGCCTACCTTTTTTCCTCCCTCCTCCTCTTTTTCTGGGGTCTTTTTTCCCTTTCTCCCGCCCGGACCGGAATCCTGCGCATTTTAAACCGCACTTTTCTCGGAAATTCCTGAACCTCTTGCTGGAGGCTGTCGATGGATCATCGGGACCGGGAAAACATTCTGGCAATCATCCTGGCCGGAGGGGAGGGGAAACGCCTTTTTCCCCTGACGACCGACCGGGTCAAATCTGCGGTGCCCTTCGGTGGCGCCTACCGGATCATTGATTTTGTCCTGTCGAACTTCGTCAACTCGGGATTCACGAAGATCAAGGTCCTGACCCAGTACAAGTCCCACTCCCTCAACACCCATCTCTCCCGGGGATGGCGTCTCTCGCCCCTTCTCGACCAGTACATCGATCCTGTCCCTGCCCAGATGCGGACAGGCCCCCACTGGTTCCAGGGAACCGCCGACGCCGTCTTCCAGAACATGAACCTGATTCTTGACGAAATGCCCGATCATGTCTGCATCTTTGGCGGGGACCACATCTTCAAGATGAACATCCGGCAGATGCTCGACCATCACGTCGAGACGGGAGCGTCAGTCACCGTCGCGGCGATTCCTGTTTCTCTTGCTGAAGCCCGGGAGTTCGGGGTGATCCGGACGGATGACGGGAGAATCCGTGATTTCGTGGAGAAGCCCCATGACCCCGAGCCGACCGTTCCCGGTGGGACGACCGCCCTGGCCTCCATGGGAAATTACATCTTCCGGACGAAGGATCTGATCGATGTCTTAAGGGAGGATTCGGAGATCTCCTCCTCCAAGCACGACTTCGGGCACAACATCCTTCCCCACCTCGCCTCCGAGGGGAAGGCCAATGTCTACGATTTCAGCAAAAACACCATTCCTGGGATGGAAGACCTTGAGAAGGGCTACTGGCGGGATATCGGGAACATCGATGCCTACTGGAGAGCCAACATGGATCTGGTCGCGGTGACCCCTTCCTTCAATCTCTACAATCCCTACTGGACCCTCCGGACCTACCGTCCGCAGGTTCCCCCGGCCAAATTCGTCTTCGCCGACGAGAAGAACAAAAGGGTGGGGGTGGCGACCGATTCGATCGTCTGCGGGGGCTCGATCATCTCGGGGGGACAGATCGACCGGTCGATCCTCTCACATAGCGTACGGGTCAACAGCTATTCCCACGTCTCCGAGTCGGTGATCTTCAACGGGGTCGACATTGGCCGGTACGCTCGACTGAACCGGTGCATTGTCGAAAAGGACGTGCGAATTCCCCCCGACCTCCGGGTCGGATTCAACCATGAGGAGGACAAAAAATTCTTTTTTGTCTCCACAGGGGGAATCGTGGTGGTGACCCAGGAGGGAATCGAACGGTGGATCCGGGAGAACCGGGAATAAGACCCGCTGAAAGGGACTCCTTTTGAACGCGAATGTTCTGTTTGTCTGGCACATGCACCAGCCCTCTTATTTCGATCCCCTGACCAACGAAATGGTCCTGCCATGGGTCCGTCTCCACGGCGTCCGGGGGTACTACGACATTCCCCACATGGCCGGCCTCTTCCCGAAAATCCGCCAGACGGTGAACATCGTACCGATTCTGCTCGACCAGATCCTGGCCCTGGGGGAGGGACAGGTGGTGGACTCCTACCAGGAGCTCTCCCTCAAGTCCTCCACCGACCTCGACAACGGGGACAAGATCTTCCTGGCCCGGAACTTCTTCTCCTGCGCCTACGAAACCATGATCAAGCCTTACCCGCGATACCTTTTCCTGTGGCAGAAGGTCCAGTCGAAGCAGCCGGTGAAGGATGCCGATTTCGGGCGGGTGGTCTCCCAGATGAATGCCCAGGACTTTCTGGACCTCCAGATGTGGTTCAATCTCACCTGGTTCGGTTATGCAGCCCGGGCCCGCCATCCGGAGGTCGAACAGTGGATCAGTCAGGGAGCAAACTTCACCGAGACCGACAAGAAGGCCCTGTTCGATCTCCAGAGGACGATCCTGAAGGAACTGGTCCCTCTCTACCGCTCCCTGGCGCAGGAAGGGCGGATCGAGATCTCGACCTCCCCCTATTTCCATCCCATCCTTCCCCTTCTGATCTCGTCCAAGACAGCCCGAAGGGCCCACCCCAACCTCTCCCTTCCCGATGAATTCGTCTGGCCGGAAGATGCCGCCCTCCAGGTCGAAAGTGCCTTGAGACGCCACGAGGAGGTCTTCGGTCTTCGTCCGAAGGGAATGTGGCCGTCCGAGGGGTCGGTCTCTCCGGAGGTGGTTCGGATCGCCCAGGGTGCGGGTCTCCAGTGGATGGCCTCCGACGAGGACATTCTTTTCATCTCCCGGGAAATGGCCAACCTCAAGGAGGGGAGCCTGTACGAACCCTACGAGGTCACCATCGACGGGGCGAAGGTCAGGATGGTCTTCCGGGACCGAAACCTGTCGGACCGGATCGGATTCGCCTATGCCCGGTACAACGGGACGGAGGCGGCTTCAGACCTTCTGGGACACATGGAACAGATCGCGAAGCGGGAAGAGTCCGCAGGAAGAAATGCCACGATCCCGATCATCCTCGATGGGGAAAATCCCTGGGAAGCCTATGCCGATGGAGGGTTCCACTTCCTGAAAACGGTCTTCGAAAGACTTTCGGCCCACCCCTTCCTCCGGACAGAGACCGTCTCGGGAAGCCTTTCGCAAACGCCTGCCCGGTCGATCGACAGGCTTGCCACGGGATCATGGATCAACCACGACTTCAAAATCTGGATCGGCCACCCCGAGGACAACAAGGGTTGGAATTTCCTCCGGGAGACCCGGATGGCCTTTGCGGAGGCGACGAAGGGGGACCCGGGGAAAAAGATACCCGCGGACGCGGTCGAGCGGGCCCGCCGGGAACTCTTCGCCGCCGAAGGCTCCGATTGGTTCTGGTGGTACGGGGACGATTTCAAGAGCCTCCAGTCCCCCGAGTTCGACCGCCTTTTCCGTGTCCACCAGCAGAATGTCTACCGGATTCTGGGACTGTCTCCCCCCATTCTCTTGAACGAGCCCATCCGGGAGACGGACATGGGGACGGGGGTCATCCTTCCGGTGGACTTCATAAGGCCGATCATCGACGGAGAGGTCACCCATTATTTCGAATGGACCGGGGCCGGATTCTTTGACAACCACAAGCTCCAGGGATCCATGTATCTCCGGGAGACCCCCCTGGCGGCAATCTACTACGGCTTTGACGAGGAGACTCTTTACATCCGGGTGGACTTCGACGACAACTACCGACCTGAAGAGCGGCACGATCCCACGCTTGCCCTCAGGTTTCTCGACCACCACGAAACGAAGATCCTCTGTCCGCTGGTTCCGGGAACGGGGGAGATCCCGCTCGAAGGAACGGAGGGGGGAAAGGCCCGATGGGGGTTCCGGAAGATCGGGGAAATCGCCATCCCTTACCGGAGTTTAGGTCTCGAACCCGGGGAGTGGCTCGGAGCCCTGTTCGAGCTCTACGAGGGAGAGACGATGGTCGACCAGTGTCCCCGGGGCCACACCCTGTCGATTCAGGTTCCCGATGAACAGTTTGTCAAATCGATCTGGAGGCTGTGAGATGGAATTGCAAAAGGCCGGTCCGGACGGGGACCATCGCGCAACGATGGTCTTTGTCCTGCACAACCACCAGCCGGCAGGAAATTTTTCCCATGTCTTCCGGGAATCCTTCGACCGGTGCTACCGGCCCACCCTTGATCTTCTGTGGCAGTACGAGACCCTCCATGCCTCCCTCCACTATACCGGACCCCTTCTCGAGTGGATCGAGTCGAACGAGCCGTCCTTCCTGGACCGGCTCAAAAAAATGGTGGAGCGCGGTCAGGCGGAGGTCATCGGGGGAGGATTCTACGAGCCGATCTTCTGCTGGCTCCGGTCGGCCGACCAGCGGCGCCAGGTCGACCTCATGCGGCGCCACCTCGAGACGAGGCTCGGAAGTTCGGGGGAGGGATTCTGGCTGGCGGAACGGGTGTGGGAGACGGATCTGCCGGCGAGACTTTTTCCCCTGGGGCTGACCTATGCGCCCCTGGACGACCATCATTTTCACCTGGCCGGTATCGACGACGAAGACCTTCACGGTTACTACACCGTCTCCTGGGAGGGGTCACCCCTCCGGATCTTTCCGATATCCAAGGAGCTTCGGTACCTGATTCCCTTCCGCCAGGTCGACCAGCTCCTGTCCTTCCTCGACAGGCGGGCGCGGGGAGGGCGGGTCCTGACCTATGCCGACGACGGGGAAAAGTTTGGCATCTGGCCTGAGACCTACCGCTGGGTCTGGGAAGAGAAATACCTCGAGCATCTCTTTTCTATGCTTTCGGCCCAGTCGGGATGGCTCCGGGTGGCCTCCATGGGGGAGGTGGTGGCCGACCGGACTCCCACCGGCATCGCCGTCCTTCCCAATGCCTCCTACACCGAAATGATGGAATGGGCCCTGCCGGCCCGGATCAGCCACTCCTTTCACGAGTGGTCCCTGAAGTGGGAGCGGGAAGGGGCCGATCCCGACCTCAGGGTCCTCTTCCGGGGGGGGATCTTCGAAAACTTCCTGGTCAAGTATCCTGATGTCCACCGTCTCTACCACCGGATGCTCCTGACGGGAGCCTTCCTGCGGGAGGCCTGGCCCTCCTCGGAGCCTCCGGAGGGCGTTTTGTCCCCCTACCTCAAGGCCCAGGGAAACGACGTTTACTGGCACGGCCTTTTCGGGGGAATCTATTTGTCCAATCTCCGGCACGAAGCCTCCGCCAACCTTCTCATGGCCGAACAGCGCATGGAATCCGAAGGAAAGCTTCCTGTGCCGGCCTTTCTCGAAGGGGATTTCGACGCGGACGGAACGAGGGAATTTTTTGTCCGGCAACGCTCTTACAATCTCTGGATCACCCCCCGTTATGGCGGAAGCGTTCTCGAATGGGACGACCGGATCACAGGATTTCATCTGACCAACACCCTGACCCGCCAGGAGGAGGCCTACCACATCCGCCACCGGGAGGACCGGAAGAAAATGGAGGGAGCGACAGCCAGCGAAGGGGGAATCGCCTCGATCCATGACCGACCGGTCGGCGACACAGGCCATGCCCTGGAGGGGATCATCTACGACCGCCGTCCCCGCCGGGCCTTTTCCGAAGGCTTTGCTCCCATAGGAACTCCTGCCCCGGGACTTCTCGACGGATCGGCCCTGTCCCCCGACATGGGCCGGACTCCCTACCGCGTCGTCTCCGGACCGGACGGCCGGCTCCAGATGGAAGGAGCGGGCGAAGTGGCGGGAATTCCCTTCCTCCTGTCGAAGGGCTACCGCTTCTTCGAGGACCATTTTTCGGTCACATGGACCCTGTCCTCCCCCGGAGTGACGGAACTGCCCGATTCATGGAAGGAATGGGCCCTCTTTGCGGAGCTCCCCCTCACCCTTCTGGCCGGGCATGATTCCGGACGCACGATCCATGTGGACGGCCGGAAGGACCCCTTTCTCTGGGACGAGCCCTGGGAACACGGGGAGGTCGGCTGGTACAGGGGGGAGGATTCCTGGTCGAAGACCGCCTTTCTGGCCCGGCTTTCCGGTATCGTCCGCCTGATCCACGCTCCGATCGAAACGGTCTCCCTGTCGGAATCGGGCCTTGAACGGATTTTTCAGGGAACCCTTTTCATCCATGCGATTCCAATCGCCTTCCTCCTGGGAGGAGAGGCCAGAATCACGATATTTACGGGACCTGATTCAAGGAGCCAGCCCCATGCCTGATCTCAGAAAGGATCCCATCGTCGGTCGCTGGGTGATCATCTCCACGGCCCGGAGCCGACGACCTGTGGACTACAAGACCTTCAAGAACGAATACCGCTATCAGGTCTGTCCCCTCTGTGCGGGCCAGGAGGACAAGACTCCGCCCGAGGTCCTGGCCTACCGGGTCCAGGGAAGCCTCCCCAACACTCCTGGCTGGACCCTCCGGGTCGTTCCCAACAAGTTTCCTGCGCTGATGGTCGAGGGGAGTCTTGACCGGGAAGGGGTGGGTCTCTATGACAAGATGAACGGGATCGGGGCGCACGAGGTGATCATAGAAACCCCCGAACACCGGAAGACCCTGGCGACCTTTTCTGGGAAGGAGTTCGAGGATGTCCTCTGGGCCTACCGTGACCGGATTCTCGATCTCAAGAAGGACGCCCGGTTTCGGTACATCATGATTTTCAAGAACTACGGGGAACCGGCCGGAGCCTCCCTCGAACACAGCCATAGCCAGCTTATCGCCCTTCCCGTCATCCCGACGGTGGTGATCGAGGAGATGGTCGGGGCCAAGACCCATTTCGAGGAGAAGGAACGCTGCATTTTCTGCGACATCATCCGGCAGGAGGTCATGGACGGCTCCCGGCTCGTCGCGGAGAACCAGGAGTTTGTGGCGATCACTCCCTTCGCCTCCCGCTTTCCCTTCGAGGTCTGGATCCTGCCGAAGCGTCACGCCGCCTCATTCCAGGAAGGCCAGAAGTCCCAATACGAGGCTCTGGCCAAGATCTTTCTCGATGTTTTAAGGCGTCTCAACAAGGCCCTCATGAATCCGCCGTACAACTTCATCCTCCATACCGCCCCGCTCCAGGACAAGGGGTCCGAGGATTATTACCACTGGCATTTCGAGATCATGCCGACGCTCACGCAGGTGGCCGGATTCGAATGGGGAACCGGGTTCTACATCAATCCCACCCCTCCGGAAGAGGCGGCCCAGTTTCTTCGAGAGATTTCGCTTCCCTGAGCGCCCTGAGAAAAGGTTCCGCAAAACGGCCGGACTTCCGGCCGCAAGACAAAATATGACCATTCTTACCCCAGGAGGACCAGGCATGACCCAGGAGACCGTGAACGACTGGCAGAAAAAATACCGGTATGTCGCCGAATTTTCCGGGGGGTGGCCCGAGGTGACCGACCTTCCCCGGCTCCGGAAGGACTATCTTGAGTCCCTAGTGGAGGATCTCGTCTTCCATCCGGAGGCGGGAATCCGGGGACAGTCCTTTCGCCTTCTCCGTTCGTCCTTTTTGAAATCAGGGGCCACCCTGGCCTCCATCGAACCCCTCTACCGGGCCATCGGCCGCGGAGAGGCCGGGGGATTCACCGTTCCGGCCATCAATATCCGGGGACTCACCTTTCTGACCGTGCGACGCGTTCTCCGGGCCATGCGATCCATCAAGGGAGGGCCGGTCATCTTCGAGCTCGCCAAGAGCGAAATCGGGTATTCCTTCCAGCGTCCGATGGAATACGCGGGCCTCGTCATGGCCGGAGCCCTGGCAGAAAACCACACCGGGCCGATTTTCATTCAGGGAGATCATTACCAGTTCAACGCAAAGAACTACGCCCGGGATTCCGCCGGGGAAATCGAGAGCCTCAAGAAACTCATCCAGGAATCGATCGATGCCGGCTACCGGAACATCGACATCGACGCCTCGACCCTGGTGACCCTCGACCCCCCGGACCTTCGCGACCAGCAGAGGGAAAACGGAAAGATGACGGCCCTTCTGACCCATTTCATCCGGCAGATAACCCCTGCCCAAGAGAAATTTCCGGTCTCGGTGGGGGGGGAGATCGGGGAGGTGGGCAAGGAGAACTCCTCTCCCGAGGAACTCGAGGCCTTCATGGAGGTCTACGGCGATGAACTCGCGCGTCTGGATTCCCGGGATGTGCCGATCAGCAAGATCAGCGTCCAGACCGGGACCTCCCATGGGGGAGTTCCGCTTCCCGATGGACGCATCGCCCCCGTGAGCCTCGACTTTTCGACTCTGGAGGCTTTAGGAGAGCGGGCCCGGAGCCGTTACCACATGGGGGGGGCGGTCCAGCACGGGGCCTCGACCCTTCCGGAGGACCTCTTCGACCACTTTCCCAGGGTGAAGACTCTGGAAATCCACCTCGCGACCGGTTTCCAGAACGCCGTCTTCGATCACCCGGCCTTTCCGGCGGGCCTCAAAAAGGAGATGGAAGCCTTCATGACGAAGGAGTTTGCCGGGGAGCGGAAGGCGGGTGAGACGGAGGAGCAGTTCTTCTACAAGAACCGGAAGCGGACCTACGGTCCCTTCAAAAGGCAGCTCTCCTCCCTTCCGGAGACCGTCCTCGATCCGATCATGGAGGATCTCGAGAAACGCTTCGTCACGCTCTTTTCGAAACTCGGACTCTCGGGGACCTCGGGGCTTTTGGAAAAATACTTCGGAGTTAACCGATAGTGATCCCCGAACGGCCCCCGATCCATGGGAGGCCTGTTTCGGGAGGACCGGAGAATATGAAACGTCCTCTTTTCGGCTGAGGGTCCCAAAGGCGGAAAGGTCAGCGCTCCCCGGAGAAGGAAGGACCTCAGAAATCCCATCGAGGAAGGGAGCCCCGGGGGCGGGGGGCGACCTCCTCATCCGGCCGCCTTGTGTGTGAGGGGCAGCTTTCATTTTGGGGAAAGATTCAGGCGGGGCTCAGCCACGAAGACCCACGGGGGCTGAGCCTTTCATCGGGGAGTCACCGGCCCGGCAGACTTTTTTAAAGAAAAACCGCCTGATCCGGATCCGTCGGGTGGATGACCAAGGGAGGCATGACATGGCCGATAATCAGGGAAATCTCGTTTTTGTTCTTCACGCGCACCTCCCCTACGTCCGTCATCCGGAACATGAGATTTTCCTTGAGGAGAACTGGTTTTTCGAGGGACTGATCGAAACCTACCTTCCCCTTCTGGCCATGTTCGACCGGCTGAACAGGGATGGGGTGAGATTCCGGATCACCATGACACTCTCTCCCACCCTGGTCTCCATGATGGAGGATCCCCTCCTGATGGGCCGGTTCGAGAAACGCCTCTCCCTGCTCCGGGAGCTGTCCGAGAGGGAGGTGGTCCGGACCCGGGGGACGGAGTTCGATGGCGTGGCGCGTTTCTACCGAGACCATCTCGAATTCCTCGACCGGGTCTACCGGCAGGATCTGGGAAGAAATCTGACCCGGGCCTTCCGCCGCCACATGGAATCGGGGTCCCTCGAGGGGATCACCTGCGGGGCGACCCACGGATTCCTGCCCTTTCTCCAGGAAGTTCCGGGATCGGCCGAGGCCCAGGTCCGGGTCGGCGTCTCGACCTTCCGCCGCGTCTTCGGACGGGCTCCCCAAGGCATCTGGCTCCCGGAGTGCGCCTATTACGAGGGGCTCGACCGGATCCTCAAAAAAGAGGGGCTCCGGTTCTTTTTCATGGAGGCCCATGGTCTCCTCTATGCCGACCCGAGGCCTCCGGCCGGGGTCTACGCCCCGCTTGTCACCCCGGCCGGGGTCTGGGCCTTCGCTCGCGACCCCGAATCCTCACGGCAGGTCTGGAGCGCCAAGGAAGGCTATCCCGGGGACTTCGACTACCGGGACTTCTACCGCGACATCGGCTACGACCTCGACTACGCCTATATTCGCCCCTATCTCCATACCGATGGTCCCCGGGGCATGACCGGGCTCAAATACCACCGGATCACCGGTCCCACGGACCAGAAGGAGGTCTACAATCCGGCATGGGCCCAGAACCGCGTCCGGGAACATGCCCGGGATTTCGTGGAACGGAGGACCGCCCAGATCCGGGGCCTATCCGGAACCTTAGGGATTTCTCCGACGGTGGTCTGTCCCTACGATGCCGAGCTTTTCGGCCACTGGTGGTTCGAGGGGGTGAACTTCCTCGAGGAGGTTTTCCGGGAGGTGGCCCGCCAGAACACGGTCGAAGTCCACACGCCGGTCGAGCTTGTGCGGGCGGGAATTCCGGCGTCGTCGGGGGATCCCGAGCCGTCGTCGTGGGGGGAGAACGGGTATTATGAATTCTGGATGAACGGGACCAACGACTGGATCTATCCACCCCTGTTCGAGGCGGCCCGGGAGATGGTCCGTCTGTCGGAGCACGCCGGGAAATACCGGGGGCGCGAGCGCGAGATCGCAAACCAGATGGGCCGGGAGCTTCTTCTGGCCCAGAGTTCCGACTGGCCCTTCATCATGACCACCAAAACCATGGTGGAGTATGCCGTCGACCGTCTGAAAGGACACCTCTATCAGTTCTGGGCCCTCCGGGAGATGCTGGTTTCAGGCCGGTTCCGGGAGGATGTTTTTCAGGAGGTCCGGGGCCGGGATGCACTGTTTCCGGACCTTGACATTTCGGTCTTTCTGCCCCTCAACTGACAGGAGGAGGGGACAGGGCCCGGTGACGGAGGGCATGGAACCGGGGGGGCCAGGTCCTGGCCTGGCCTATCGTTTCTCCGCCATGAAGGCCTTGAAGCGCCCGAGCTCCTCCAGGGCGCTCTGGAACTCTTCGAGATCGCTCATGAAGGGCCGGATCTTTTCCATCTCCTCCATGAAGGACCGGAAACGTTCCATTTCGGCCATGAGGCTCTTCATGCGGTCCTGTTCGGAGGCGAACACGGCCCGGAACCGGTCCATTTCCGCCAGGAGAAGCTTGAACTTTTCCACTTCCCCCATGAAGGTGCGGAACCGCTCCATCTCGACCGTCAGGGCCTTGAAGCGGTCGAGGTCTGACATGGAGGGGCGGACGTAGGTCAGTTCGGTCATGAAGGCGCGGAACTTTTCCAGGGTCGAGGTGGTCTTTCCGGGTTCCATCGATCTCTCCATTTCTTTTTTAAATCAATAAATTTTAATGATCTTTAAGAAGAATTCTTTCAAATCAAATAATAAGACTTTGCCAGACAAATTCTTTTTGTTCTGCTAATTTTTTCCACCTTAACTCTTTCAATGAAAAGGATACACCAATATTTTTAAATGTCCAACAGACAGGAAATTCCGGATCGGCTCTGGCGCACGGTATTGGGACCCCCCCCCGGGCGAGCGGGAAGGACCACGCTCCGGAAGGCTCCCGGAGGCGGGATTTAAGAGAGGATGTCCAGCCGGCCTCTCCTTCCTTCTGCCGATACTCCTCCTCCTTCCGGGGTGCGCAACCCATGGCGGACCCGGCCAAAAATTACCGGGACCGACCCTAAGCCCCCCTCCTCAGGCCCTCCCGGCCCCGGCAAAAGGACCGGTGGGGCCGCCAAGGAATCAGGCTCCCCCGATGGTTTCTCCCGCCTCCCCAGTGCTTCCGCCCTGCGGGTCGCTGACCCTCTCCTCATCCAAAAGACGGGTGGAATTTCTTATGGCCGGGCAGGGGGTCATGGGAAAGACCGCATCTGACCGAACCGTCCTGGGCTTTGCGGAGAGAGAGGCCATCGCCCGCCTCTCCCGGTGCACCGGGATCGAAAGGACGCTTTCGGGATTCTATGACGCCACCCATGTTCCGGACCCTGGCGACAGACGAAGGGTCGTCCGGAAAATTAAGAGGGCCCTGGACCTCCGCCCCCGTTTCCGGGTCGTCTGGGAATCCTGCCGGGAGGAAGGGGAGAGGCGATCCTGCCAGGTCGTGATCGAGGGAACGGTGAGGCGCCTCCGGGGGGACCCCGCATTTTCGATCCGGTCCTTCGGAATCGGGAAGACAGGAGTGATCCGGGACGGAGAGACGATGCATCTCCGTTTTTCCCTGACCCGTCCGGCCACTGTCTATCTCTTCGACGAGAT
>JAJYPO010000221.1 GCA_021795275.1 Nitrospirota bacterium | reverse complement strand
TGATCGACAAAGGATCCCGCATCGCCTGGCTGGGCCTGGGGTCCATGGGACGGCCGATGGCCCGAAGGCTCTCTGAGGCCGGCTTTCTCCTCCGGGGTTACAACCGGACCCTCCAGGAAGGCCTCACCTCCCTTCCCTTTCCGGTCGTCTCGAATGCCGCCGAATGCGTGGCGGAGAGTGACCTCGTCATCGTCATGGTCCGGGACGGGAAAGCCGCCCGGGACCTTTTTTCCGGTCACCAGGGTCTCTTGGCAGGCCTCCATCCCGACCAGATTGTTGTCAACATGTCCACCGAATCCCCGGAGGAGGCCAGGGTGGAAGCCTCCGCCTGCCACGAGAAAGGGGCGGTCTATTTCGACATCCCCGTCTCGGGATCGGTGGTTCCGGCCGAGAGGGGAGAGCTTCTCCTTCTGGCCGGAGGGGACGAAGACTTTCGGAAAAACATCGAGGCCCCCCTTTCGGTCATGGGAAAAAGCCTACACTGGTTTGGTCCGGCAGGCTCCGGCATGGCCGCCAAACTCGCCATCAACTTTCTTCTGGCCTCCCATATGGAGGCCCTTGCGGAGACCCTCCAGGCCGGGGAGTCCCTGGGCCTCGAGAAAAAGGCCTTGGCCGACGCCCTGCTCGAAAGTCCCCTTGCCACTCCCTTCTACCGGATCAAGATCCGCAATCTCCTCGATGAAAACTACACGAAGGCCTTCTCCGCCTCCCTCATGAAAAAGGACCTGGATCTTCTCATGGCCGAGCTTCTCTCCCGGAACCGGGCCCTTCCCGGAACACTGGCCCATCTTCGCTCCCTCTACCGGAGGATCGAGGCCCGGGGCCAGGGCGAAAAGGATCTTTCTGTCATTTCGGACCTCCTGAAATCCGACGCCCAGGGATCCTGATGGGGATCCCCATTCTCTGCACCGATCTCGAGAAAACCTACGGCCATCCCGGGGGCCCCTCCCAGAGGGTTCTCCGGACCCTTTCCTTTACGGTCGAGGCCGGAGAATGGGTGGTCATCATGGGGGATTCGGGCTCCGGGAAGTCGACCCTTTTGAACATACTGGCCGGAATCGACCCCTTCGATTCGGGGGAGCTTCTCCTGGACGGGCGGTCCTGGGGATCCATGGGCGACGAAGAAAAAACCCTCGTCCGGCGCCGGGAGATGGGGTTCATCTTCCAGAACTACAACCTCTTCCCCTTCCTCACCGCCCTTGAGAACGTGGCTCTTCCCGCCCGTCTGAACGGGCACAACGGCAGGAACGCGGTTCTCTCCCTCCTCTCCGAGGTGGGACTTGGGGACAAGGGCCACAAGTTTCCCTCCCAGCTCTCGGGAGGAGAGCAGCAGAGGGTGGCAGTGGCCCGGGCGCTGATCCACCGTCCCCGCCTTCTTCTGGCCGACGAGCCCACAGGGGCCCTCGACCATCTCACCGGCCGCAAGGTCCTCGAACTCATGACCCTTCTCCACAAGGAGTTCCGGCCGACCATCGTCATGACCACCCACAGCCTCGAGGCGGCCCGGTACGGGAGCCGCATCCTCCACCTTCGGGACGGGCAGTTCGTTCCCCCTCCCGGGGGCTAGGATCCCGTGTCCACCCTCCTGTTCTTCCTCTCCTACTCTTTGCGGAACCTCCGGCGGACCCCCTTCGCCACCCTTCTCACCCTCTTCGGGATTTCGCTGGGAACCGCCATCGTCCTGGCCATCGTCCAGGCCGATAGAAGCTCGCTCCTCTCCTTTAAAAATGCCATCAACCATGTCCGGGATCCGGCCGTTCTTTCCCTTGTGGCCCCCTCCGGCACCTTTTTTTCGGACCGAACCATCGATCGTCTCGAGAGGCTTCTGGGTCCGGCGCCCTTCCGGATCTCCCCCCTGCTTGAACTTACCGTGGATTACAAGGGCCAGACCTTCCTCTTGAAGGGGCTCGACTTTCTCGAGAGCGCCGACCGCCCCCCCGGAAAAAAGGACCAGGACATCCTCTCAGTCAAGGGCGGAGTCTATCTCCCTCCCCGGACGCTGGCCCTTTGGCACTTAAAACCGGGAGAGCAGATCACGGTGGCCTACGGAACGGCCACCGTCCCCCTTAAGGTTCTGGGGGAGATCCCCGACACGATCCGCTCCCGCATGCTTCCCCGGAACACCTTTCTGGTCGATCTTTCCTGGGCCCAGTCCCTCTTCGGAAAAGTCGGGGATCTCACCCGGATCGATCTCCTCTGGGACGGCCCACCGACCATGAAACCGGCCCCGGAGATGGTGATGGCCCTAGCTCACTCCCTCCGGAAGGACTTCGACAAGAGGCTTCTGGTCCTCTCCCGGAAGGCCCGGAAAAGCCAGTACGACTCGATGCTCTCGGCCTACCGCTCAAACCTCATGGCCCTCTCCCTGGTCGCCTTTCTCGTGGCCTACTTCCTGATCGGAAACACCCTTCTCCTCTTCGTGGTCAGGAGGCGCGCGGAGATCGCAACCCTTCGGCTCCTGGGAGTGACCGCAAGGGAAATCCGCCTTCTCCTGGCCTTCGAGGCGGCCTGGTTCGGCCTCCTGGGCGGCCTGTTCGGCCTTCTGTGGGGCCAGGCCCTGGCTCGTCTGACCCTCCAGGCCGTCCAGCGGACCATTGCCACGATGTTTCTTCCCCCTCATCTTCTTCCCGTCGGAGCCTCCCTCTTCGAGGGTCTCCTGGCCCTTCTCTTTTCCATGGGGGTCTCCCTGATTGCCATCACGGCCCCCATCCGCGAGGCGACCCGGATTCCTCCGGTCCTGGGGCTTTCCCGGCTTCCTGAGGAGGAGAGCATGGCGTCTCGGCAACGGACCTTCTGGGGCCTCTTTGTCTTCTTCGGGCTCGTGAGCTTTGCGCTCACCCGTCTTCCCGCCATCCACCGCTTCCCCTGGGGAGGCTACGCCGCGGCCCTTTTCGCCGTCTTCTCGGGGAGTTTTCTCATTCCGGCCCTTTTGGGGGCCCTTTCCCCCTTCTTTCGAAGGCTCTCCTCCCGTCTTCCCAATCCTGTCTTCTCTCTCTCCCTCTCGGCCTTCACCGCCACGCTGAGCCGGACGCGGATCGCGATCTCGGGGGTGATGGCAAGCCTCGGGATGGTCATCGGGATCGTCGTCATGATCTCCTCCTTCGAGAAGACCCTCAACCTCTGGATCGACCAGAATCTCAAAGCCGATGTCTACCTGAAGCCCGCGACCTGTCTCTCCTCCTACTGCTCCGAGACCCTCTCCCGGAGCCTCTACGAACAGATTTCGAAGGATCCCTTCGTGGACCGGGTGGCCCGCTACACCCTTCTCTCCGCCTCCATCGAAGGAAAGCCCGCCTACCTTGCCTACTCCGACCTTGACCGCTTCTACCGGAACGCTCCCCTTCCCCTGGTGGGAGGAGCCTCCTCCTTACGGGTCCTCAAAGACTTCATGGAGGGCCGTGGGGTGCTGGTCTCGGAACCCTTCGCCAACCGCTTCAGGCTGGGGGTGGGTGAGCACGTCACCTATCCCACCCGCCATGGACC
>JAJYPO010000220.1 GCA_021795275.1 Nitrospirota bacterium | reverse complement strand
ACAACCTGAAGGCCGGGATTGTTCGCGCCTGCTACTATGATCCGGAGGCCCAGCGTTCCTATGCGGGGCTGGCCGAAGGATACGGGTTCATGATTTCCCCTTGCCCTGTCGCGGATCCTGAAAAAAAGGATTTGATTTCATACTACACCTCGTGAGAGTTGTTCGATGCAACTTTGGCTTTTCCCTTGGTGGTCAACCCCTTGTGGGCGTATTTGACCGGGACTGACTCCAGGACCGGAGGAAGAAGGCGGCCTCCCTTCGGATCCACCACCTCGGAGGGGATCAGACCATTCCGGGCCCAGATTCTGATGGTGAGGGGTTTGACATCCAGTCTTCGAGCCACATCCTCGTATGTTTGCCATCCCTGATCCCTCCGGCGTTCCCGATGACTCTTCAGCTTATATGCGTACCGGAGGGCTTGCAGCCGGGCAAGGGAGTACGGTTTTCCCACCTGCGTCGCGATCCCCCGTTTTTCCAGCTCCCTGATGACCTCCCCTTCGTGTCTGTCCTCGAGCAGGGCATCAACCAGCCGGACGATCTCGGCCTCCGTCTTGCGGAGGAGTCCGATGGGCAGCGGAAGCGGAAGCCGATGCTCCTCCGTGAGGCCACCCCGGAAACGGATCCCGACCATGATGTCGGCCCCCGACAGGAGCGTCACATCCTCCACCAGCCACCGGAGCCAGCGCTTTCTCTCTCGCGAGGAGGTCTCCTCGTTGTGCCAGAGCCGTCCAAAGAGATCCGGAAGGGCGAGAAGGGCCTCGGCCGTCTGGGTCTCGACCTGGACGGCCTTCTCCGTCTCCTTGGCCAGGAGTTCCTCCTGCGCCTGGGACAGCGTCTGGAGGGAGGCGTTCCAGTCGGCCTCCAGGGTGGCCGCCACGAGACGGTTGGACGGATCGACGTGCCGATAGCGGGCTTCCGCCGTCTGGGCCTCGTAGCGAGCCCGCTCGACCTTCTTGCGGAAGAGGGCCACAACCTCTTCCGCCCGGGTCCGGATCTCCTCCTGGATGGCCAGCACCGTCTCGACGGTCCGGGGGGTCAGGAGAGCCAGCACACGTTCGCCCACCAGTTTGTCGATCCGGGTCCCGGCCACCCGCTGACAGTGCCGGCCCGACCCTTCCTCGATGGCCTCCCGTTGGCACATGTAGATGGGATAGATCGTGGGAGACGCCGCTTCATAGCGGACCGTCATCCGTCTGCCGCAGCGTCCGCAGACGGCCAAGCCCTGCAGAAGGGCCATACCTTCCCGGGCGGGTCCCCGCCGCCGTTCCGATCCCCGGGCCCGGGCGTTCTCGCGTAGACGGGCCAGGTTCTGCCGATAGTCCTCCCACGTGATGTACCCGGGATGGGCCTCGGGAAAACAGGAGATCCACTGGTCCTCCGGCCGGAGCTGGGAGCGGATCTTGCCGTTGGGGAGCCGCATTCCCCGCCGCCGTCCGTAGACGAAGGCTCCGGCATAGACCGGGTTGTGGAGGATCTGGAGGACGCGGTGCGTCCGCAGGGGAAGCCAGACAAGCGTGCCTTTTTGCGGTCCGGCAAGGAGCCGGGAGGGGAAAAGCAGCCCTTCCTTCTGGAACCGCTGGACCGTCTGGCAGGCCGAACCCGTGCTCCGGAAGGTCTCGAACAGGAGCCGGATCGACTTCTGGACCTCCGCGTCCGGATCCAGGACCGCCCGCTCGTCCGGCGTGTACACGAAGCCGGTCGGAACGGGCATTTTCAACTCTCCCCGCTGGGCCTTGTTCAGGATTCCTCCGCGGAGCCGGGCCTTGAGCACGTGGAGTTCCGCCTCGCTCATGGCCCCCTTGAGCCCCAGCAAAAGCCGGTCGTTGAAGGCCCGGGGATCGTAGAGGCCATCCTCGTCGCAGATCCAGGTTTCGGTCAGGGAGCACAGCTCCAGGAGCCGATGCCAGTCGGAGGAGTTCCGGGCCAGGCGCGAGACCTCGAGACCCAGCACGCACCCCACCTCCCCCAGGCCGACCCAGCTCACCAGCTGCTGGAAGCCTTCCCGTCCTTCCGAGGAGGCGCCCGACTGGCCCTGGTCCGTGTCGACGACCACGATGCTCTCCGTGGTCCATCCCAGGCGGATGGCCCGTTCCCGGAGGTCGTACTGCCGCCGGGTGCTTTCGGTGTTCTCCTGGGTCTGCCGGAGCGTGGACTGGCGCACATAGATGACCGCTTTCCGGGAGAGCTGGGCGGCGGTGAGAAGACGGGCCTTTTCTTCCATCATCGGAGGGCTCCTTTCGACAAGGATTTCTGGATTTCCGGGCAATCCGCCAAGATATCGGCCAGAATCCCGGCAATCCCGACTGGCGCGGAAGGGGGATCCCCTTCCGGGACCGGGAAGGCCTCCCCGGCGGGGATGCAGCGCCCTGCCCACCCGATCCAGGCCCCCACGCCCCGCCGCACGATCAGGAGGCGGTCCGCCGGCCGACCGGATATTAGACGGAGGGCCTCGTACTGTTCGCTCAGGATCTCTTTCGGGAGAATCCCGACCGGGTTTTTTTTTCGGCCGGAGCCAAGGCGCGCATCACGCTCCGGACGTGGACCCGCAGGCCGAAGCGCTCTTCGGCCGCCCGGGTCAGATCTCCCCAGGTCAGCCCCGGATTGTCTTTTCTGAGGGCGTCCAGATGCGCCACGATCTCTTCCGTCAGTTTGTGGCCGGAACGGGGTCCCGGCTTCTCCCGGACCAGTCCGGCCAAACCCTCCTGCCGGAAGGTCTCCCGGGACTGGTAGAACGCCGTGCGGGAGAGGCCGAAGGACTCCGCCGCATCGGTGACCGATCTCCTGTCTTTCTCGACGGCCCGCAGCATCTCGTACTTGACCTGGAGCAGGTCCCGCCGGTCGAAGAAGGGATCCCCTCCCGAAAAGAGCGGATCCCGGACCGTGTCCTGATGCGGATTTTTCGTGTGGGTCTGGGCCAGGGCCTGTTCCTTGGGATCGTCGGACGACATTCGTTCTTTTCTCCGGTCGATTTGTCATAACGTTTATTATCATAATATCCTCAATAAAAAAATATGTCAACAGATAATATTTTGAATTGTATTAATATCACAAGAGAACTATGGCATAATTGCCTTGACATATTTGACATAATCTAATTGACACTTTTTAGATCCCGGCCCAGGGTCACGAGGTCGGAAAACCGGAATGCCGCGCGACCTCCGGAGAGGACGACAAACGTGTCGAGGGGCGCCCGATCGGTCCATCCCGTCGGCACGGTGCGGTAGGTGCCCTCCTCGTCCCGATAGGCGATGCGGTCTTCCCCCCAGTTGTAACGCTGGCCCAGGAAGGAAAAGGATTTTCCGGTCAGGGGATGGAAGGGATGGGTGATCGTGACAAGTTCGTCCTGAGAACTCGGACGTGCGGTAGTTGACGGGGCATGAGAAAGGGCGGGTCGAATCGGGGGTCAAGTATGTCAAAGGCAATTTTCTCCCCTTACGAACCTTCCGCAGTCTCGCCGATGCCAACCGACAACTCCAGGAGTGGGTGCTGGAGACGGCGGGG
>JAJYPO010000219.1 GCA_021795275.1 Nitrospirota bacterium | reverse complement strand
CAGGCGCTTTCCCAGGCCGATGATCGTCCGGACGAGCTCGGAGCGCTTGAGGTCGGAAAAGAGGTTGGTGACCAGGGAGCGGTCGATCTTGACCTCGGCGATGGGATAGGAGGTGAGGTAGGAGAGGGCTGTCGCTCCGGTCCCGAAGTCGTCGATGGAGATCCGGATGCCCTGGTGGTGAAGCTCTGCCACAACGGAGAAGAATCGCTCGGAATCCTTGATCACCATCGATTCGGTGATTTCAAGGAGAAGGATTTCAGGGGGGACTCCCACATTGGTGAGAAGGGAGAGGACCTCCAGGGCGAATCCTTCCCTGACGAAATGCTGGTAGGAGATATTCACCGATATCGAAATCCGTGTCCCGTCGGCCCACCATTGTTTGCCCTGTTCCAGGGCCAGTCGCAGGACCGTATTCCCGATCGGAATAATGAGGCCGGTCCGTTCGGCCAGGGGGATGAAGTCGCCCGGAGAGATTCGACCCGAGTCCGGGGAGTCCCATCGCACCAGGGCCTCGGCGCCTACAACTTTTCCCGTCCTGGTTTCCACCTGGGGCTGGAATTCCAAGACAAACTCCCCCCTGAGAAGGGCCTGCTTGAGGGCCTGCTCCAGCTGGAGATCCCTGAGGGAGGCGGAGGACATGTCCTCCTCGAAGAAGACGAAACGGTTCCGGCCCCCCTCCTTGGCCCGGTTGAGGGCGATGTCCGCATTTTTGACCAGGGACTCCGGAGAATCCCCGTCCCGGGGAAAGAGGGAGATTCCCATGCTGGCGGTGAGGGAGATCTCCTGACCGGCCACTTCAAAGGGGGTCTCGAGGCTTTTGAGAAGGCGTTCGCAGGTGAGGGCAATCTCCTTGTCGCCCCGGAGTTCGGTCAGCATCACCAGAAATTCGTCTCCGCCGATCCTGGCCAGGGTGTCGTTGGGAGACAAAAGGGCTGAGAATCGACGGGAAAAGGCCTGAAGGAGTTCGTTCCCGGCGCTGTGGCCAAGAGAATCGTTGATGCGCTTGAAGAGATCGATGTCGACCATCAGAACGGCCAGAATCCGCCGGTTCCCCCGAGCCCAGGGCAAGAGGGTCGACAGGCGGTCCTGGAAGAGGCTCTGGTTGGGCAGACGGGTGAGGGTGTCGCGATAGGTCAGGTTCCAGATCATCTCCTGGGCGCGGCGACGCTCGGTGTTCTCCTGGAAGACCATGACCACCCCCGTGAGAAGGCCGTCCTTGGAGTGGATCGGGGCCGCGGAGTCGGCGATCGAGGTGATGGTGCCATTTCGGCTGATCAGGGCTGTATGGTTCGCGAGTCCCACCACGATATCGCTTTTCAGGACCTTGTCGATCGGAATTTCGACCCCTTCCCCCGACTTTTCGTTCACGATCCGGAAAACTTCGTCGATGTGCCTTCCCAGGGCCTCGGAGGCTCCAAATCCGGTCAGGCGTTCGGCCACCTGGTTGATGAATGTGATCGTTCCCGTGAGGTCTGTTGCAATGACCCCGTCTCCGATGGAGGCCAGGGTGGTACGGAGCCATTCTCCCTGGGCTTCGAGGGCCAGTTCGGCATTCTTGAGACGGGAGACATCCGTTCCCTTCCATTCAAGATAGCTGGACCGCCGTCCGATCCGGGTCGGCGACATCCGGACCATGAGCCAGGCAAGCTCGGGGTTTTTCGGCTCACGGAAGGGGAGGAGTTGCTGGTGGAGGGTCTCGGGGGAGCGAAGAAAGGTCTCCCATTCCTCCACGGCTTCCCGGAGGGCGGGAGTCTTTCCAAGAAGGACAGAGAGGAGTACGGCTTCGCAGTCCGACTGGTCCAGGGAGAGGATCTCCCTGAAGCGGCGGTTGGCAAAGACCACTCGTCCCCGAAGGTCCGTCAGGACAATCATCTCCTCCGAGTCTTCCGCGGCAAAATCGAGGAGAACCTGGTGGGTGTGGCGGCGGGAGGTCGAGAAAAAGAGGATGGCTCCGGCATAGATGAGGATCAGGAAGACCTGGAGAAGAATGAGCCTGGAGCGGGCCCGGTAAAGGCCGGCTTGCGCGAAGGATCGTTCCCGGAGGCTCTTGTCGAGGTCATAGGCCAGGGAGGCGATACGAAAGGAAAGGTGTCGATAATTCCGGATCGCTCTCTCTGAAGGAGGGAGCAAATTTCTGGGAGGACGCTCCAGAAGCCCGAAAAAATAGGCGTCGGTCCTCCGGGAGATATCGCTCAGCAATCGCTGCTTGTCCGGGGGGAGAAAGGATTCGCGGTGTCTGAGATCGGAGAGGACCGCCCGGGCCTGGAGCGCCATTCCCCGGATATAGGGTCCGGTGCGGGACGGGTTCTTTGAAAGAAGAGAGAGGAAGGCTGCATGCACCGCCCGATCCAGGGAGGTGGCGTCGAAGCCCAGCCCCTCGATGGTCCGGATGTCCCGGGAAAGGGTTCTTTCGGCCAGGTGGTTTTGTATGAGAAGGACAAGAATCGGAGTGGAGGTGGCCAGAAAGAGACATGTGGCCGCTAGGATGGGAAGGGCCAGGAGCCATTCTCGCCAGGATCGGACAAAGGAAGGTGTCACGGAATCTCCTCGCGATCGCAGCCACTTGAATAAAAACGAAATCTCTTTTCAAGTATGTGTCAAAATTAAATAACTTAAAAATATCCCTAACCGATTCAACTGTCAAGAACTCCGATTTGGCTTCCAGACCCTTGGCGGGAAGAAGCCTTTCCCTTGACGAATTCTCCAATGGGAGTAAGGTAAAAGAATTCAACTGACCGGCGCGTCTTCTCATAAAGACCCGTTCGTCCGGGTGATCGGCTTTATCATCTTGTCCAATGTCCACGGGCAGAAGGGAGAATGGGGAGTGAAGGTTCTTCTGGTCTCGGCAAACCGGGAGCACTTCCCGGACCCCGTATTCCCGCTCGGTTTGGCCTATGCCGCCGCCTCGATCCTGAAGGCGGGCCACAGGGTTGCTGTTTTGGACCTCGCTTTTGCCGGAGATTCCCAAAAGGCCCTCGCAGAATCGGTCCGGAGGGAGAGGCCCGAGGCCATCGCCTTTTCCCTTCGGAACCTCGACAATGCGGCCTATCCTCTGACCCGTTTCTATCTTCCCGATTACCAGCTCCTCATCCGGACAGCCCGGGAGGCGGCCTGTGGTTCTGGGTCCCGCCCGCCCCCGCTGATTGTGGGAGGGCCGGCCTTCGGGCTCATGCCAGGGACCATGATGAAGAGCCTCGGTGCCGACTACGGCGTGGCCGGCGAGTCAGAAGAGGCCTTTCCGGCTCTTCTTGCGGCCCTCGAAGAGGGATGCTCCCCCCAGGGAATTCCTGGCGTCTGGTGTCAGAGCCAGGGCGGAGAGCCTTCTTCTCCGCCCCTTTTCCCCGCCCTCCCGGTTCCCCTGTCCTTTGATGGAGGAGCCTGGACCAAGCTGCGTCCTGCCCGGCATCTCTTCAACCTCCCACGCTACCTGAGGGTGGGCGGCATGGCCAATATCCAGACGAAGCGGGGGTGTGTCTTCCGCTGCCGGTACTGCACCTATCCCCTTCTCGAAGGGACGGACCAT
>JAJYPO010000218.1 GCA_021795275.1 Nitrospirota bacterium | reverse complement strand
GAAGGCGGGAAACGGATATGTGGCCTATGTGATGGTCGAGGTGGCCAAAAAGGATATCCGTCAGGCTTACGCCAGTTTCATGAAGGAAAAAAAGGCCCGCCTGGATCTCAGGCTCGCCGAAACCCGAGGAGCGATCCTTCTCGAGACCGGCCACTACCGGAAGGCCCTGGGCTTTTACCGTGAAAAGGCCCGTCGGGAGCCCGGAAACGATGTCTGGTGGATCGGGATCGGGGCCGCCCAGTACCGACTGGGAGCCTACGACAAGGCGCTTTCAGCGACCGACCGGGGGTTGCTGTTGAACCCCCGGTCCTTCTACGGCTACTGGAACCGGTCGAGCATCCTCGAAAAACTGGGGAAGCGAAGGGAAGCGGTTGAGGCCGTCCGGATGGCCTGCATCCTCCGTCCGTCCGAAGTGTGCCGGCGGCGCCTCCAGGAGGCGGAGATGAACGTCAGGTAGGGCGCCGGCCTGTCCTGGGACGGACCCGGGACGGCTGGGTCCGGAAACCGTCCCGGATCTTTATGAGAAGCGGGCGGAGACGGTCCATCTCTTCACTGGAGAGGGCCTGGTTGAAAAAACCTTCGAGGTGGTGGATGTGGCGGGGAAAAACCTCTTCGAAGACCTTCTCGCCGGCAGGCGTGAGACGGATGATCTGACCGCGGCGGTCATTGGGGTTCTGGGTGCGGGAAATCAGTTTTTTCCTCTCGAGCCGGGTCAGGACCCCGGTGAGGGTTCCCTTGGTGACCAGGGTCTCCCGGGCGAGGTCGGTGCATCTTAAGCCCTCGGTTCTGCCCAGGGTGACAATCACGTCGAACTGGCCCCGGGTGAGTCCCATCGAGGCGATGTTCCGGTCGGAGACTTGCAGGAAGGCCTGATAGGCCTCAACAAGTGGCCGGAGAACGGTCAGGTAATGGGGAGATGGCAAGGCCGGGAAGGCGTCTCCCGTGGGATTCTCGTCCTGAGATTTATTTGACAGTGATCGTGCCACGAGCCGTCCTCGGATGAAAGTCACCGAAATATTCATAGGTTCCCGGTCCCAGACCCGAGACCGGAATCTCCACCGTCTGCCCCGGACGGACCACAACCTCGAAGGCCATATCGTAGCTTTCGAACTCCTCCATCGATTTTCCGAAGTTCGTCACCCGAAAGAGCAGGGGCTGGCCTTTTGGAACCATGCTGACATTCGTTTCGAAGTGATGGTGGCGAATGGCGACCTCAATCCGGAGAGAGGGACCGGAGGCCGCACGGGCCGGCGAAAAATTCAGAGAAAGAACCATCACAGCCAGGAAAAATGCCAGACAAGTTTTCTTGAATAGAAAGAAATTCATATTTCTATATTAATCATTTTTGGGATGGTTATCAAATTCTGGTATTTTTTCATGATTCCTCAGCGGCTCTTCCGGACCGGCTGGGAGCCGGGTCGCAGGGAATGCCGGTGGGAGCGAAGCCACCAGAGCATCATGACGATCATGTAGGTGAAGGTCGTGAGGACGACCGTCAGGGAGGGGCGCGCCCGGTATCCGAAAAAATCCGCCATGAATCCCCCCAGGATGTCGTGTTCGTTCAGAAGGCGGCTTGAATCCCAGACCTGGCTGACGAGCGGCGGAAGGGCCCCGATCATGACGAGGCGCCCGACCCCCGCCGAGATCATGCCGGCGGCGAAGAGAATCAGAAGGACGGAGGTGACGGAGAAGAAGTGGTGAAGGGGAATCCGGACGAGACCACGGAAGAGGAGCACGACCAGCCCGATGCCGGCGATCAGTCCCCCCACGCCCCAGAGAATTTGGGAGAGGTTTGCGCCCCCCATCTGGGTCGCGATTCCCCACAGGAAGAGGATGGTTTCGAGTCCTTCCCGGAAGACGCCGAAGAAGGAGAGAAGAAAAAGAGCCCAGTGCTCCCCCGAGTCGAGAAGCTGGCCCACGCGTCCGGAGAGCTGCCGGGAGAGATCCTTCCCGTGGTAGTGCATCCAGACCACCATCGTGGTCAGGAAAAAGGCCGCGAGAAAGAAGACGAGAATGTCCAGCTCGTTTCTCAAGGGGCCCGACAGGGTGGCGACAAGATCCCGGGAGCCGGCGAGGACCGCTCCGCAGAGAAGAAGGGCCGCCACCACCCCGCCGATCACATACTTTCGATCGTCCGGCCTCTCCGCCTTCCTGATGGTGGTGAGGAGGATCCCTACCAGAAGGGCGGCTTCGAGGGACTCCCGCATGACGATGAGAAAGGTTTCCAATCTGGCCTCCATGAATATGAGAATCACTATCAGTTTTATCCTACCCAATCGGAAGGGGGGAGTCAAGATCCCGGGGGCGAGTTTCCGGGAAGACCGGATTGTGCTAGACTGTGGCGGCTTGCGGTGAACAGGAGAGTCCGCGGAAGGAGGAATGATGCGCGTTTCATTTCACGGGGCGGCCCGTTGCGTGACGGGGTCCTGCCATCTTGTGGAGGCCGGGGGGAAAAGGTTTCTTGTGGATTGCGGAATGTTCCAGGGGCGGGACGACCTGGGGCAAGAAAACAGCCATCCCCTGGGGTTCGACCCGAGGGAGATTTCGGCGGTCCTCCTGACCCATGCCCATCTCGACCACTGCGGCCGCCTTCCCCTTCTGCTCAAGGGGGGCTTCCAGGGGCCCATCATCGCCACCCCCGCCACCCGCGACCTGACCGCCATCGTCCTCATGGACGCCGCCCATATTCTTCAGGAGCATTCCGAACGCCAGCTGCGCCATCATGAACATGCCCCTTCTCCCCTCTACTCCCTGGTCGACGTCTTCGACACGATGCGCTGTTTCCAGAATACGGCCTGCTACGGGGAGACAATCTCCCTGGCGCCCGGGGTGGAGGCCACCTTCCGTAATGCCGGCCACATTCTGGGATCGGCATCGGTCCAGATCACCGAGAGGGCGGGAAATGCGAGGACCCGCATCCTTTTTTCCGGGGATCTCGGATCCTCCGGACGATCCTTCCTCCTTCCCTCCGACCCGCCTTCCGATTCCGACGTGGTGGTCATGGAGACGACCTATGGCGACCGGAATCATCGCTCCTACACTGACTCAACCGCTGAACTCCGCTCGATCATTTCCGAGACCTTCCGGAAGGGAGGAACCGTCCTTATCCCCACCTTCGCCCTGGAACGGACCCAGGAGCTCCTCTTTCTCTTCCGGAAATGGGACCTCGAGGGATTTTTCCCGGAAGGGAGCCGGATCTTCCTCGATTCCCCCATGGCGATCCGCTCGACCGATGTCTTCGAACGCTATGCCGACGCCTTTGACGGGGAGGTCAAGGACCTCCTTGCCCGCCAGGTGGATCCCTTTCACTTCGACCGGCTGACTCTGGCCAGAAGCAGCGACGATTCCCGACGCATCAACGAATTCCGGGGGCCTGCCATCATCCTCGCCGGCTCCGGCATGCTCTCCGGTGGGCGGATGATGTTTCACATCGAGCGGGAGATCGGCAACGCCCGATCCACCCTGGCCTTTGTCGGCTACCAGAGCGAAGGAACTCTTGGGCGGGAGATCGTAGACGGGGCCAG
>JAJYPO010000217.1 GCA_021795275.1 Nitrospirota bacterium | reverse complement strand
CGGCGGCCTGACCTTTCAGGCCCGCCGATCCATCCCCGTCTTCAGTCCGGGGAGTTGGCAGGAAAGAATCCCCTTCGTTCACGGAGGGGAGGACGTCAAGGAAAGACCTCTTGGACCGGACGTGTTTGACTCCCGATTCATTCAGGAAGGATAATGAACCATGGCAAAACGCCCCGTCATCGAAACCCGCATTCACGCCATCATTCCGGAGACTCCCCGGGTCTCGACATTCCGGCTCGCGATTCCGAAGGAGGCCTCTCTTTCCTTCAAGGCCGGCCAGTTTGTCATGGCTTCCATCCCCGATTTCAGAAACGACCGGGACCGTCCCGTCCGCAGGGCCTACTCCGTTTCATCCTCTCCACTCGACCTCGAAAAGGGATACCTTGAACTGACCATCACCCGGGTGGGGGAGGGGGGATACTTCTCGAACCGGATCCATGCCGCCCGGACGGGAGATCCCGTCCTGGTGGAGGGACCATACGGAAGCGCCTTCTCCCTCGAGGAGGGGAACCCCGCGCCGCACCTGTTCGTCGGAGCCGGAAGCGGGATCGCCCCGCTCCGGTCGATGATCCGGACACTGCTCGGGACCTCTTCTCCTCCCAGGATCAAGGTGATCTATGGATTCAGGAAGGGGGAGGATTTCATTTACGAGCGGGAATTTCTGGAATACGCCAAATCCGTTCCGGGATTCTCTTTGGTCGTCATGCATTCCCGGCCAGAGACCGGGTGGGCGGGACTCTCGGGACGGGTTCCCGATCTCCTGCCGTCACTGGTTCCCGGGTATGCCGGGGAGGTGGTCTACATCTGCGGACATCCGGACATGGTGAAGGGAACGGTGGAATACCTCCATCTGGCGGGTTTTCCGGAAACCGCTGTCCGCAAGGAACAATGGTGACACAGGCCGGGAGAGGATCCGGAGGAGTCTGATGGAAGACAATCGGTTCGCACAGGTCCAGGACAACCCTCCGCTTCCCCGGAAAGGAAAAGGTGGGGAAGGGTGGCGCTGGACGGTCGGAGCCATTCTGGTCCTGATCGCCCTGGTCCCCGCTCTGGTGCTCCTGGTATTCTACTATCGGGAGGTGGCGGTCACCTACTACATGACCCGGAATCCCCTTCAGCCTTCCTCCCTCCGGATGGCAAGGACTGTCGAAGGAGTCCTGGTCGGAAACATGCGGGACCTTGCGGACACGGCAAGCCGGCTTAACTGGAGGGGGACGGACGCCCCTTCCGAAGAGCGCCTGAAACAGGTCATCGGACGATCGCGAGAGGAAGGGGACCTCGCCAACTTCGCCGGTCTGGCGGTCCTGGACCGGTCTGGGACGGTGGTCGCCCGGACCGACCGGAGGGATATCGATCCTTTTCTCGACCAGGCCCGGGAGCTATCGGAAAAGCTCTTCGAAACCGGAGGCTTCACCCGCTTCCGCCCGCTGGTCGTCCCGGGCAGGCATCCCCTGGTCCTCTTGATGGTGGCGGTACGGACGGTCCGCTCCGATGACGGCTCGGGAGGGGTTCTGGCGGGACTCATGAATCTTTCAGCCCTCCTTCGGCCGGCCCTTCCGATTCCCCGAATTCACGGCACGCCCGGCCGGTCCTATCTTCTTTCCGGCGACGGGCTCATCCTCACCTCCTCCGATCCGGAGATGACCGGAAAGAACCTCCTCTCTCTGGACCGAAAGGCCGTTTTGGACCGCATCGACGCCGGCCGTTCGGATTCCTTTTCCGCATCAGTCGGCGGGACGGACTTCCTTTACGGGTCCACCCTTCTGGGAGAGATCACGGGAATCGCCCCAGCCCCCTGGCTGGCCGTCCTCGAGGCGCCGAAGGCCGCCATCGACCGCGAGGTGGCCCGGACCCGGCTCAACATGGACCTGATCGTCTTTCTCCTCGTTCCTGCATTCATGGCACTTATCATCTGGATCCTCTACAAGAGCCTCCGCTCTCCCGCCTGACCCTGCCTCCGAGGCGATAACCGGCCCCTTCGAAAAGTCTGAAAAAATAGAAAAAGAAGGGCATTCGGGATCAGTGTCCGTCTTCATCCACCGCATCGACGAGGTCGGAGAAGCTCCTGTCCATTTCTTCAAGAATGGCCGCCATTTCCGGGCGCGAGGGGGGAGCCGTCACCGATTGCCACTCCCTCTCGACCTCCGCCAGAAGCGAGGCAATCCGACGATAGGCAGTGTAGTTCCCAAACCGATGAAGCCCGTTTCCCAGCCACATCCGCAGTCGCCCGAGGCTCTGGGAAAGAGCCTGCCGGCGGGGGTTGTCCGGGAGGAGAACCTCTGGGATTAGCGACAACTCCTTCATGAACCCCCGGAGCTCCACCTGGGCGACGAGAAGGTCGATCCCACGGTAAAGAAAGTGGGAATGGTGCCCTTTGGCCCATATTCCGGGAGGGTGCCAGGAGTCTTTCCATGAAAAAAACTCGGAGGCGGGCATGGGTCGGGCGATTCCGAATCCCTGGGCGTAGTGGCACCCCATCCGGAGAAGGGCGAGGCCGGTTTCCAGGTTTTCCAGCCCTTCCGCCACGACCTGGATCTGCCGGAGGCCGGCCGTCAACATGGTTCCGCTCACGATGGCGAAGTCCCCCGGACGAAAGGTCATGTTCCGGATGAAGGACTGGTCGATCTTGATCTCCCTGAGCGGAAGGTTGTTCAGATAGGAGAGGGAGCCGAAGCCGGTTCCGAAATCGTCGAGAGAGACGGTGATGCCCCGCTCGGCCAAAGCCCGGATCGTTCTCGCGGAGTGTTCGAGGTGGGAGAGCGCCACCGCCTCGGTGATCTCGATCGTCAGCCTCTGTCCTATTTCGGGCTGTTGGAGATGAAAGGAGTCCACATGGGAGAGAAATTTCTTGTGGAGAAAGTGAAGGGCCCCGATATTGATCGACAGGTGCTCTTTTTGCATGTTTGGGCCGGAGAGGAGTCGGTAGGCCTCTTCAAGAACCCATTCTCCAAGCAGGGAGACCTGTGAAAGGTCGCTTTCGACAACCGGAAGGAAGGTTCCCGGAAGACGGATCTCCCCGGTCCGGGAATCCGTCCAGCGCACGAGCGCCTCGGCCCCGCAGACCTTTCCGGAGCTGAGGTCGACCTGGGGCTGGAGGTAGAGAGACATCTCTCCCCCCTCGAGTCCGGTCCGGAAGGCCCGCCGGATCCCGAAGGTGCGTTCGACCCGTTCGGTCAGTGCGGGGGTATAGAGGCTCCAGGAATTCCGTCCGCTCTCCTTGGAAAAATAGAGCGCCTGGTCCGCATGCTTCAGAAGCTCCCCCGGGGTGGAGACCCCTTCCCCGGAGACGGCCACTCCCATACTGGAGGTGAGCTGGAAAACGCCCGATGAAAATTCCTCGATCAGGATCGGGCTGTCAAAAGTCCGGGTGAGATTCTTCCAGAAGTCCTCGATCTCCGCCGATCCTTTCCTTTCGTAAAGGATCATTGCAAACTCGTCCCCTCCCAGACGGGCCAGAAAATCCCCCGGACCGAGAACCCCCGACAGTCTCCTTGCCGACTCGACCAGGACCCTGTCTCCGGCGGCGTGTCCC
>JAJYPO010000038.1 GCA_021795275.1 Nitrospirota bacterium | reverse complement strand
GTGATGTTCCTCCTTGTCCTGAACGGGGGACTCGCCTTCCGGAAGGAAGAAAAAGGAAAAGCCGCCCTCCGACAGCTCCGGGACCAGATGGAGGTATTGGCTCGCGTGCGCCGGGAGGGGGTCTGGACGACAGTGCCCGCCCGATGGATCGTCCCGGGGGACCTGGTCCATGTGCGCATGGGGGATTTCGTCCCGGCTGACATGAAGCTCCGCACCGGAACCCTTCTTCTCGACCAGGCGTCCCTGACCGGGGAATCCTTGCCGGTCACCAAACGGCAGGGAGACACGCTTTTTGCCGGCACGGTCGTGCGGCGGGGGGAAGGATCGGGTGTCGTCACGCGAACGGGAAAGGACTGCGCCTACGGCCGGACGGTCCAGCTCGTGCACGACGCCGAAACGAGAAGCCATGCCGAAACGACGGTCCTCCAGATCGTCCGGGCCCTTCTCCTGGTGGACCTTCTCCTGGCCCTCGTCCTCGTCCCCCTCTCCCTCAGAATCGGCCTCTCGCTTTCCGCCATCACCGCCTTTATCCTGATTCTTCTTCTTTCGGCCATCCCCGTCGCCCTTCCCCCCATGTTCACACTGGCCAACGCCCTTTCCGCGGCGTTCCTGGCGAAGTCCCGGGTCCTCGTGACCCGGCTGTCGGCGATTTCTGATGCGGCGGCCCTGGACGAACTGGTCTGCGACAAGACGGGAACCCTGACTGAAAACACCCTGACACTCCTTGAAGCCAACCCCGTCCCCGGCCATTCGGAGGAGGAGCTGCTGGCCGCCGCCATGGCGGCATCCGACGATGCGACACTCGATCCGCTCGACCGGGCGATTCTGCTTGAAGGATCCAGACGGGGCCTCGCTCCGGATCCCGACTCCCGCCGGATCTCCTTCACCCCCTTCGACCCCTCCACCAAGCGGACGGAAGCCATTCTTGAAAAGAAGTCCCTTCGGATCCGGGTGGTCAAGGGATCACCTCCCCTGCTCGCGAACCTGGGTCTTCTGAGCTCGCCCCTTCCCGCACTCGCCCCTGGAGGCCAGAGACCGGTGGCCGTTCTCTCCGGGCCTCTCGAGGGTCCCCTGACCCTTCTGGGAGCCCTGTCCTTTTCGGACCCCATCCGAAAGGACAGCCGCGCCACGCTGGACCGCCTCCGGACCCTCGGTGTCCGGATCCGTCTGGCGACCGGGGACACCCCCGAAGCCGCCATGTCCGTAGCGCGGGCCCTGGGGCTGTCCGGCCGACCCTGTCAGGGCCGGATGGAGGCCTTCCGGGAAGATTGCGATCTCTTCGCGGGAATTCTGCCCGAAGACAAGTTCCTACTGGTCCGGAAGCTTCAGGAGAAAGGCCGCATCGTCGGCATGACCGGTGACGGGGTCAATGACGCGCCGGCCCTCAGGCAGGCGGAGGTCGGAATCGCCGTCGCCCGCTCCACCGATATCGCCCGGGTCTCGGCGGGGCTCATCCTGCTCTCCCCCGGGCTCTCCGGACTGGTCGAGGTCGTCCTGGAAGGGCGGAGGGTCACCCGGAGACTCCAGAGCTACATCCTGAACAAGATCGTGAAGACCTTCGAAATCGCCTTCTTTCTGGCGGGTGGCCTGCTGTTTCTCCATACGGCCGTGATCGGATCCCTCCAGATTCTTCTCCTCATCTTCACGAACGACTTCGTCACCATGGCCCTGGCCAGCGACCGGGTTACCCCTTCGATCTCCCCCGATCCGATCGACGTTCCCCGGACGATGGTCCGGGGCTTTCTTTTAGCGGCCCTCTGGCTCCTCCTGACCTTTTCCGTCTTCCGGTCCGGGCAGACGTTCCTCCACCTCTCTTCGGAGCAATGCCAGACGCTCTCCTTCCTGACCCTCGTCCTGACCGGAATCGGAAACGTCCTCGTCGTCCGCCATCCCGGCCCCATAAAAAACGCTCCGCCCTCCCGGGCCCTTCTTCTGATTCTGGGAACGGACATCCTGGCGGCAGGCATTCTTTCCGTAACACCGCTCCTCCTGACCCCCCTTCCCCTGCCCGTCGTCTTCGGAGTCCTGGGGGTGGTGGGGACGGCCACACTGGCCGTCGAGAGTCTCAAGGGGATCTTGTCAGGCCCCGTTTTCCAGAAGAAGGCCGCCGGGTGAGGCGGCGGGAACGGACAGGTTCATCCGGCCGAGAAAGGCCTCGAAAGGGAGCGGGGGACTCGCCAGATATCCTTGAAAACAGTCGACGGAGAGTTCTCTCAGGAAGGACAGCTCCTCCTCCGTTTCGACCCCTTCCGCACAGGTTTCCAGAGACAGGGCCCGGGCAAGGAGCACGATCAGTCGGACGATTTCGGAGGCCTCCTCCTCCTGGTGGAGATTCCGGACGAAGGAGCGATCGATCTTCAGAAGGTCGACGTGAAAGCGGCGAAGCTGGGCCAGAGAGGAGTATCCGGTCCCAAAATCGTCGACGGCGATCCGGATCCCTCTCTCCCGCAGCGTTTTCATGAGGCCGATGGCCTCGGCCGGGTTCAGCATGATGGCCGTTTCGGTCAGTTCGACCGTCAGGTTCCGGACGTCCTCTCCCGCATTGTCCACCAGCACCATGAGGCGTTCGAGAAAGTCCGGCTCCGCCATCTGGCGGGCCGACAGGTTGACCGCGACGGGAAGGGGGCCCAGACCGGCCTGCCGGAAGCGTCCCATGTCGGCCAAAACCGTCTCGAACACCCATTCCCCGATGGGAACGATCAGGCCGTTCTCCTCCGCGATCGGGATGAACTGTTCGGGGGAGACCGCCGTCCCGCCATCGGCGCCGAACCAGCGGATCAGGGCCTCCGCTCCCGTGGTCCGTCCGGTGGCCATGTCGATCACCGGCTGGTAGAAGACCCGGAACTCCCGATTCTCAAGCGCCCGGTAAAGACGCTGCTCCAGGGCGTACCGGTCGTTCTGCCTCCTGCGGACGGAGGGCTCGAAGAACTTCACCTGGAAGCGTCCGGCATCCTTGGCCTCTGTCAGGGCGAGGTCGGCGTTGCTGATGAGAGTCTCGAAGTTCCCCCCGTCCTCGGGCATGATCGTGCCGCCGATGCTCGCCGTCAGGAAATACTCTTCCCCCTCGACCCGATAGGGCATGGCCAGGGAGGCCAGAAGCTGGTCTGCGATACGTTCGCCCTCCTCTCGGGAGGAAAGGCCGGAAAACACGACGGCAAACTCGTCTCCGCCGAGGCGGGCCACAAGATCCCCCTCCCGGACCGACCCTTTCAGGCGGGCCGCCACCGCGGCCAGGAGCCTGTCTCCGTGGGAATGGCCGAAGATGTCGTTGGTCCTCTGGAACCGGTCGAGATCGAGGACCAGGAGCAGAATCACCCCCCTTTCTCCGCCTCCGTCTTCTTCCAGAAGCCGCGAGACGAAGCGGTACAGGGAGGTCCGGTCGAGAATCCCCGTCAGCGTATCCAGGGACGGCCCCCCGCCTCCACCGGTCCCCGCCGGTCCGGGATCTTCTCCGGAGGCGATTGCGTCGCGCTCCCGCTTGTTCCGGTACATCCGGCTGTCGGCCTCCAGGAGAACCTCGTTCAGCCCCTTTCCGGCCACGGGGAAGAGACAGTATCCGACGCTGGCGGAAATCCGGAGAGGGTGCCCCCCCACGAGACAGGGGAACTCGAGCTTTTTCCTGAATTGGGCGATCCAGAGACTGGCCTCGGCCTCCCGGGTCAGCC
The DNA here is from genome assembly GCA_021795275.1 of Nitrospirota bacterium. The sequence continues at coordinate 11,653 of JAJYPO010000038.1, read as the reverse complement.
CCGGGACCAGGACGGCGAACTCGTCGCCCCCGAGCCGGGCCACAAGACCGCCGGAGGGCGCGGAGTCCTGAAGGCGGTCGGCGAATTGGGTCAGGAGACGGTCTCCCTCCTGATGGCCGTGGCGGTCGTTCACCTCCTTGAAGCGGTTCAGGTCCAGGTAAAAAAGGGCGCCGGATTCGCCCTTCGCAAGGGAGTCCCCCAGGGCCTCCATGAACCGGATCCGGTTCGGCAGTCCGGTCAGGGGGTCATGATGGGCCAAACAGGAAAAAATCTCCTCCCGGCGCTCGGACAGGGCCCGCATCAGGATCTGCCAGGTTCCGGTCCCCACATACCGGTCGCCCTCCACGATCAGGAATCCGTCGTCCATCATCCCCGGAAGCCAGTCCCCCTGGATCTTCCGGGCGACAGCATCGAGGTCGCAGCTCCCCTCGAGGATGGCGGGACGGGGATCCATGAAGGCCGAGACGGGTTTCGAACCGAACAGGTCGTGGGAAAAGCGGTAGGAGAAGCGCTCGAGCAGGGTGCTTCGGCTGACGAAGCCGACGGGGCTCTGATTCCGGAGGATGGCCAGCCCCGGAAGCCGGGGATCCTGGCCGAACATCCGGTAGACCTTTTCCGCGGGGGTGGATTCGGACACCCAGGCCGTTGTGGCGACAAGCTCCCGGGCCAGCCGGACCGGAAGCTTCAGGCGGGAGGAGACAGGAAGAAAGGAGGGAAGAGAGGCGATTTCGGAAACCCGCGGATGGTCGGGCATGGGCACCCTCCTGAACCAGAGCGTCGAAGCCGGGCCATCCCGGCCCCTCCGATTGTGGAGCAGGACGCGGAACGGAATCTCAAGACAAGATGACAGGCCGGAGACGGGAAGGCCCCGCCGTTTCGCTCAGCACCCCGGAAAGATCAAGGGACGGGGTGGGGCGGAGGTCGTCGGGACCATCAAGACTTAAAAGACTAATCGAACAAAAGCAAAAAGAGTTGAATCGGTATATAAAATATTTTCCCATTACTTCTACTTCCAAAATCATCCCATTGTTTTGTGACAACAATGCCAGGAGGGCATTTATAGTGTGAACAGAAATTTTCGATATTCTTCAATTCACGATCGTCTATGGATTCCTTGTACTTCGATTCGATCGGCAAGTATTTTCGAGCTCCGATATGTACGACAAAATCTATTTCCCTGTCCTTTTCTCTGTAGTAATTTACACTTACCGTGCCTTCCCATTTTTCGAGGGCGTTAAAAACCAAATTCTCTATGTAAAAGCCAATTTTATCCTCAGTTATGAACTCAGGAGACCGTATTCTCAAAATTGAGTTTCTAAGGGCAAGGTCGACAAGATACACTTTTATGTTTCCCCTTCGAACTTTGACAACACTCTTCGAGAACTTTTCAACGTGATGGATTAGATCGGTCATTTCAAGAAGAGGAAAATATTTTTCTATCGTTGCTCGGTTAATCCCTAATTCTTGTGACAATTGTTGAAAATTTATCTCGCGCCCCGGATCTTCCAAGAGTGAAATAAAAAACTTCTTCAAAAGCTCAGGCTTTCTTAGTTCCACCGCAAGGACAAGGTCTTCGGATATTACCTTTTCTACTTGGTTATCGAATAAGTATGATTGTTTGATTTCCCAATCCGGAAGACTCCACACCTCTGGGAATCCACCCTCTAAAAGGAATCTTTCGAAATGTGCATCGATATTTTTCCTCATCTCAGATGGTATTTCCGGGATCGGAACGGTTTCCAATTCAGCATATCCAGGCCTGTCGGCCAGCATGCCCATTACAGCTTTCCCTTTTTCATAAATATGATTTATTTTTTTTATTAAAAGTGGATTGTCTCGGTTTTGAAAAAGGACAAATTCTCTAAAAGAGAAGGGGAGAAGATGAAAATCCTTTATTCGACCGAGCAGGCTCTCTCTGCTCTTTTTGAAAATAGGCGATGATGCAGAGCCGGACACCACAAATCTCACGGGATAATTAAGGTCATAATATTTCTTAAGAAATAATTCCCACCTCTCAAACCTTTGTATTTCGTCCAAAAAAATGTAAGTCAAATGATTTTCAAGGGGATTTTTTCGCGCGTGATCCATAATCGATTCGAAGAACTTGTCGTGATGCACTTCCGAAAGGAATAAAGCGGGATCATCCATTGAATAATAAATCACATCTTGCGGGTTGACCTTTTCTAGGGTTATGAGATTTTTAATGATTTGCCTTATAACAGTACTTTTCCCCACTCTTCTCGGTCCAGTTATAGATATTATTTGTGGAATCTCCTTCATTTCTCGATAAATTTTTGTGAAGATCGGGCGATGAAATAATGGCAGACGGTCAAAAGCCTTTTCCAAACTGTTCCACCAAGGGTTGTAGGGAAGAAGAATATCCTTGTATTCCAATGAAATGCCTCCAATTTTAATTTTATGCTTACCATAGTGAGCATAAATAAAAAAAGGCTCTTTTTCAAGCACCAATTCGATCGGAATAGGGCGCGGCTCGACCGACCCTCTATGCCGATTCGAGAACCTTTCTTTGACGTCCACGCCGAGGATTCCCGGCCTCGCGACCGGGGTTTCCTGTTTCACAGGGGATCGCTTTCCGTTCCGGCTTCAGGCCGACGGGGAAAGTCTGACACCCCCTCCGCAGGCCCCCCGTCCGCCCGGCGGTGAGTATGTTTCGGGTCGCGTTCACGTCCCGGTCGAGCGTCGCCCCGCAGTCCGTGCAGATCCATTCCTGGACCGAAAGCGGCTACTCCGGGAGGAGAGATCCTCAACGGGAACAGGTCTTCGAAGACGGAAAGAATCGTCCGCACGAAAGAACCTGGCGCCCGGACCGGGCGGCCTTGTCCCCGACCTGTCGCAGGAACTCCGACCAGGAGGCGTCACTGATGCTCTTCGAGCGGCACGGGTTCTTCGGCAGGTTACAGACGGCGAGGACTTGGTTTTCGTTCGCCAGCCGGGTCGAAAGCTTGTGGAGGAAGTCTTCCTCCGGTCCGCCGCCCTGGCGTGAATCCGGGCAACTTTCCGGCGGGCCCTCCGCCGGTTCGAGCTTTTCTTTTTTCCGGGCCAGCCTTCGTTCTCAGAAGGCCAGCCGTTTCTCTTCCTGTCGGAAGAAGCTCGGGGCATCGATCTTTTCCCCGCTCGAGAGAGTGGCGAAGGACGACAGTCCCAGGTCGATCCCCACACTGGTGTCGATCGCCGGCTTCGGGACAACCTCGTCCGAAAAGCGGAGGGAGACGAAGCAGCGACCGGCGGGACCTTTCGTCACGCAGACGGATGACACCTTCGCCCCCTGGGAAAACACCGGGAACAGCGGATGTCGAGAGGCTCCTTCGTCTTGGCCAGGACGAGCCGCCGCCCCGAAAGGTCGAACGCGTTGGTCATGAAGACGGCGCTCTGGGAGTCGTCCTTCCTCTTGAAGCGTGGTTTTCCGGGCCTGGCCGAAAAGATCCGGATCGTTTCGACCGTCCTTGAAGGACCGCCCGAACCATGGTACGATTCAAAAACAAAAGGATCCTTCATGGGCCGACCCGTCCGCCGCGCCGTTTTTTGGAGAGACACGTGAAAAAGTCCATCAGAAGGAGGTCCTTTTCCATCTGGCATCGGGGTCTCCTTCCGAACCTTCTTCACGTCTCCGCCCTGTTCCTCCTCTTGAATACCGGCACACTGTTCCTGCCCGATCTTTCCGTCCCTTTGGCGGCCTTGGCCGCCGAAGATCCTCCGGCCACCCCCGTGACGCTCGAGGGGGCCGTCTCCCGGGCCCTTGCGGCCCGTCCCGCCCTCAAGGCCGAAACGGCGCGGGTCAGGAGCGCCCACGCGGTCGTCGGACAGGCCCGGGCCGCGAATTACCCCCAGCTGTCTGCGAGCTTCCAGACCCTCTACGGAAACAGCCTTTTCGGTTTCTTTCTCTTTCCCGGCTACGCCTATCAGGACCTGAACCTTTTGACCATCACCCTGACCGAAGATCTCCTGGATTTCGGGAAGACCGGCTCCCAGGTCGACCAGAGCCGCTGGTCCTACCGGGCGGAGGAGGCCCGGAAAGAAACCCTTTGGTTCCAGACGGTCCGGGACGCCGAATCCGGCTTCTTCACCCTCCTGGCCGACCAGCACCAGGTCCTGGCGGACGAGAAGAGCCTCGAGGACGCCTCCCTCCAGTTGACCCGCGCCCGGCTTCGCTATGCCACGGGCTCGGGGATCGTCCTCGACGTCACACGGGGACGCGTGAACGTCGAAGAAGCCCGGCTGGCCCTCATCCGCTCCCGGGACCAGGTCCGGACCGATTCCGTGAACCTCGCCCAGATCCTGGGCCTTCGGGGCGACGTCCGCCTCGTGGCCCAGGAGGTGGCCCGGGATCCCAACGAGATTTCCGTCCCCGACCCGGACAGGGATCTTTCTGTCGCCCTCTCCCATCGCCCCGAATGGAAGGAGGCCCGGGCCGACGTCGAAGCGGCGCGGGCCGGACTCAAAAATTCCCGGTCACAGAACTATCCGACCCTGAACGCCCTCTTCCAGTCCTTCACCGCCACGCTTCCACGCGGGGCGCTGCCATTCACCTACATTCCGAACAACAGCCCCTACTCCACCTTCAACTTCGGGGGAGCCCTGACGATCCCGATCTTCGAGGGGGGCTACATGGTCCATCAGACGGCGAAGGCACGCTCCGACCTCATGGCCGCCCTCGACACCCGGGAATCGGTCCGCCTCCAGGTGGCGGCCGATCTCAGAAAGGCCGCCATCTCCATTTCGGATGCCCGCCAGCAGCTGGAGGAGGCCCTGACGGAGGAGGAGAACGCCCAGAAGAACGACACTCTTGTGGAAGAAGCCTACCGGCAGGGGCAGGTGCAGTCCGTCGACGTCATGGACGCCCAGACCGCTCTCCGGCAGGCCCGTGAATCGGTGATCCGGGCCCGATACCTGCTGATGAACGGTTACGTGGCCTATCAGTATGCCCGGGGAACCATCGCTCCCCCGGGGAGCGTCGGGGGAACGACCCCCTGATCGTGCCGCCTTTGGCGGATTCGAGGAGATTCCATGGCTTCCAAGCCCCTACGACCGATCATCGCCTTTCTCCTTCTCCTCCTTGTGGGGGGCGGCCTCTGGTTTTGGGCCACCCACCGGACCAGGACCCGGACCGACGCCCTGGTCCTCTACGGGAACATCGACCTTCGGGAGGTCCAGCTCGCCTTTCACGACACCGGCCGCATTCTGAAGCTTCTCTATGTGGAGGGGGCTCCGGTGAAGGCGGGGACCCTGATGGCCATCATGGATCCCATCCGCTATCAGGACCTCGTGGACGCCGACAGCCGGGCCCTCGAACGGGACCGGGCCCAGCGCCTCGACGCGGAGCGGACCTGGGCGCGGGTCAGGCGCCTGACCCAGGCCTCCTTCAATTCCCGCCAGCAGAAGGATGACGCACGGGCCGCCCTGGACATGGCCCGCGCCTCTGTTAAAAAGGACAAGGCCCAGCTGGCCTACGACACCCGCCAGCTCGACGACACGAAGGTCTATGCCCCCGTCGACGGGATCGTCCAGAACCGGATCCTCGAGCCGGGCGACATGGCCTTTCCCCAGTCCCCGGTCTACACTCTTGCCCGCACCCGTCCCCTCTGGGCCCGGGTCTACATCGAGGAGCCGGAACTCGGAAAGATCCACCAGGGAATGAGCGCCTTCGTCACCTCGGACTCCTTTCCCGGGGAGACATTCGTGGGCTACGTCGGCTACATCTCGCCCTCCGCGGAATTTACGCCCAAGGAGGTCCAGACGCTGCATCAGCGGACCATCCTCGTCTACCGGGCCCGGGTCTATCTCTCCTGTCCGACAGTCAAGCTGAGGCTCGGGATGCCGGTGACGGTGACGATTCCCTTGCTCGACGGACCGGCCCGTCCGGTCGCCTGCCCGGACGGCTCTTCGGCCGAGACGATCCATGGCGGCGGATAGCCCTCCCCCCTCTCCGGCCCTCTCGGTCCGGAAGATCGTCCGGACCTTCCGCTCCCCCCGCGGCGTCATCCGGGCCCTCGAAGACGTCTCCTTCGACGTGGCCGAAGGGACCATCACGGGACTCATCGGTCCGGACGGCGCAGGAAAGACCACTTTATTGCGCATTCTGGCCGGCATCCTGGGAGCCGACAGCGGCCGGGCAACCATCCTGGGCTTCGACCCCGCCACCGAAGCCCCCGCCCTCCAGCGCCACCTTGGATACATGCCGCAGAAGTTCGGCCTCTACGAAGACCTGACCGTGGGAGAGAACCTCGACCTCCACGCCGATCTCCACGGCGTTCCCGCGGAAAAAAGGGCCGAGCTCTACGCCCCCCTCCTGTCGATGACCGCGCTGGGCCCCTTCCGCTCCCGGCTCGCCGGCAAACTTTCCGGGGGGATGAAGCAGAAGCTGGGGGTCGCCTGCTCCCTCGTCCACGCCCCGCCGCTCCTCCTCCTCGACGAACCGACGGTGGGGGTCGACCCGGTCTCCCGCCGGGAGCTCTGGGAGATCCTGACCCGGCAGGTCCGGGAAAAAAGGACGACCCTTCTGGTCAGCACGGCCTATATGGACGAGGCCAGCCGGTTCGACCGGGTCGTGATCCTCTATGCCGGCAAGGTCCTGGGGGAAGGGCGGCCGGAGGATCTCGTCTCGGAGGCCCGGGGCCGCGTTTTCCATGTGGTCGATCCCTCCTGGTCGCCCCGGAAGCTCGAGCCCGTCCTGGCCCGCGCTCCGGGGATCCTCGATGCGGTGGGGGAGGAGACCTTCGTCCGCGTCGTGACCGAAGGAACCGATCCTCCCTCCCTTCCGGCGGAAATCGCCGACCCCCGGATCGATCCCGTCCCCCCCCGTTTCGAGGACGCCTTCATGCAGCGCCTCGCCAGGGGGACCGGGAAGGGCCGCAGGGACGGCCCCTCTCCTGAAAATCTGGGATGGCAGAACAGAAAAACCGGACTCGCCGACGGGGGACACGAAGCGGCCATCGTCATCCGGGACCTGACGCGCGATTTCGGCGCCTTTCGGGCCGTCGACCACCTGACATTCTCCGTGGGCCGGGGAGAGATCTTCGGACTTCTGGGCGCCAACGGAGCGGGAAAGACCACAACCTTCCGAATGCTGTCGGGACTTCTCCTTCCGACCTCGGGGGAGCTGAAAATCGATGGAGAGGATGTCCTGGGATCCCGGGTGGCCGAAATTCGGGGGCGGCTGGGATACATGTCCCAGAAGTTCTCGCTTTATTCCCAGCTGACCGTCCATCAGAACCTGGTCTTTTTCACCAGCGCCTATGGGATGTCCGGCAAGCGCCAGCGGGAACGGATCGCGGAGATCGAGGCCTTCTTCGAACTCCTCCCCTACCGGGACGAATCGGCGGGGCTCCTCCCTCTGGGCTTTCGCCAAAGGCTGGCCCTCGCCGCCTCCCTCGCCCACGAGCCCTCCATTCTTCTTCTGGACGAGCCGACGAGCGGAGTGGATCCGGTGGCCCGCCGGGAGTTCTGGCGGACGATCAGCCAGATCTCCCTCTGGGGCGTTTCGGTTCTGGTCACCACCCACTTCATGGCCGAAGCGGAGTACTGCGACCGGGTGGCGATCATGGCCCAGGGACGGCTGCTCGCCCTGGGATCCCCCGCCGAGATCCGGGCCAGGGCCCGGACTCCGGAGACCCCCGACCCGACGCTGGAGGACGCCTTCATCCGCCTCCTCGAAGGCGTCCCCCAAGCGGAGGAGTCGGCATGACCTCCCAGGCCTCCCCCCGCGAACGATGGATCCGGATCCGGGCCCTGATCAGAAAGGAGTCGCTCCAGATCGTCCGGGATCCCTCGAGTCTGGCGATCGCGATCGTCCTCCCGGTCCTGCTCCTTTTGATCTTTGGCTACGGGGTCTCTCTCGACGCCCGCCACGTGCCGATCGCCGTCGTCGCCGAGAGCCGGACGCCGGCATCGGAAGGATTCGTGGCGGGTCTCCGGCAGTCCCCCTGGTTCGTTCCCCGGAGCTATCCCGACATCCGCTCGGCCGTGGAGGCCCTCCGGCGCCAGGATGTGGAGGGGATCCTCTGGCTCCGGGAAAACTTCGGACGCTCGATCGAGTCCTTCCGGACCCACGGCGCGCACGTCGTGGTGGACGGAGTCGACGACAATACGGCCCGGCTCGTGGAAGGCTACCTGAGCAACACCTGGAACACCTGGATCGGCTTGCGGAACCAGCGCGGACGGGCGCTCTCCTTCCAGCCGGTCGCCCTCGACGTCCGCATCTGGTTCAACCCCGAGAGCCGGAGCCGGGACTTTCTCGTGCCCGGCCTGATCGCCGTGATCATGACACTGATCGGCGCCCTCCTGACCTCGATGATCGTCGCCCGGGAATGGGAGCGGGGAACCCTCGAGTCTCTTTTTTCGACCCCTGTGACGATCGGGGAAATCCTGCTGGGAAAGTTCGTTCCCTATTTCATTCTCGGGATGATCGGCATGGCAGTCTCCGTGATCATGGGCCATTTTCTCTTCGAGGTCCCCCTCAGGGGAACGCTCGGGGTCCTCTTCCTGACCTCGGCCCTTTTCCTCACGACGGCCCTGGGGATGGGTCTCGTCATCTCGACCGTCTCGAAGAACCAGTTCGTCGCGGGCCAGATCGCCATCGTCTTCACCTTTCTGCCGGCCTTCATCCTCTCGGGGTTCATTTTCGACATCCACTCGATGCCCCTCTTCATCCGGGTGCTGACCCACATCATTCCGGCCTCTTACTTCGTGACCATCCTCCAGTCGGTCTTTCTCGCCGGAAACATCCCGGGGGTGATCGTTCCCAACGCGATCGCCCTCCTCGCCTTTTCCCTCTTCCTGTTCGCGCTTCTGGTCCGGATCAGCCGGAAGAGGATCCTGTGAAGGCGCTCGCGCTCCGCATCCTGAGGCTCGCCCAGAAGGAGTTCCTGGCGCTTCTCCGGGACAAGAAGTCCCGCATGGTCCTGATCGTCCCCCCGCTCGTCCAGCTCATCGTCTTCAGCTACGCGGCGACCTTCGATCTGAACCACATCTCCTACGCCGTCTGGAACGAGGACCCGGGTCTCTACTCCCGGCAAGTCCTGGCGCGATTCTCCGGATCCCCCAACTTCCGTCTCCTGAAGACAGTCGACTCCGAAGGGGAGGTCCGATCCCTCATCGACAACCGGAAGGTCCTTCTGGTCCTTCACATCAGGAACACCTTCAGCCGTGATCTTCTGGGGGGGCGCCAGGGGACGGTGGAAGCTCTGGTGGACGGACGCCAGAGCAACACGGCCATGATCCTCATGGGATACGTGCAGACCATCGTCCAGGGCTACAACGACGCCTTTGTGGCCCAGAACGGTCTGACTCCGCCTATCGCGCCCCTCTCGATCCGGGCCTGGTACAATCCCAACCTCAAGAGCCGGTGGTTCATCGTGCCGGGGATCGTGGGTCTCCTGACCCTGGTGGTCTCCCTTCTCGTCACGGCCCTGTCGGTGGCACGGGAGCGGGAGGACGGGACCTTCGACCAGCTCCTGGTGACTCCGCTGCGCCCTTTCGACATCATCATGGGAAAGATCATTCCCGGGTTCGTCATCGGTTTCGCCGAATCCACCGTCATCGTCCTGGTCGCCGTCTTTCTCTTCCACATCCCTCTTCGAGGATCCCTTTTTGCCCTCTATCTGGGGATCTTCCTCTTCACCCTGTCGGGACTGGGGGTCGGACTCATGATCTCCTCGCTGGTCGCCACCCAGCAGCAGGGTCTCCTGGGGGCCTTTCTCTTTCTCGTTCCCTCCATCATCCTCTCGGGTTTCGCGACCCCGATCGCCAACATGCCCCCATTCATCCAGGAGATGACGCTCGTCGATCCACTTCGTTATTTCCTCGTGATCCTGCGGGAGGTCTTCCTCAAGGGGGCCGGCGTCCGGATCCTGCTCCCCGAATACGGGGCCCTCGCCGCCATCGGAATCGGATCTCTCCTTCTGGCCGGCCACTTCTTCCGAAAACGGATCGGGTGAGGAGCGTTCAACCGTCTCTTGCCATTTCTCTAAAGACCTCGCAAAAAGTGCCGAGAAGAGTGGTATCTGTCTGTCGCGTGTCAGAAATTTTTGCAATCTGATAAATGTATGATATTATTTTTTTCGGCAGACCGGTTCATGTCCAGATGCTAGAAAAATTAATCGTGCATGAAGGCTTCCAACAACACTCGCGGAGGAGGATCCATGAACTTGCAGGGAAATCAGGGCGCCATGCGGAAGGGAGCGCCAGGAACGCCGTTGAAACAGATCCTGAGAAAGGCTACGGGTCCCGTTCTCCTCGCGGCCCTTCTCGCGACCGCTTCCTGCGGGGGTGGCGGAAGCACGGGAGTCGGGGGAGGAGTGACGGGATCCACCGCCACTGTGGTCAAGTCGGTGGCCTCCACAGTGAATCAGTCCATGAGTTCGGGATCGTCCTCCGGGACGGCCGTCACCTCGACCTCGCCCGCGAAACCCTTCAACCTGACGGCCTTCATCCGGTCCCAGATCCTGCTCGCGAAACAGAACGGCTCCGGGCCCGTCTCCCTGATCTCGGGACCGGCCTTCCCGCTACTCGCGCGGAACGTCGCGCTCCTCGATCCCGCCGAGATCCGGTCGTTTTCATCCAACACGTCCACCCTTCCCTGCTCCAGCGCCGGGACCATGACGTTTACGATGAACGGAACCTCGTCGACCATGTCCTACAGCAATTGCACCATGGACGGGACGACGATGAACGGCACCATGTCGATGGCCTATTCGGGAACTGCTTCGCTTGGAACATGTGGAAGCACACCTATTATGGCTGGGAAGACTACCGTCACCATCACATACGGCAGCGGTTTCACGATAACGACCAGCGGATCGTCGTCGACCCTGACCGGCTCCCAATCGTTTTCGAACACCGAAACATGCGCCTCCGGCACCGTCACCTTGAACTCCGTTCAATCCATCCCCGCATCATCGTCCTTCACGATCATCACCTCCAACGGAACCATCACCCTCTTGGCCATGAACCAGAACATGACCATGACCCTGAAACCGAAGGGGGTACTGCCGTCGTCGTTTCAGACTTACGGGACCATGACCATGTCCGATTCGGGCCTTATCGGCACCTCTTTCTCCGGAAACATCTCCGTCACCATCGGAACCTCCTCGTCCCCCTGGACGATGGACATGGCGGCCTCCCCCCCCTACCCGACCTCCGGCAGCATCACCGTCACCGATTCGTCGACCGGAAACAGCATCACCATCACGGCCGAGCCGAACCAGCAGGTCCAGGTCGTCCAGGTCGTGAACGGCAAAACGACGACCACCACGGAGTCGTGGAGCAGTTTTGCCTGACGAACGTCCCTCACCCCGGCCGGAGCCCTTGTCCGAAGAGGACCGGGAAGCCCCGGCCGGGGATCTCTTCCGAAGCGTCGAATCTCCGTACCTCCTTCCGACCCTCCGGGGAACCGGAGCTTTTCTCCCCCTTCTTTTCCTTCTTCTCGCGGCAGGCTGCCATCCGGCCGGGGATTCTTCTTCGATGAACCGCCTCCCCGTCACGGTCGGGGAGGCGACCGGGGGCCGATCGCATTCTCCCGCCGATATCAATATTCCGACCGTCTCGGCCAAAGTCTGTCTTCGCAATGTTCTTGAGCGCTGCTTCACGGTCCGAAGGCTGCTTCTCGACACCGGATCGTCCGGACTCCGGATAGATC
>JAJYPO010000216.1 GCA_021795275.1 Nitrospirota bacterium | reverse complement strand
GGCGTCCGGCACCGGTCGAGAAGGGCAACCAGGCTCTCGGCCTTGCGGCCATCCCTCCCCTCCCCCGGCAGCACATCGAGGTGGCGGAGGGTCCAGCGGTCGAGCTGGAGTGTGGGAGAGCCTCCTTCGAGATCAATGCCCCGGAGATGTCCAAGCACCGTCCGTTCATGGGTGGCCAGGAATCCGAACAGGAGCCGGAGAGCCTCTTTTGAAACCTCGGGAAGGTCGGGGATCCGGTAGGACGGAGGAAGCCATGCCGAAAAATCCCGGTCGGGAGCTTCCGGGTGGATCACGGCCGGAATCCCGGGAAAGCGGCTCCGCAGGTCTTCCGTTTCAAGAACGAGTTCCCGGGCTTCCTTTCGCTCCAGCCAATCCCGAAGGGCATCGAGGTCGGAGAGGGCCTCCGGTCCCCATACCGCGATCCGCCCGCTCGTCAGGTCGAGAGAAGCGGCCCCCCATTCTTCCCCCCGTTTCAGGACCGCGATGCCGTTCTGGGGAGCCCCCTCCTCCCGGGAGGGATCCTCCATCAAGGTGAACCGGGTGACGGTCCGGATGATCTTTCGCGGAAAAAGGCCCGACGGGTCTCCTTCCGAAGTCGTCTGTTCGGCGATGGACACTGCATGGCCGGCATGAATGAGCTTTGGAAGATACAGATCGAGGCTCTTGGCGGGAATTCCGCACATGGGAAGAGGGTCGGGCCGACTCTTGTCCCGACTTGTGAGGGTGACACCCAGAAGGCGGGAGGCTAATTCGGCCTGATCCCCGAACAGTTCGTAGAAATCCCCCAGACGAAAAAAAAGAAGGGCCTCTCCCGCTTCATTTCTGAGATCCCGGTACTGACGGAAAAGGGGCGTGTCGGGATAAACATAGCCGGAGGAAGGGGCGTCCTTCTGCCGTCCAGTCGAGGAAAGGGGGCTGTCAGTGGGAGGCATGAGGCGGGTCGGATGCCGAAGTCCCGCCTTCCGGGGAACGGGACTTTTTCAGCCTGGAGGCGACCTTCAGAAGAATCCCGCCCAAAAGGCAAAGGAGGATCCCCGTCAGGACCGCACCCAGAACCACCACCCCCACCGAAAAGGGTCCGATCTGCCCCGATCCCGGAAGTGTAATGGTGATGTGTTCCTGGTCATTTTCCACCATGAAAAGCCATCCGGCCACGACGAGAATGAGCCCCAGAAGAAGTCTCATGGCCGATCCTTTCCGAGCCAGGCCATCACCTGCTTGAGATCTTCCCAGACCTGGGCCTTGGCAGAGGGATTTCGGAGGAGATAGGCCGGATGGTAGGTCGGCATGACCCGGATCTCCGGGAAGTGTGGAAGGCGGGCTTCCCTCCCCCGAAGCCGGGAGATCCCCCCCGTCTGGCCCAGGAGAGAGGCGGCCGCCGTCTGCCCCAGAAGGACGATCGACCGGGGGGCGATGAGGGCGATCTGCCGGTGCAGGAAGGGAAGGCATGCGTGGCGCTCGGCCTCCTCGGGAACACGGTTGCCGGGAGGACGGCATTTGACGATATTGGCGATATAGACCTCCGGCCGCTCGAAACCCATGGCTCCGATCATCTTCGTGAGGAGCTCCCCCGCACGGCCCACGAAGGGACGGCCCGTGGCATCCTCGTCGGCCCCCGGTCCCTCCCCCACGAACATGAGGGTCGCTTTGGGGTTTCCCTCTCCGAAGACAACCTGGGTCCGGGTGGAGGACAGTGTGCAGCGGGTGCAGGTTCGGGCCTGCTCCCGAAGTTCTGCCAGAAGCATCTCGCTGTCCGGATCTCCCTTTTCGGAGGGCTCGACAGCGTCTCCAGGACTCCCTGAGGAATCCATCCCTTTCGCAAGGGCAAAATCCGGGACGGTCTCTCCCAGATAGCGCAAATAGACGGCCAGACCTTCACGCCCGTCAAGGATCTTCCTTCCAGAATCTTCGCTCATCGGCTCCTTCCTCCGGGAGGACGGACCGGCCACAGGGCCAGAGGGTCCTCCTCCGGGAGGGCGGCCATACCGGCCGCCTGCTCCCAGTCGGAAAGAAGCGTGGGGATCACGTCCGCCAACTCCGAGGCGAGACGCCCTCTGGAGGACATCTGTCCCAGACGCTCGCCCGCCGCCCCATGGATAAAAGTCGCCAGGCAGGCCGCCTCGAAGGGCTCCATCCCCTGGCCGAGAAAGGTCGTGATCATCCCGGTGAGGACGTCTCCCATTCCGGCCCCGGCCATGACCGGATCTCCCGTCAGGTTGACATATCGACGGCCGGCGGGATCGACCACGAGAGTCCGCGCCCCTTTCAGAAGAAGAACCCCGTTCGCTTTCCGGGCTCCGGAAAGGGCCAGGTCCAGGGGATCCTTCAGAACCTCCCGGGTCCCAACCCCCAGAAAGCGTCCCAACTCCCCGGGGTGGGGTGTCAATACGAGTTTTTTTCCTCCCCGGAGCTCCGCCACCCGTTCGGGATGGCCGGCAAAGAGGCTGAAGGTTCCGGCATCGGCGACCAGCGGCCCCGAAAATCCGGAGAGAAGCGTTTCCATCAATATCCGCGTTCCCTCTTCGTCCGGAAGTCCCGGTCCGCAGCCGACGGCATCGATCCCCTCGAAGGCCCTCCGGATCTCTCCGGGGTCCGGGGTTGACTGGTCGAAGAAACGTCCCATCACCTCGGGGAGGGCGCTCGCGTAACTGGAAAGTCCTCGATCCCAGAGAAGGGTCACCAGACCCGCTCCCGCCCGGAGGGCCCCCCGGGCGGCCAGAAGAGGTGCCCCCGTCTTCCCGGGGCTTCCCCCGGCAATCAGGACATGGCCGGCCTGTCCCTTGTGGATCTCGGGAAAGCGCTTCGGCAGAAGGGCCATGGCCTCGCGGATGGTCAAGCAGGATCCGCTGCCTTCGGCCAACAGGGCGAAAGGAAAACCGATTCTCGAAAGCCGGATCTCGCCCGCATGGCGCGTTCCGGGATCGACAAGCAGCCCCCATTTCGGAGCCCCAAGGGTGACCGTGGTCGAGGCCCGGACAGCCGCACGGCCAACGGCACCGGTGCGTCCATCCACGCCGGAGGGAATGTCGACGCTGATTACGGGAATACCGGAAGCGGCAGACTGGTTCATCGCCTCGACAAGCCGGAGGAGATCCTCCGGCAATTCTCCCCGGAAACCCGTCCCCAGGATTCCGTCGATAATCAGGCCGGCGTGGGATATCCGGTGGCGGACACCTCCGTCCGAAGAGAGGCGGACGGGAACCTCCATGCGCCGAAGCCGCTCGATTTCGCGAAGAAGCGCTGTGCTCTGCCGGCTCGCCTCTTGCACGACGACAAGCGCCTCTCCCGTGTATCCGAGGCTGACAAGATCACGAAGGGCCACCAGACAGTCGGCGCCATTGTGGCCGCCTCCCGCCACCGCGAGGACCGGTCGTCTACCGGAGCGGAGAGTTGTCCGTCCAAGCCATTCCCGGCAAACCCGGGAGACCGCCATGCCGGCGCGCTCCATCAGGATTTCTTCAGAAATTCCGAATTCGCGGACCGCTTTCCCGTCCGTCTCATTCATTTCTTCGGGGGTCATGACCCTCATGACGGAGGCCCCTCCA
>JAJYPO010000037.1 GCA_021795275.1 Nitrospirota bacterium | reverse complement strand
GTGCAACTTCCTTCGGACTTCCTCTTCTCCTCCCCGAACCTTCCGCCCCTTTCCCTTCCCTCTGGAGCGGCAGATGACGACAGAAATCCTGTCTGACAGGGCGCCCCCTTCTGGCTTCAAACGGTTAACGACTCAAAGTTGAACAAATCAGACCTTCAACTTTTGATTTGCACCATGAAAACCTGGTCGTGAGAGAGATCGTGAAAGGGACCCTGAACCGAGGAAGAAGACCCGACCTCTTTTTCTCCCGCGATTCCAGGGGAAACGACGTCGATCTCCTGGTCCGGGAGGGCAGGCGGATTTTTCCCCTCGAGATCAAGTCCTCCGAAACCTTCATCCGGGACTTCCTCCGGGGCCTCGAAAACTTCCAAAGGCTCGCTCTGCCCAGGACAGCCGGGGGATTGGTTCTCTATAACGGGGCGCAGGAGTTCGAGACGGAGGGTCTGAGAATTTCCCATCCCTTCGGCCGCGACGCGGACCTCTGGAGCCTCGTCACCGTCTCCGCCCTCCCCGCTTAAAGTCCTTCGGACAACGACACGCCCCCTCCTCCCGTTTGACCTTTTGAATGCTCGGGAGCTCCTCCCCGAAAGAACCCGTCCGGAAGCTTTCGAACTCTTGCCCGTCAGGATCCTTTTTCACACAAGAGATGATCACGGGGCGCGCTCCATGTATAATGGATCACAGAACGAAACCACAAGCCCAAAAACGGGCGCATGACCGTTGTTTTCGGCCGCAGATCCCTGCGGAACCGGAGAAAATGTCGGCCTGGCCGGAAACAATCCTGGAGATTTCCATTGGACCATACGCCTGTCTCCTGCGCGGAGTATTACCACGAGGAGACCAAATACAGCCGGACGACCATCCATCGCTTCCGGTCCCTGGACTATTCACGCAAGCCTGCCCCCTTCAAGGACTACCAGGCGGACAACCCGATCAGCCTCATCCCCTTTCTCCCCTTCAGCCATATCCCCTTCACCCGGAATCCCCTTCCGGTGGCGCCCCCCCAGCCTCCCACGCCCTGGGGACTATCAGAGATCTCACGCCTCCTCTTCTTTTCCTACGGGGTCACCGCCATCATGGATTCCCCCAAGATCGACAAGACCTACATGAGGGCCGCCCCGTCGGCCGGGGGCCTCTATCCGGCGGAGATCTACCTCGTCATCCGGGATCAGCCCTTCCTAAACGACGGGATCTATCATTACCACGGGAAGGAGCACCACCTCGTCCCCGTGATCGAAGGATCCTTCTGGGAAAAAATCTTCGCCTACTTTCTCCATCAGCCGGCCCTCTCCGAGGCCGGATTCCTGATCCTCCTCTCGGGGATCTACGAACGCTCCTCCTGGCGCTACGGCGAGCGGGGTTACCGGCGCATCCTTCTCGACACCGGACACCTGCTCTCGAATCTCACGCTCATGGCGAAAGAATCGGGATTTCTGGCCTATCCCCTGTCGGGCTTCCAGGACACTTCCATGAATTCCCTTCTCTTCCTCGGGGACACAAACGAGGTCTGCCTCACGGGACTCGCCATGGTCCATGGAGAAACCGCCTACGAGCCCATCCCCTGCACCCCCGTTCTCCCCTCCCCGGCCCATCCTCCCTACACGCCGCCGGAGGCTCCGGAGACGGGAGACTTTTTCCGGGATCTTCACCATCTCTCCGCGATCGGTCCCGAGCCCTTCGCCCCCCCGCTTCTCTGGTCGGGGGAAGGAGAGTACGACCCCACCCTTCTCCCGGTCTCCCGGTTCACCCCCCAGCGCGATCCGGTCGCCCTGACCGACAAGGAGATCGACTTCGACGAGAACCTGTCCCGGGATCTCCTGACCCGGCGGTCGGCCCGGCAGTTCTCGGGGGATCCGCTCCCTTTCGAGGACCTCTCGACCCTTTTAAACTTCGGATACAACCTCTCCGCAGACCCCGTGGCCGATCCCGCCCTTCCGCCGCTCTTTTTCGGGCCCCGGCTCTTCTCCTCCTTTCTGGTCGTCAACTCCGTCGATCTCCTGATGCCGGGGCTTTACCACTTTTCCCCGGATTCGCGGGAGCTGACCCTTCTCAGAAGGGGGAACATGGCCGAAATCGCCTGCGAATTCTCCCTGGGACAGGATTTGGCCCGGGATGCCTCCTGCCTG
This sequence comes from Nitrospirota bacterium, assembly GCA_021795275.1. The sequence goes on along the minus strand of JAJYPO010000037.1, from coordinate 13,226 downwards.
CTTCTCCAGGTTGCCAACCTCCCGCGGCTGGTGGAACGCTACGGGAACAGGATCTACCGGACCCTCCACATGGATGCCGGCATCATCGGGGAGCGGCTGAATCTTGCGGCCGTCCACATGGGCCACGGATCAAGCGGCATCGGAGGATTTTTCGACGACGAGATCGCCGAATTCCTGGGACTTTCCACCACCTCCGCCGTCCTGTACCTGACGGTCCTAGGAACCATACCGCGGGCCTAACGACCCTCTTGTAAGGGAGATCCCTTGTCGGTCATCAGGCTTCTGCCCCTCTCCGAGCTTTCAAGGCTCCGGGAGATCGTTCATATCCTCGTGAAATACGGCTTCGAGGACATGATCGGATTTCTCAAGCTCAATCCCCTCAAGGCGGCAGGGGACCGGCTTCTTTTCCGCAAACCCCAGGTCTCCGAGCCCCGCCCGGTCCGCTTGAGAAAGGCGCTCGAAGAGCTGGGGCCAACGTTTTCCAAGCTGGGCCAGATTCTCTCCGCCCGGCCCGACCTTCTCCCGCCGGACTACATCGCCGAGCTCGCGCGCCTCCAGGACCGGGTCACCCCCCTGCCCTTCGACCAGATCGAGGGCCTCCTCGAAGAGGCCTGGGGATGTCCTGCCCGGGAACGTCTGCTCCGGCTCGATCCCTCCCCCCTGGGGCAGGCCACCATCGCCCAGGTCCACCGCGGAATGCTGCCGGACGGAACGGAGGTGGCGGTCAAGGTCAGGCGCCCGGGAATCCTTCCGAAGGTCGAGGCCGATCTCTCCATTCTGGGCGTCCTTTCGGGCCTCCTTGAGGACAACCTGGAAAAATCCCGGCGCTACCACCCCCGCGAGGTGGTGAAGGAGTTTTCCCGGATCCTCCGGCTCGAACTCGACTTTACCCATGAGGGAAAGAACATCGAGCGAGCCGCCCGCCACTTCGCCCAGGATCCGGAGATCGTCATTCCCCGTTTTTTTCCGGACTACTCGACGGACCGGGTGCTGGTCCTCGAGTTCCTTGACGGAATCAAGATCGACCAGACCGACCGCTACCCCGAGATGGGCACGACGCCCGAAATCATCGCGCGGGTCGGGGCCCGTTCCATCCTGAAGCAGGTCTTCGTCTTCGGATTCTTCCAGGGAGATCCCCATCCGGGCAACATCCTGGTCCTGCCCGGATCCCGCATCGGCATTCTCGATTTCGGCATGTTCGGCACCCTCTCGAAAACCTGGCGAACCCTCCTGGGGGATCTCCTGGTCGCCCTGTCGGACAACGACACGACTCGCGTCGTCGGTCTCCTTCGCCGGATGGAGGCCATCCCCGAAGACTGCGACACCCTCGGTCTCGAATCGGAGCTCTCCCGCTTCCTCGAGGATTTCGTGAACCAGCCCCTCTCGGAAATCCGGATCGATCTTCTGGCCTCCGAGCTCTTTTCCATCTCCCGGGAGCATGCCCTCAAGCTTCCGACCGAACTGGTCCTCCTTCTCCGGGCCCTCGTCATCATGGAGGGGATCGGCCGCCAGCTGGACCCCTCCTTCAACATGCTCGAGGAGGCCCGGCCCTTCATCGTCTCCCAGTTCCTCAAAAACTTCGGCCTCTCGGAAATCTTCCGGAACCTGAAGATCTCCTCCCGGACGCTTCTGCGGATCCTGTCAGGGCTCCCGGAACGGCTGGAGCGTCTGGTCGACACAGCGGGAGCGGGAAAGTTCCGGATCGACTTCTCGCTTCGCCACCTCGACGACCTGATCCGGGAGATCGACCGCACCGGGAACCTTCTCTCCCTTTCGATCCTCGTCTCCTCTCTCGTCATCGGATCGGCCCTGATTTTTTCCGCCTCCCTCTCCTCCCATTCCTCCTTCAAGACGCTGGGCCTCATCGGGTTTTCGGGGGCCGGGATCCTGGGCTTCTTCCTGGCGATCGTCATACTCAGATCGCGGCGCTTCTAGGAAAATCCGGGAACAAAGAAGAGAGTCGAGTTAAGAGAACATCCGGACAATGTCGTCGGCCCAGAGAAGGGATTCGGTCTGGGCCGCGGCAATCCGTGCGGCGGGGACGGGAATTTCGGTCAGGAGGCGGTCCAGCGACAAGGCGGACCGCTCGACGCTTCCCGCAAAGGAGAGAAGGAGCCCCAGGGAACCTGTGCCCTCGAGAAGGGCCCGCCGGACCTCCTCCCGGAGCGGCAGCCCTTCCAGCATCTCGGCCACCGTCACCCCCAGAAGGGAGCCGGAGAGGGAAAACATCCCGGTCAGGAAGGCCTCCTCCGGATCGGGCTTTCCGGAGCCTGTCCAGGATTCGGCCAGAAGCTCCATCAGCCGGGCCCGGGTGACCGCCATCTGGAGGACCGGGCGGGCATAGCGGTTGTCCGACATCGCCGAAGTGAAGAGGATCAGCTCGAGCCAGCGCCGGATCTGGGCCCGGCCCATGGCCAGAACTGCCTGTCTGAGATCGGTGATGACGCGGGAGGGGCTTTTGCCCACCACATTGGCAATCCGGATGAGCGAGGCGGAGAGATCGATGTGGGGACGGACCGCGCTGACAATCTCCTCCGTTCCGGCGTCGTTTAGGACCATGGCCAGGATCCCCGTCACCGCCTGCCTGAGGGGATCGACCTTCCGCGAGGCCAGAATGACCGGTCGGGCGAAGAAGAAGCCCTGGAAGTATTCGAACCCCATCCTCATGGTCTGCTCAAGCTGCTGGGGAGTCTCAACCTTCTCCGCCAGAAGGGAGAGCTTCCGTCCCTCAAGCCCCCCGACGACAGGCAGGAGATCGGCCTCGGAGACGCCCTGAATGTCGACCTTCACGAGGGAGACCAGATCCAGGAGTGGCGCCCAGGTCTTGCCGTGGCCCACATAGTCGTCCAGGGCCAGGGTATATCCACGGCTCCTGAGCTCCCGGCAGCGGGAGACGGTGGTGTCGTTGACCGGAACCGTCTCGAGGATCTCCAGGACGAGATCCTGCGGGGGAAGCAGAAAAATCGCGTCCTCCATCAGAAAGTCGAGACCGATGTTGACAAAACCCCGTTTTCCGCCCAGGACCTGTTCAAGCCCCACCTCCATGAGGGTATCCACGATGACGCGGGCGGTGGCCTGCATGTCGTCGGAGATATGGGCCTCATTCTTGCGGGTCTCCCTAAAGAGCAGTTCATAGCCCTGGACCGATCCGTCCCGGCCGAAGATGGCCTGGCGGCCGATCAGGAGATCATGGGGAAGACGCGGGGAACTCATGGGTCTCTCCAGAACACGTGGTTGACCGGCGGTTGGTTTCTGTCTCACCTGGGCCCGCCCCCTCAAGGGACACAGACACTCCTGTTTCAGTCATAGGCGACCATCCGGCCGACGCGCTCGAGAGAGTGCGTGAGGATCTTCCGGAAGAGCTCGTCATCGATTCCCAGATGTTTAAGGGCCCCGACAAGACCGGGGTCGACAAAGACATCGTCGGGATGGGTGAGTCCGATCGCCGAGGCGATCTGGTCTCCCACCATGCAGAGACAGGCCAGGTCCCGCCCGTAGCGCGACTTCTCGTATTCGTGGTGCCAGAGGATCGCATCGACAAGAGACTGGGGCATCTTGAACTTTCGGGCAAACCATCCGCCGATGAAGCAATGGTTGAAGCCCAGGAGGTCTTTTTCCTGTTTCCAGTCGGGATCCCGCTTGGAGGCATCGGCAATCTGGATCTGGGAGAGGAAAAAATTCCCGGCGGAGACCGCAAGGACGACCTTTCCGATGTCGTGAAGGAGACCCGCCGTCTCTGCCGTGTCGGGCTCGGGAAACCGGACGGCTTCCGAGACGATCTGGCAGCAGATTGCCGTGGCCCGGCTGTGGGCCCAGATCTCCCGAACGCCCAGGACATGCTTGTACCTTGAAAAGACCGGGATTCCCAGACACAGGCCCTTGAGGGGGCCGAGTCCGATGATCCGCACCGCCTGATCGATGCTCGAGGCGGGATTTGCCGTCAGGTAGGCCCCCGAATTGACATACTGGATGAGGCGGGTCGCAAATCCCGGATCCCGTTTGATGATCTCCCCGATTTCGTGCATGGTCGTCCGGGAAGACTGGAGGGCAAAGAGAACCTCGCTCACGACCTCCGGCATCGCCGAAAACCCGTTTTCCCTCTCGAAATCCTCGAAGATCCGGTCATGTTCGTCTGTCACCACGAGGACATTTCCCCCTTTTTTCCTCCCCGACCCATCTGGCTTGCCAAAAGGGCGGATCCTATCCTTTCTCCAGGTAAAACCTCTCGACCACCTCCCTGATGGTGGTCTTGAGCCCAAGTTCGGGTCCTTCGGCCTGGAAGCGGGACAGCCTCTTGTCGAGAGACAGAAGTTCACCCCGGATCGCCTCGTCCGATTCGACCCGGTCCAGGGTTCTCCGGTCCTCGATGAAGACCTCCTGCACACCCCGGGCCAGGAGGAGATTCTTGAGATGTTCGTCGAGCGTGACGGGGGCCCTCACGAGAAGTCGTCCCAGAGGGTCGACTACATCCGCGACAATCAGCGACCCCGGAGAGAGGGAGAGGAGCCGGACAAGGGTCTGTTTCATCGGTTGTACCTCTTTTGGTGATCGCGGGAATTCCCGAAAGTCCGTTCCGGTGACCGGGAAGCAGGGCCTCATCCGGACTCCGGAGCCCGGACTCATTATTGCACACCTCTCCCGTCCCTGCCGACCCGGTCGTCGTTCCGGGGGGGATCCCACTCCGGGGGAGGAAGGGGCAAAGAAGAGAGTCTAGATATCAAGGGGGATGACCTCGGTTTTGGGAAGGAGCTCGACTAGCTGGGACTCTGTAAAGATCGCCGTTCCGGGCTGGGCTGAGGTTCCGCTTCCACAGGCCACCGCAAGGCGCAGGGCCTCCTCGGGGGATTCCCCCCGGGAAAAGGCCGCGATCAGCCCCGCCACCATGGAGTCCCCTGAACCGACCGTGCACTTGACAATCACCGGGGGAGGCTTGGCCAGAAAACTCCCTTCGGTCCCCGACAGAATGGCGCCCAGGGCCCCCAGAGAGACGCAGACGTAGCGGACGCCCTGGCTGACAAGGATCCTGGCCTCTTCCGCCACGTCCTCGATCCTTGGGACCTCCTTGCCCAGAAGCAGGGAGAGTTCATACTGGTTGGGCTTGATCAGGAAGGGGCGATGGACCAGGGACTCCCGGAGAAGATCCCCATGGGCATCCACGATGGCCTGTCCGGCACAGTCGTGGATGCGACGGACCATCGACCCGTAGATTCCGGAGGGAACCCCCGGCGGCACCGACCCCGAAAGGACGCCGTATCCTCCGCCCACATGGTCCAGGAAGTCGCCAAGGAGGTTGTCCAGGACCTCCGGGGGAACGAAGGGACCGATCCCCGTCACCTCGTACTGGACCGGGGGATCGGCCTGGAGGATGGTGGCGTTGATCCGCGTCTCACCGGTCACCCGTTCGCAGAGGACGGCTCCGATCTGGTCTTCGAGGAGCCTTTCCAGAAGGATCCCGGCGTTGCCGGCCATGATGCAGTAGTTCCTCGCCGGAACCCCCAGCACCCGGAGGGCCCGGCCCACATTGATCCCGTTTCCGCCAGGATCGGTGCGGGTCGCGGTGGCATGGCTCTTCTGGCCGGAGACGAGACGGGACACCTCATAGGAGACATCGACGGCGGGATTGAGCGTCAGGGTCGAAATAGGACGAGAAGGTGCGGATGGCGTGTTCATGTCCTCCCCCGGGTCGGCATTGTCGTGCTCTCCTCCACAACCGGAGGTCTTCCTGCCCCACTATACAGGAGCGGGGCCAGAAGACGAAAGCTTCCCGGAGACTCTTCCGTTATGAAGCCGGACGTTCTCTAATCCTCATCCTCCTCCGGGCTGACGACCTCCACGCGGTAGTCTGTCCCCTCCCAGAGGTCGTCCTCCGGCCAGAAAAAGGTAAACAGGAGGAATTGTCCCTTCCGGAGCCCGATCACCGGAAGAACGGCCCCGTAAAATCCCAGCCCCAGGGGGCGGGATGGGGTGTCCGTGGGATTGTCCCATCCGTCGATCCCCCAGTGGACAAGGGCCCGGCCTTCGAAGACGAAACGGACCTCCTGGCCCTCCGGGAGGGTCCGAACCTTGTGGCGGTGGCGCCAGAGGACCCAGGAGATCGTCGGCCGGACTCCTCCATACCTCTCCCAGGTCTTCTTCGGGCGGTCGACGGGATACTGCCGCTCGTGGCTATTTGCAAGCTTGATGAATTCGGCATGGGCCCAGACAAGGGGCATGGCCGATCCTGTCGGACGTCCCGGCCAGAGATCCCTCTCCGGGACCGGGACCGTGTCCCAGACCTGCTCCGGGATGAGTCCGCCGGGGTTCGCCGTCTCCGCCATGGACCGGAGGTAGGGCAGGGGGCTTTCCCCCGCCGAAAGTGCCGCATGGCCCCTCTCTCCCGAGAGCAGGGGCCAGAGCCGTCCCCGGCCGGTCCCGTCGAAGGGATCCCCGTTGGCGTGCTCCCCGTATCCGTCCCCGTTGTAGCGGTACCAGGCGGGTCCGGCCGGCGTGTCGCAGCGGAGCAGGCCGTCGACCGCCCGCAGGGACTCCCGGACCGGATGGTCGGAAAACGACCGCAATCCGTATCTGACAAGCTGGAGAAAGTCGGTACTGATCTGGTCGCAGGCCGGGAGGCCCGGATCATGGCACCGGTTCTTGATCAGAAGCGGCATCCCCTTGGCCGCCGCGTCTTCTAGAATCTCCTCGGGGACAGCCCGAAGATAGTAGCCTGAAATCTTGAGCCTCTCCGCCAGCGAAGTTCGTCCGGACCAGGTCCAGCGTTCGATCCGGGCATTCCAGGTGTCGGCGATCCAGTAGGCGATCTCCCTCTCTCCAGGGTCGAGAAATTCCGCCCCGTCCACCAAAGCGGCGATCGAGACGGCCAGGGTGAAGAGGTTGATGCCCGGGTCCTCCTCCCATCGGTCCTGTCCGGTCACCGGCCCTTCGCGAATAATGAAGCGGAGCGCCCGCTCAACCATCTGGCGGAGCCCTTCCGCCGAAAGCGGTCCATTGTTCAGGAGGGACGCGGCCAGGAGAACGGGAAAGGCTGACTCGTCAAGCTGGAGACCTTGCCAGTAGGGTTTTCCGCCGAGCCACTGGTTCTGGAGCCAGTGCCCGTCTTCCTGCTGCGTGGCCATGAGGTAGGAGAGGATCCTGTGGACGGTTCCGGTGTCCCCCATGGCCAGAAAGGCCCCGGCGCTTTCGGTCAGGTCGCGGCTCCAGACCAGATGGTATCCCCCGCGGCTGTCGGAGCTCTCACCCCACGGAATGGAGAGGCTCGCGATCAGGGCCCCGGGAAAGGTCCTGTCCTCATGGGTTTTAAGGACCATGGCCGATGTCCGGTAGATCCGGACCAGGGAGTCTGGGAGGCCGGGAGGAATCCTGAGGCCCGCCTGCCATTGTCTCCACATCTCCACCTGTTCCTCCCACTGACGGCCGAAGCCCTCCATGAGAGAGGAGAGGGCGAGCGTCGAGGCCGCCTCCCAGCTTTGGGCAAAGGCCAGGGCCAGTGTGCCGGAAGGCCCCGCCTCCCCCATGAGGGCCACCTCTCCCGGTCCCGCCTCCCCATACTCCCAGGCCATCCGTCCGTTCCGCCAAAAGTCCTGCCAGCCGTCGCTTTCCCCGACCTCGCCGCAGGAGGTCCGGATAAAAAGATCCTCCCCGTCGGAGCGTATTCCGGCCAGGGAGAGGGCGAAGGGACCCTGGAAGGCGGCCATGACCTTCCGGCCGTGCCAGGTTCTTACGAGGGCCACATTGTCGTACGCCTGGCCGCCAAGCCTGGTCGCAAGGAGGGGATAGAGGCGAAGGGTCGACTCTCCCGTGAGCCGGTAGTCGATGAGGACCGCGTCGCGAGAGGGAGAGGCCACGATCCGGATCTCCAGACGGAATCGTTCATGCTCGTGGACGATGATGACGGCCGGGACCCCGTCTCCGGCCAGGGTGAGCTCGTAGCGTCCGTTGGCCCGAACCTCCGACCAGAATCCCCGGTCGTCCGCCACGAGAAATCCCAGGTCCCGGATCTGGGGAATGTCGATCCGGGGCGAGTAGACTTCGGTCAGGATTCCCTGAGCCACGGTGAACCAGATCCGGGAGGATCCCAGGGACCCTCCCACCATGTCCTTTTTGGCCGTGCTCCAGACCGGCCTGGAATACGAGGCCTTCGGTGCCTTCACGCCTCCTCCTTGCCCTTAGGATTCCCCACGATTTCTTGGTCCGGCCATTCTCCCATGAGCCGAAGGAGGGAACAACGGCAAATTCCGGCAGATTCTTTAAGATTCGAGGGGCTTGCAAAACCGCAGGCCCCCTTGAATTTTTGCAGACACTTTTATGTGTTTGTCATGGATGATAATTCCATCATTCCCCTCTCTTACCAACCACCAGATCAAGCTGGCGGGTTCGCCTTGCGGACTGGGAGTCCGGATAGCCGTGGACTTTACGACGCGTCTTTTCCCCTTCCATTCGAAACTCATCGTTGGGGCGCGGTTCAAAATGAGGCTCCAAACATTGCTGAATCCTCTCTTCCGTCATCTGCCCACGGTCGCAAAAAATACACCCCACCCACATATGCTGCCCCCAAGACCCCTTCCGTATATGCGGAAATTCCTCACACAGCTGGCTCGACGTCCGCCCCTTGAACCGCCTCATGATCTCTCTGGGCGCCATCGTCAGCGGACTGCTGACCAGGATTCGGACCGAACAGCTTCTCGGAAGCCTCTCGTAGCAACCGCTTTTTCGGGTCGAAAAGGAGAGGATTCCCCCTCCTGACACGAAGAGACCGGGAAAGATGCGCCCGCACACCGGCCTGACGTCTGGAATTTGGGACTTTTTCCGATCCCAAAGAGCCTCCCGGAGGACTAAAATCCGATCCGTCATCAAAATGTGATCGAAAACGAGTTTCCCACAGGATTTCGCTAGAACTGTTTTTGGAGTTTTGCAAGACCCTCATATGTAAACTTTCTTAACATATGTAAATTTTCCTAACATTTCATTTTTTCAATTTTATCGGTATTTGGAGGAATAACGGCATCGGATCTTGATTTCAAAAATGGTCCTGAAATTGCTATCATAAAATCTTAATATTAATATTAAAAATTTATTAATTTTTAAGGAGAGGAGCAAAATTATGAAATATGTATCTAAAATTATGGCCCTGTACTTCTTTTTCTTTTCAATTCTGATGATGTCAAACCAGGCTTTTGCCGGCATCTGTCCCACGACTGCGAGTCTGGCCGCATATGGAGGGGGTGGTACGGGTAGCGCGACAGCTTGCAACATGGTGATCACATTCAATTCAAACGGTAGCATCTCTACGACCTTCGGACCACAATCAACTTATGATAGCATTGACGATGCGTTGATCGGTATCGTGAACAATAGTGGCCATGCACTTACCAGCATTAATCTTTCTGGAAATAATATTTTTGGGTTCGATGGTGACGGAGTTGACGGGTATACCGGAACCCCGAATCTTGCTGCCGGCATGTCCTCTTCTGGTTTTTATCAATACGAATACGGGGTGGATCAATATGGGGGAAGCGACGCGTATTTTACGAATTTCCAGTTCACAATAATCAACGGTTTTTATCATCCTGATAACGGAACCGTCAATTTTCTAAACAGCATCTCTGGTAACGGTGGGGAAGATTATTTCGCATTGGAAGAATCCATCAACATCAATGCTCCTCCACAGGTTACCGGAACCAATCTCTCCGCAACTCCCGAGCCCTCCACGCTGGCCCTTTTCGGGACCGGGATTCTTCTGATCGGAGTGATGGCTTACAGGAAAAAGAATGCCACGGCGTGAACGGCATATTCTTGCCCATCGTCTCCTCTGATTCCCGTACATGGTGGACAGTGAGACTCCCTCATGATGGTCGATCGACAGAGGGGGCGACTGAGCCGATCCCCTGTCACACCACCCAGCAGCGGATCGGCGTGAGGTGTGTCGGTGATTGTTCGACGTTGACTGTTTTGTGTCAACGAGGTGAACCAGCCGTTCCCTCGGCTGTAGCCTATCGGTCCAGGCGTGGCGGGTAACTGCCGGGTCTGAAGCGGCCGAGACATCGTACACGCCCCCATTCGGGGGCGTTCCGAACCGCGAGGCGAGGAACGGACCTGCGAGCATCCCGCGGACCGGGGGCCCGGCTGAAGGGAAAGTCGAGCCTATGCAAACCAGCGCAAGGACCGTCAGCACGAACATACCAAAGATGCTGAGCACTACGCGAGGGATGAGAACACGGTAGTCGGTCATTCCCGCTTCCGATGAACATTGCCAGGGACTCGGATTCAACGTTGCCGCCCCCTGCGCCCCCCGATTTCCCTCCTTGTCGACGATCAGATCAAGAGGCAGCCGAAAGACCGGCTTGTCGGCCTTTCGGCTTTTCTGCTATTCTCGAAGACACAGCCCCCATCCCCCGACCCAGGAGTGTCCATGCACGTCTATCTCGTACGTCACGGCGCCACACTCTGGTCGGTCTCCGGCCGTCACACCGGACGGACCGACCTTCCTCTCACCCCCCAGGGCGAGGCGGAAGCGACCCAGCTTGGACCCATTCTTTGGCCACTCCAACCCCAGGTCGTTCTCTCAAGCCCCCTTGCCCGTGCGCGCCGGACCGCCGAACTTTCGGGCTTCGGAGAGAGAATCCGGATCGATCCCGATCTTTCGGAGTGGGACTATGGCCAATACGAGGGGAAAACGACCCTCGAGATCTGCCGGGACAACCCCGGCTGGGACCTCTTCCGGGACGGGGTTCCCCAGGGCGAATCCCTGGAGGATGTGACCCGCCGGGTCCGGCGCGTCTTGGCGAAACTCGAGGAGAACGGAGAGGATGCCCTTCTCTTCGCCCACGGCCATCTTCTCCGGGTCCTCGTGGCCAACTGGCTCCATCTCCCTTCCGACAGCGCCCGCCATTTTGCCATCGAAACAAGCTCTCTCACCATTCTGGGGAACGAGCACGCCTGGCCCGCCCTTCTCGCCTTGAACAGAAAGGCCTCCGAATCCCCGGGGAGCCTCCACGACCAAAGGAGTCCCGCATGACCCGTCCCCTTCCCCCCCGCGTCACCTCCCTTCCTCCCTGGAAGGCCCTGGCCGACCAATTCCGTTTGATCGAGCACCGCTCCCTCCGGAGCCTTTTTGCGGAAGACCCCGAACGGGGCCGGAGGATGGCCGCGGAAGGAGCGGGACTCTATCTCGACTACTCCAAGAACCTCGTCACGGGAGAGATCCTCCAGCTCCTTTTGGAGCTGGCCCGGGAATGCTGTCTTTCCGACCACATCGCGGACATGTTCCGGGGAGAGCACATCAACAGGACCGAGAACCGGGCCGTCCTCCATGTGGCTCTCCGCATGCCCCGGGACCGCTCCCTGGTCGTGGACGGAGTCGATGTGGTCCGGGAGGTCCATGGCGTCCTCGACCGCATGGAGGCCTTCTCCCGGCGGGTCCGGGAGGGGGCCTGGAAGGGTGCGACCGGAAGACCCGTCAAAAATGTCATCAACATCGGCATCGGGGGATCGGACCTGGGCCCGGTCATGGCCTACGAAGCCCTCCGGTCCTATTCGGACCGGAGCCGGGTCTTCCGGTTCGTCTCGAATATCGACGGGACGGATTTCGTCGAGGCCACCCGGGACCTCGATCCCGAGGAGACGCTCTTCATTATCTCCTCGAAGACCTTCACGACGCTCGAGACGATGACCAACGCCCGGTCGGCCCGGGAATGGCTTCTCTCCCGGGTAAAGTCGGCCGAGGCGGTGAAGCACCACTTCGTGGCCGTCTCCACAAACGCCGACGAAGTCCGGAAATTCGGAATCGACACCGATAACATGTTCGGGTTCTGGGACTGGGTGGGCGGAAGGTACTCCATGGACTCGGCCATCGGCCTCTCCACAATGATCGCCATCGGCCCCGACCACTTCCGGGAGATGCTGGCGGGCTTCTATGCCATGGACGAACATTTCCGCACCGCTCCCTTCGAGAAAAACCTTCCGGTCCTGATGGGCCTTCTTGTCGTCTGGTACACCAACTTCATGGGCACCCAGACCGTCGCGGTCCTCCCCTACGACCAGTACCTCAAGCGGTTTGCGGCCTACCTCCAGCAGCTGACGATGGAATCGAACGGAAAGCACGTCCATCTGGACGGCTCTCCCGTCGACACCACCACCGGTCCCATCTACTGGGGAGAGCCGGGAACCAACGGCCAGCATTCCTTCTACCAGCTCATTCACCAGGGAACCCGTCTGATCCCCATCGACTTCATCGGATTCGCCCGGCCCCGGAACCCCCTGGGCCCCCACCACGACATCCTGATGGCCAACCTCTTCGCCCAGGGGGAAGCCCTGGCCTTCGGCAAGACCGCCGAAGAGGTCCGGGCCGCAGGAGTCCCCGACTTCCAGATCCCCCACCGCACCTTCGAGGGGAACCGTCCTTCCAACACGCTCCTGGCGGACGAGCTTTCTCCCCGGACGCTGGGCTCCCTGGTGGCCCTCTACGAGCACAGCGTCTTTACGCAGGGGATCATCTGGGGGATCGATTCCTTCGACCAGTGGGGGGTGGAGCTTGGCAAGGTGATGGCGGTCCGGATCATCGACGAGCTCTCGGGAAAAAAGACGGAGGTTTCCCCGCATGATGTCAGCACCTCCGAACTGATCCGGAGATATCAGGCCATGCGGGAAGGCGGGAGGGGGTAGAGCCAGGAAAGGGCCGGAGCCAGGGACCGCCCGCTCAGGAGGAACGTCCCTTCCGCCCCTCAGGCGGAGAGGAAGGGGGACAGCCTTCCGTCCCGGGAGAGCCTCCGGAGTGCTTGCAGCAATTCTCCGTCAGATAGGCGATGACCTCTTCGACGGCTCCGGTTCTGGCCCGATAGCGGAGAAAGCGTCCCTCGGGGGTGACGGAGAGAAGTCCGGCCTGGGTCATGGCCTTCAGATGGAAGGAGAGATTGGTCGGGGGGATGCCGACGGTCCCGGAAATCTCGCCGGCCACGAGACCCTTCGGTTCATGGGTCACGAGAAGGCGGAAGATCTCGAGACGGATCCCGGACGACAGGGCTTCGAAAATCCCGAGCATGCGACTTTCCTTCTGCGAGTCGGAACCTGTTTTCTTCTCCGACACGGATCCTCCTTCCTTCATTGTGACCCTTTCATACTACCACCACTCGCCCTTTCAGGAAACACTCAGCCTCTTCCAAAATGGTATGAGTCTGAAAGGGATCCCGTGATTCCACCAAAGTATGAGTCTGAAAGCGGTCGGATCGTTC
>JAJYPO010000215.1 GCA_021795275.1 Nitrospirota bacterium | reverse complement strand
AGGAAGACAAGAAAGGGGATTCCTCCTCCGACAAGAATCGCCGCCCCCTCGGCGGACGACATCAGTGAAAGGGAGAGGATCATCCCGGCGGATCCGGCATACAGGGGGTGACGGACGCAGGAAAAGATCCCTTCCTTGACTAGATGAGCGGTTCTGGGGGCGGCACTCCACACCGTCTCGCTGCCCAGTGTCGCGGTGGCGGACAGTCTGACGAGAAGCGCGATCCCATAAAGGCCAAGGGGAGGGAGCAGTGCCAGATGGCGCATGCCTTCGGTGATTTCCCGCGTTCCTCCATCGATGGTCCGGAGGATCCCTGCCCAGAGGGGGAATGGATGGCGGCTGTTTTCGGCCATGGCAAGCGCAAAGAAACCCAGGAGGATCGGGACCCTTGCCCGGTAGGCCCATGGTGCGAAGAAAAAAGGGCGTCGGGGGGCGGGGTGGCCAGGTTGGGGGTCCGGTTCCGGGATTGTCGGCATGGATCGATCCTGCGGGTCAGAAATTCCAAGACCTATAAATGTCCAAAGTCATCGTGTGCATCGTAACAGGATGGAGGAGAGGGATGAAAGGGGTGCGGCGTGCCGGACTGAAGGAGGGCGTCCTGCTGGCGTTTCTTCTGCTTTTGGAGACGGCCTGCGCGACGGGAGCGGGAGATGGGCAGACTGTGCCCACTCTCGAAAAGGAGGCCCACGGGGCCCTGGTGCGGGGGGACCTGAGAAAGGCACTGAGTCTCGACCGGCAGGCCCTGGCGCTTTCCCCGGGCGATGCGAGCCTCCTGAACAATCTGGCGGTGGTCGAGGATCGGCTCGGAGAAGAAGAAAAGGCCCTCCGGATTCTCGAGGAGGCCAGCAGGAGATCTCCCCGCGATCCCAAAATCCTTTTGAACCTGGCACGGATAGAGCTCAAGATCGGACGTGAGGGCGAGGCCTTCCGGACGGCGGGAAAAATCGTTGCGATGGATCAGTGGCCAGAGGGTTTCCGGACCCTGATGGGAAAAATAGATATCGATCTTTCGCGCTACGGGGAGGCGCACATCTATCTCCATGAGGCCTTCGAGCGTCATCCGGGCAATCCCCTGATTCTCACCTACCTGGGAATCGTGCATTATCGTCTGGGAGAGTTCTCCGACGCAGAAAACAATTTCAGGGAGGCTCTCGCAAGGAATCCCCCTCCCCGGCTTCGGAGGACCCTCGAAAAATTGCTGAAGTCCGCCGACAGGGTTCTCGGACCCGTCCCCTCACGTTCCCTTCAGGACGAAGAACTCCGCCAGAAAAAAGCAGAAGGGCGTCCCTGAAAAAATACTTTCTTTTCTTCAGGAATACGGATAGAATAAAAAGATTCCGAACCGTAGAAAAGCGGTAAAGGTCAGAGGAGGATTCGCGCGCATGTCACTTTCAAACCAAAACAATCTTTCAGAAGACGTCGTCACGGACCAGGATGAAAATCTTGGGCGGGACCAAATGGATCTGCTTTATTCCGAAACGCTCCGGAATTTCGAAGAAGGCGCCGTTGTCGATGGAATGGTCATCGCCATATATCCGACCGAGGTGGTTGTCGATATAGGCTACAAGTCCGAAGGGCACATCGCCAAATCGGAGTTTTCCGAGGAGGAGGCATCCGCCCTCAAGGTGGGCGACAAGATCAGCGTCTATCTTGAGGAAAGGGAGGATCCCCAGGGGAACCTGGTCCTTTCCAAGGAGAAGGCCGATCGCATGAAGGTATGGGATTCCCTTGAGGCCCTGTCTGAAAAGGGCGAGGTTCTCGAAGGGAAGGTCGTGAGCCGCATCAAGGGAGGCATGACCGTCGACATCGGTCTCAAGGCCTTCCTGCCGGGTTCCCAGATCGATCTTCGGCCCGTCAGGGACATGGATCGCCTTGTCGGTCAGACCATTCAGGTCCGCATCATCAAGATGAACAAGAAGCGCGGCAACATCATTGTCTCCCGCCGCGTCCTTCTCGAGGAGTGGCGTGACCGGCGCAAGAAGTTGACGATGGAGTCGCTCAAGGAGGGTGAGGTTCTCGAGGGAATCGTGAAGAACATCACCGATTACGGAGCCTTTATCGATCTCGGCGGAGTCGACGGACTTCTGCATATCACGGACATGTCCTGGGGGCGTGTGTCGAGCCCTCAGAATCTGATGGCCGTGGGTGACAAGATCAATGTGATGGTCTTGAAGCATGATAAGGAAACGGGCCGCGTCTCCCTCGGCCTGAAGCAGCTGAAGAGCGATCCGTGGACGACTGTTGCGGAGCGCTATCCGGAAGGATCGAAGGTGACGGCGAAGGTGGTTTCGATCACCGATTACGGAGCCTTCCTTGAGATCGAGCCTGGAGTTGAAGGTTTGATGCACATTACCGAAATGAGCTGGAACCATGAGGTCAAGCATCCCAGCAAGATCATGAATGTGGGGGATATGGTCGAGGCGAAGGTTCTGAAGATCGACGAGAAGAACCGGAAGATTTCTCTTGGTTTGAAGCAGCTCGGCCCCAATCCCTGGGATGTCGTGGAGGACAAGTATCCGATCGGAACCATCGTTTCCGGTAAGGTAAAGAGTCTTACCGATTTCGGGGTCTTTGTCGGCCTCGAGGAGGGGATCGACGGGCTGATCCATATTTCGGATCTTTCCTGGACCCGCCACGTCCGGCATCCATCCGAGGTCTTCAAAAAAGGCCAGAAGGTGGACGCGATCGTCCTGAAGATCGAAAAGGAGCGTCAGCGCCTTTCCCTCGGATACAAGCAGATGACGACCGACCCCTGGGAGTCCGAGATTCCGGAGCGTTTCCCGGTCGGGCGCACCATGAAGGGCAAGGTGACGAAAGTCATGGATTTCGGATTCTTCGTCGAGATCGAGGATGGTGTAGAAGGTCTGGTTCACGTCAGCGAAGTCGATCTCCCGTCCGGAGAGCGGCTCGACCAGATGTTCCCGGTCGATTCGGAGGTCAATGTCAGGGTCGTCAAGATCGACAAGGCGGAGCGCAAAATCGGCCTTTCCGTCAAGGGACTCGAAGAGGAAACCGCCTGATTCATCCATTGGAGTGCGGGGAGTCCTGTCGTCATGTTGCGAGAGGACTCCCCTGTTTTGTTATGAAGGAATTTTTTCTCATTGATTTTGGTGGTCGTCTAGGCAAGATGTTTTATGTGGGGAAATGATGGTTCGAAAGATTTTTCGGGCTCTCCTGGTGATTCTGGCCGTTCTTGTCGTCATTTTTGTGCTCGGGCGGGGAGCGGCTTTTTTTAGTCGCTCGATGCCTCTGGTCGGGGGGGCGGAGATCGGCGTGGTCCGCATTTCTGGGGTCATCCTCTCGTCACGAAAGCCCATCCGCCAAATCCGGTCCCTTGCCAAAGATCCGAGAATCAAGGCGATCGTTCTGCGAATCAACAGTCCCGGCGGAGCCGTTGTGCCATCCCAGGACATTTACGAGGAAGTTCTGAAAGTCCGGAAAAAGGGGAAGCCCGTCATCGCGTCGATCGGGACGGTTGGAGCCTCCGGAGCTTATTATATTGCATCCGCCTGTGACAGGATCGTGGCAAGTTCGGGATCGCTCACGGGAAG
>JAJYPO010000036.1 GCA_021795275.1 Nitrospirota bacterium | reverse complement strand
CGGACATCGACCCCGGTCACGAGGCCAGAAACGTCCGGAGCGACGGAAACCCAGTCGGCGCGGACACGTCCATCCCTCGTCCAGGGGGTGATCCGGTCGTAGTGCCAGAGAGCATATCCCGACAGGATCCCCAGAAGGGCCAGGATCCCGGTGACAGTCGGGCGGATGAGGCGAGGAAACGGGGGGGTCTTCATCAGGAGAGTCTCCGTGCGAAATAGACGAGAAGGGCGAGAATGATCAGATAGAGAGACAGGTCGAACAGGGGGCGGTGCCAGACATGGGCATAGATTCCGGCACGTCCCAGAAGGGCCCTGAGGAGTAAAAGGAGCACGAAAGCCAGCGTTCCCCAGAGAAGAAAGGGGGAGAGGAAGACACCGAAGAAATCGACTTCCTTCATCGGGAGGCCCCGGGAGGGACGTGGAAGGGATCAAGGATCACCGATCCGGGAGGGGCAAGGATCTCGAGTTCTGAGAGAAGGGTCAGGATATCCGACTCTCCCGATCCCCGGAGGGGGATGTGGTCGAGCAGGGGGCGCTCGGGGATCCAGTGAACCGCGGAGGTTGGCCCTCCCCGGGAGCGCCGCTCGAAGAATCCACGGAAATTTTCCCGAAGCCGGGCGACATCCCTGCGAAGGGAATCGGGCAGTGTTCTCTCCTGGCGAGCCATGTGAAAAAGGGTCCGGGCCAGACCGGCATGGAGAAAGGTCTCTCCATAGACGGACCGCTGGCCAGGAGGCAGGGCCTGAAGCCGGAGCGCCAGCTGGGCCGTCCGGTCATTGATCCGGGCCAGGGCTCCGGAAAGCGGGGCAGTCTCCTCCATGGCCGCGATCCCGGCCAGGTCCTTAAGGTCGGCCCGATACAGGCGCCGGACGCTGACATGGGCCCCGACGGAGCGGACAAGCCGGGTCATGGCGGCCGCCAGGAGAACTCCCACGCTCTGGGCGATGGCGGCATTCATCGAGGCCATGAAATTCGCGTGGTAGGTCGAGGTGATGGCGATCAGCCCCCCGAAGCCGATGGAAAAGGCCAGCACCGGAATGGTGGTCTCCGGTCGGCCGAGGAAGATCCCCGCCGGGATCAGCACGATCGCAAGAAGAAGGGAGAGCGTCAGGAAGTCCTGGGCCATGGGGAGAAGACCGTACAGGAAGAGGATCCCGGTCGCCGAACCCACGGTCAGGAATGTCATGAACCGGAGAATGGCGGGGGCCGGATCGTCCTGGGCGGCAAAAAAGGAGGTGGCGACGGCCGCCATCATGGTCGCCGTCGCTCCGTCGGGCCATTCTGTCAGGATCCAGAAGCCGGAAACGGCCAGGATGGTCAGAAAGATGGAGAAGGCCGAGAGAGCGGCCAGAAGGTGGTCCCGGTGAGGGGGCTCCCTAAAATCTTCACCCGCCGGATCGGACGGCCGCTGTTCCATCCTGAGCCTCAGGCATTCGGACAGCGCAATGCAGAATTCCCTGAGACGGGCGGAAAGGTTTTCAAGGGCCAGCTCGGGGGGCGAGAGGAGATTCTGGCCGCCCCCGTCAGGGCGAAAGGCAGGAACGGGGGCAGATTCCGCCTCGCAAATCCACGTGCGGGCCGTCGCGAGGAATCTTCGGCAACCCTCTAGGCTTTCAGGGTACTCCTCGTGAATGCGCTCGATATGGCGGACGACCTCCGAGAGCGAGGGCAGAAGATGCCCCATCTTGTAGCGGAGAAGGTCGATGGTCCTGAGCCTCACCGGGTTCCGGGTGTCGTAGGAGGCGAAGAGGGCAAGGGGTGCGAGCCCTACCTGCTCGACCGAGAGGCGACCCCGGGAGGACTCGAGGAGATCGGTCCCGGGTGATTTGTCGAGTATCTCCTCTCCGGTCTTCCGGATTTTCTCCAGTAGCGCGGCGGCTCTCCCGAAATAAAGATCGACCGCCGAACGGGGAAAGAAGAGCTCATTGATGACGAAGGTCGCGAGGATGCCCAGGGAGACCTCTTCCACCCGCGCGAGCGCCGTCTGGAAGATTCCGTTCGGATGGAGCACGCTCGGAAATCCGATCAGGGCGACGGTGTATCCGGAGAGGATGTAGGCGTAGCTCCGGGGAGTCCCATCGATGAGGGACAGATACAGGCAAAACGCGATCCAGAACCCAAGGACCATGACCAGGAGAAAGGGAAGATCGACGAGGTTCGGAACGAGAAATACGGTCATCGCCGCCCCGATAAAGGTCCCCACAAAGCGGTAGAGGGCTTTGGAGCGGACCATCCCGGTATAGGGCTGGGCGACGATGAGGACGGTCAGCATGGCCCAGTAGGGCTGCTGAAGGTTCCAGAGGAAAGCGATCCAGAGTGCGACGAGGGCCGCGGCGAATGTCTTCAGGGAGAACATGAGCTCGCCGGAGGTGATCGGAAGCAGCGTCAAGGGCTCTCCATTTCGATGCGTCTGTCCGGGAAAGGTTTTGTCCGGGCAGCAGTTTCAAGGTTCGTTTTAACCCGACTTTCGGTAAAACACCTATTTTCATCTCCAAAATGGAGTTTTCCACAGGGACATTTTCGGTCAAAAGGGGGATGGGATCAGATTCCGTTCTGGGCGCAAAAGGAACCCGGCGAAAGGACAGAAGCAAAATCCGGAGGATTGTTCTGAAGTTCATGATCTCCTGTCACCAAGAGCGAACCCGGCTGTGCGTTCAGCAACTGCCATAAATGATCGTCTCCTGGATCGGGAGCATTATGAGAGGGAACCAGTTCGCGAACGATTCCCAGAAAGGCGATTTCCTCAAGAAAATGATCCATCTGTTCATCGGTGAGGCCATGTTTTCTTCTGATGGCCGGTCTTAAGAGAACGTTCCGGTACTCCGACAGAAGTTCGACGGACAGGAGAAAGGGAAAACGGCCCTCAAGCATTCCCCTCACGATACGGTATACAGGGGAATCCGATGGACGAACAAGAAATGATGCGACGACCACATTGGTGTCGATGACCGCGATCAACGACGGCGCGTCTTTCGGGTTTCCTCAATACCGAGAGCGAGTGCTTCTTCTTCAGAAAGATTCGATCGTTTTTGCGCCATCCGGAGGAGATCAAGTGCATTCTCCCGGGTTTTGATCCCATAGGCCCTCAGACTCTCCTCGATGATCTGTCCGACGGGTTTTTTCCGTTTGATGGACGTTTCTTTCAGGGCAATCCAGACTTCGTCGGACAATGTGATGGTCTGTCGAGACATCAGATCCCCTCCTGTTGAAATAATGAAAAAATGCATTGGTGATACTGTGTCATATTTCTGTCCTTGTAACAAGCTTTCCTGCTTCCCTCGTCCCGCTCTATCCTCTTCGGGAAGGAACCGATAACCCTCGTAGATCCATTCATTCGGTTTGACCGAACATGCCGCGCAAGCCCCTTGATTTATCCATGGGGTGAGCGGCGGCCGGTTTGCTATCTGATCCAATCGCGCGGCAAAGCTCGCCGTTTACGGCGGGGAAGGAGTGCGCGGACGGCATGGCCGTCCCGGATTTGGCTTTCAGTGCGGGGTTTTCTGCTACCATGCCCGACATGAAAAGAATTAAAGCGTTCAAATTCCGACTCGTCCCGACTCTCGAACAGGAGAGTCTCCTGTCCCGCCACGCGGGGTGCCTCCGGTTCGTCTGGAACAAGGCCCTCGATCTTCAGACGAGACGGCTCGACGCCGGGATTCCGCTTCTCTCCTACGGGGACCTGGCAGGCTTCTGACCCTGTGGCGCTCGAGCGAGGAATACGGGTTTCTCGCCACCGGTCCGGTCCATCCCCAGCAGCAGACCCTCAGAAACCTCAGGCCGTCTCCGCAGACGGACCACGAAAAGGTCGCGAAGTCTCCAAAGGAGTCGTGTTCAGGAGAAGAAGGTCGTCGATCTTCTGGAGAGAAGCCTGCGCATCGGAGAAGCGGGTCGTCAGGAGAATGGTGCGGTCAATGCGGGCATTGGTCACGGACAGGAGAAGATAGAGGGCCGCTGTGGCAAGGGTCGTCAGCAGGGCGCGTGGATCGAGGACAAAGGACAGGAAGACCGGGAGCCGCCAAAACCCCTTTCGGGGGAGACGGGATGGGGGACCCCCTTCGGCCTCCACGGCTCATTTCCCTGTCTTTTTCAGGAGATGCCCCAGCTCTTCAGGCGGCTTCGGCCGGCTGAACAGGTACCCTTGGCCGAACTGGCAGCCGTCATCCCGGAGGAAGTCCCGTTGCTCCGGAGTTTCGATCCCCTCCGCGATGACTTCCACCCCCAGGCTCCGGGCCATGGCGATGATGGCCCGGGCCAGGACGACGTCGTTCTCGTTTTCGGGAAGTCCTGTGACGAAGGAGCGGTCGATCTTGAGTCGCCGGATCGGAAACTTCTTCAGGTAGGAGAGGTTCGAGTATCCCGTGCCGAAGTCGTCCACGGAGAACTGGACCCCCTTCTCGTGGAACTTCCTCATGGTAGAGAGGGATTCGTCGAGGTGCACCATCAGGAGCGACTCGGTGATCTCGATCTCGAGACAGGCCGGGTCGAACCCGGTCTCCTCGAAAATGGCGAAGAAGGTTTCAGCGAGATGCTGGTGGAACTGACGGGGAGAGACGTTCACCGCCAGCCTGAAGGGAGGGGTGAGGCTGGCCCACTCGGAAAGCGCCCTCCGGAACATCTGCTCCCCCAAGGGAACGATCATCCCCGTCTCCTCGGTGTAGGCAATGAAGTCGTTCGGATAGACCAGGCCCCGGTCGGGGTGGTTCCATCGGACGAGGGCCTCCATCCCGACGATTTCCCCATCCGACAAGCTGACGAAGGGCTGGTAGTGCAGGACGAACTCCTCTCGTTCGAGACCTCGCCGAAGCTCGTTTCCCAGCGTCAGGAGCTTCCGGGACTCCTCGGTCATCTCTGCCGAATAGAAGCAGAATGTGTCCCCCCCGGCCCCCTTGGCCCGGTACATCGCGATATCGGCGTTCCGTAGAAGGGACTCGGCCGAATCGCAATCTTCGGGAAAGAGCGTCACGCCGAGGCTGATGCTGGTGAAGAGCTCGTGATCCCCCAGGTTGAAGGGACGGGCGAAGCAGCCCTGGATCTTCCGGACGAGGAGATGGGCGTCCTCCGCCTTTCCCATGTTGGCAAGGATCAGGGCGAATTCGTCCCCCGAGAGATGGGCCACCGTGTCTCCCCTTCTCATCAGGAAGGAGAGCCTGTCGGCGACCCCTTTCAGCAGGGCATCTCCCACCGAATGGCCCAGGCTGTCGTTCACGGTCTTGAAGCGGTCGATGTCGAGAAAGGCCACGCCGACCTTCCTTTTCTTGAGATGGGCCTCTCGCAGGGCCTCCTCGAGGCGCTCGTGGAAGAGGAGCCTGTTCGGCAAGCCGGTGAGGGCATGGTGGTGGGCGAGGAAGTGAAGGCGCTCCTCGGCGCGCTTGCGCTCGGTGACGTCCCGGAGGATGACGGTATAGGTGACGCTTCCGTCCTCGGTGAGCTTCGAGATGCTGGCTTCGGCAGGAAACAGGCTCCCGTCCTTTCGACGGCCGAAGACATCCATGCGGTCGGTCATCCTCCGCGAAAAGTCCGGCACGTTCCCGAGGGCGGCGACATGGGTTTTGTGGAGGTTGCGGAAGTCTTCGGGAATCAGAGCGTCGAGGGTCAGAGCGGCGGCTTCGTCACACGTGTATCCGAAAATGGCCTGGGCGCCCTGGTTGAAGATCAGGATCCTCTGCTCCCGGTCGACCGAGATGATGGCGTCGGCGGCCATCGTCAGGATGTTCTGGAAGCGCGCCTCGAACTTTCTCCGTTCCTCCTCGGCCCGGAGGCGCGCCCTTTCCGCCGAAGCGTCCCGAAGCTCACGCTCCACCGCCGGAAGGAGGCGCCGCAGGTTGTCCTTCATGACATAGTCCTGGGCCCCCTGCTTCATGGCCTGGACGGCGATCTCCTCCCCGATCGTTCCGGAGACGAAAATGAAAGGAAGAACGGGATCGTTCTCCCGGACGATCGCAAGGGCCTCGGTGCCGGAAAATCCCGGCATCCTGTAGTCGCTGAAGACGATGTCCCATTGCCGGGCGGAAAGAGCCTCCCGAAGCGCCTCCGGGGTCTCGACCCTCAGGGCAAGCGGGGAGAAGCCGCCTCGGCCGAGCTCCCGGAGAAGCAGCCGGAAGTCGTCGTCCGAATCTTCGATCACGAGAACGTTCAGGGGTTGCTCCTTGTTTTCCATCTCTGGAATCCTTTCCGTCACTCCGGAATCGGTTCGTTGAGGAGTAGCCAATAGAGCCCGAGCTGGCGGGCCGCCTCCAGAAATTCGTCGAAGTTCACGGGCTTCCTGACGTAGGAGTTTGCTCCCAGGGAATAGCCCTCGACGATGTCCCGCTCCTCCCTCGACGAGGTAAGGATCACCACCGGGAGGAGGCGGGTCCGCGGGTCGGAGCGGATCCGCCGCAGAACTTCGAGCCCCTCCACGCGGGGAAGGTTGAGGTCGAGAAGAACGAGGGCCGGACGTTCGGGACCTCCCACCTCCCCCTCTCCGAACAGCCGGTCGAGGGCCTCCTGACCGTCGTGGGCCACGACGATGCGGTTCCCGATGTTCTGTCTCTTGAGGGCCCGCACCGTCAGAAGCTCGTCGTCAGGGTTGTCCTCGACGAGCAGGATAGGCCTTTCCTGCATGGAATCCTCCGATCTCTCGCCGTCGGCCGGCAGTCCGGCCCGGTCCCGGGGCGGACAGTCACTCCGATTCCTCCCCGAGCGTGAAGAAGAAAGTGGCGCCCCGTCCGGGGGCGCTCTCGGCCCGGATCTCGCCTCCGTGCTTGCGAATCACTCTCTGGACGGTAGCCAGACCGATCCCCGTCCCGGGAAATTCCCGGGCATCGTGAAGGCGCTGAAAGACGCCGAAGAGCTTTCCGGCGCGGGACATGTCGAATCCGACCCCGTTATCCCGGACAAAATAGACCGGCTCCCCCTCTTCCGGGGAGCGGCCGATCTCGATCCGGGGAGGGTCGGCGTCTTTCGCGAACTTGAGCGCGTTGTCCAGAAGATTCGCCAGCGCGATCCGGAGGAGGCGCGGATCGGCCCTAACGACAAGCCCGGAGGCCACGCTCCACTCGACCTTCCGGCCGCCCCGTCCCGTGATTTCCACGAGGATCTCCCTCGCCAGGGCCCCGAGATCGAGCGCCTCCCGGGAGACCTCGTTTCGGGCCACCCGCGACAGGGTAAGGATGTCGTCGATCAGCCGGCCCATCCGCTGGGCGGCGGCCCGGACGCGGGAGAGATAGTCCTGCCCGGTGGTGTCGAGCTGCCCCGAATACTCTTCGAGCAGGGCCTGGCTGAAGCCGTCGATCGCCCGGAGAGGCGCCCGAAGGTCGTGCGAAACGGAGTAGCTGAAGGATTCGAGCTCCCTGTTGGTCGTCTCGAGCTCCGCCGTCCTGCGGGCGACCTGGCGTTCGAGCTCCTCGGCCCAGTCTTTGGTCCGGGCGTGAAGACGGGCCCTCTCGAGGCCGATTGAGAGCTGCCGGGAGAGATTTTCCAGAAACCCCAGTCTGTCCCCTCCGAAGATTTCCGGATCGGACGATCCCACGGAAAGCGTTCCGGAAGGGTCGGGGGAGCCGGGAAGGGGCAGGACCGCCAGAACCGCGATTCCCGCCTTCCGCAGAGTGTCGCCCGCCCCTTCCTCCGGAAGAAGGAGAGTCGGCGCAAGCGTCCCCTCGACCCGGAGCCACACCTCCCTGGAAAGCGCCGGATCGACGGGGCCCTCCCTGGAGTATCCGCAGGGGGGGAACGGGGCCTCCCCCCGATCCCGGACCGGAGAGTGGATGAAGACACATTCTCCCCCGGAAAGGGACAGGATCTCCTTCGAGACGGCCGCAAGGAGGGAGGGGAGGTCGGGGGATTCCATAACCGCCGTGGCGATACGGTTGATCCCTGCCCTGTCGGCCAGATTGCGCACGAGCTCCCGGTTCGCCTGCTCGAGTTCGATGGCTTGGCGTGCCAGAAGGGCCCGGGCCCGGGTCTGCTCGCTCAGGTCGAGGAGGCTCCCGGTGATCGCAGGCCGGTCCCGGTACAGGATCCGGACCCCCGCGACCTCCACGTCTACGGCCTCCCCGTTTTTCATGAGGCCCCGGAAGACGTAATGGAGTTCGGCCTCCCCGCCGACGAGGCGTCTTCGGATGTTTTCTTCGACCAGCTCCCGGTCTTCGGGGGCCGTCAGTTCGGCCGGGCCCAGCCGGTCGACGATCTCTTCCGGCGCGTAGCCGAAAGTCTTCGCAAAGGCCGGATTCACGTATCGGAAGAGAGCGTCCTGTATCAGGTAGACCCCCGTCAGGGAGGCTTCGCTCAACAGGCGGTAGCGCTCTTCCGATGCCCGACGGGCCTCGAGAGCTTCCCCAAGCTCCTCCGTACGCTCCCGAACCTTCTCCTCGAGGCTGTCTCGGTAGGAGCGGAGAGCCTCCTCCGTACGGACCCGCTCCCCGATATCCCGGACGATGGCGACCACGAGGAGATCCTCTCCGCTCCGGCTCGGATTGAGGCTGATCTCGGCGGGGAACTCCGATCCGTCCTTCCGGAGTCCGTAGAACGATCTCCCGGGATCCATAGGGCGATATCCGGGATTTTTCCCGTACAGGATCCGCGACTGGACATGCCTATCGCGAAAGCGCTCCGGCATGAGGAACTCGACCTCCCGCCCCACCATCTCTTCCGGGGCGTACCCGAATCTCTCAAGGGCCTGATGGTTGACGAGGACGATGCGTCCCTCCCCGTCGGTGATGACGATCGGGTCCGGAGCCGCCTCTATCAGATCCCGGTACTTTTCCTCGGACTGCCGGTGGTCGCGGACCTTCTCCTCGAGGGCTCGGTTGGCGTCCCGGAGCTCTCCCGTCCGACGTGCGACGAGGTCCTCGAGCTCAAGATTCGAGCGGGAGAGGGCTTCCCCGAAGCGGCGCCGCTCGGCGTCGAGGGCGTCGAGGGAGTGCGCGTTCCAGAGGACCAGCCCGGCAAAGATGAGAACGCTCGATGTGGCGAAGAGGGCGAGTCCCGTGTCGAGATCGTAATACCCCATCCGCTCCCCATAGAGGCGGAGCCCCCCGACAAGAGGGGGGACGAGGAGGGCTGCGGGAAGGAGCCGGCGGGCCATCATCCCACCGCTCCCCTCCCCCGCCGCCACAGCCATGATTCCCCGGTCTGCCCTGGCCCAGAGAACTCCTATGGCCATCGCAAAGAGCAGGAAGCCCGAGACGGGAGGAAGTGTCGTCTTATAGGAGGAGCCGTCGAAAAACGAGCGGATTCCGTAGATGTATCCGACGATCCCCGGAAAAGCGGCGGTCGCCGCGCCGATGGCCAGCCAGTCCGATGGCTGGAAGGACTCCCGGTCGATCAGAAAGAGTGCCGGAGCAAGAAGAAGAAGGGCGATCGCGGAGTCGGGACGGGGAGCCACCGAGGCCGGAAAGGGCCACGAAGGATGGTGTTGCCCGGCAAGAAGGAGAAAGGCCGGAAGAAGCGACAGGGGAATCATGATACCGCGGAAAAGCCGGGAGAAGAGGCCAGCGGCTCCCGGGAGTCCATACAGGAGGAGTCCCGTCCCTCCGGTTAGAATGGCGAGGGCCGTTTCCGGATTCATGAAGCGGATTTCGGCCAGGTCGCCGGTCGCGGTCAGGGCGGCCAGGGCGCCGATGGCCCGCGATAAGGTCCGCAGATGAAATTGGAGGGGAAGGCCTGTACCGGAGTCCCCCCGCATCACGGCCCCAGGCTCTTTCCCGGAATTGCAATGACTCGAGGAGCGGGAGACACGGTCGATCTCTTCGATCCAGCCATATCCAAACCCTTCCGAAAGGCCAGGCCTGAGCCGCCATGAAAGTCCTGGCGGGTCAAGTCTGGCATCTTAATATACCCTGCGAAGGAATTCGATCTCGAAGATGGCACCACTCCGGATCCCGAACGGATAATCCGGATGAATTGAATCTACCCCTGTTTCGGTTCGGGTGCAATACCGTTTCGATCGTGTCACAAAATCGTTTCAGGGTCTTCCGGGGAGGAATTCATGCGGGGAGGCGGCTCGCAGGAGACCCGGACCGGACGGGGCCGAACCGCTTCCGGGTTTGCCGGGAAGCCGATGCCGGTCCGCAGGAGCTTCGGCGGATCTCGGCGCAGCGAGGGTGCCTGCCAGGACGGGAATCGTCGCGGTCTCCGGAAGGATCTTCCGCTCTCCGGAACGAGGAAGAGAGGCCGAAGGGGCCATCAGGGATGTCGCCTCCGTTTTCCGGGAGGAGCGGAATGGAAGGAGGGATCCTCGGTTGCGCCAGCGGTTGCGTCAGCCTCTCCGAACGGTTCTCCGCCGTCAGAGGCGTCGATCCGCAGGGATCTCCCGCCCGCCCTCCGCGAAGGCGGGACGGGAGATGGTGATCCGGGAAACCGGGGGAGGGAAAGTGAGAGGGCGAAAAAGAGGGACGGGATTTCCCCGTCCCGTTCCCGACATGGTCCCGACATGGTCCCGGTATGGTCAGGCCAGCCGGAAAAGCGCGTTGACCACCGCAACGGCCACCGTCGACCCCCCCTTGGGACCCCGCGTCACGATCCAGGGGGTTCTGTCCTGGCGGGCGATGATAATCTTCGATTCCCTGGCTCCCACAAAGCCGACGGGAACCCCTACCACCAGGGCCGGCCGGATTCCCTCCTCCCGGATCAGCCTGTCGACCTCGAAGAGGGCGGTGGGGGCGTTGCCCACCGCGATCACCGCCCCGTCCATCCGGTGGCGGGCCTTTCTCATCGCCATCGTCGACCGTGTCTCGCCCGTGCGCCGGGCCTCCTCCGCCACGTCTGCGTCTCCCACATGGCAGAGAAGATCGTTTTTGAACTTTTCCCGAAAGGGGCGGCTGATCCCCGACTCCACCATCTGGACGTCGACGATGAGAGGGGCTCCCTTGCGGAGCGCGTCGACGCCCCGCTCGATCGCGGCGGGATGGCGGTCCATCAGGTCGATCATCTCGAAGTCCGCAACGGCGTGGACGGCCCGGCGGACGACCTGGTGCCATCCCGGATCGAAGGCCATGCCGGAGAGCCGCTCGTCGATGATCCGGAAGCTCTCCGCCTCGATCTCCTCCGGCAGCCGGGGGATCTGGCGGACTTCATCGTCCGGTGGAAGAAACAGGTCGTGAATCCGGTCCGCCAGGACCCGGATGAAGGACGGATTGGTCTGATAGCCGAAGAGAAAGTGCACACCGGCCGCCTCGAGCCCCGCCCTCGAACGGAGGGATTCGAATTCCTCCATGAGGATGGCCGGCTCCGGGTCGGCCACGACGACCGCGATCTCCTCCTGATAGAGGGATTCCTCATTCCAGAGGGAGGAGAGACCGGCAACGCCGCGGTTCAGGGTGAAAAGGCACACCCGTCCAAAGCCTCCCCGGGTCCGGAGAAAGGAACGGACTCCCTCGAGCGCGCTGTCGGGCTCCTTCGCGATCATCAGAACATTGATGGCCATCGTGTTCGGTCCTTTCGGTCTAGAAATGTTTTATTGGCATCTTTTCACTGGCCCCGCCCGCTCTCGAGGGCCCGGACCAGGGCCTCGGCCCAGAGGGGATTGGAGGGAAAGAAAAGATGGAGATAGGAGGCCACCACTCCCTTGCGGGCAAACCCCTCCGGTCTGCCGTCCGACGTGTGGAAAAAGGCGGCGGGAAGCCCGTTTTCGCTTCCCGAAAGGCGGCTGTAATGAAAAAGGTGGCCCCGAACCGGACCGGGCGCTCCGGAGAAGAACCCCTCGCCGGCAGTCACCTCGGCGTATCCCAGGCGCTTCAGACGGTCACCAAGGGCGTAGCGGACCGGGAAAATCCCGGAAAGAGCGGGCGACTCCTCTCCTTCCTCCCCCATGGGGCCTTCGGTCAGGTAGAGCATCCCCCCGCATTCGGCATAGACGGGACGTCCGGAGTCGCAGAAGCGACGAAACTCGGAGATCATGGGGCGGTTTCCGGAAAGCTCCCGGGAGAAGCGCTCCGGGTATCCCCCCCCGAGGTAGAGCCCGTCGCAGTCCGGGGGAAGACCCCGGTCCCGGAGGGGGGAAAAGGGGAGGATCTCGATCCCGAAACCTCCGAAGAGCTCCCAGTTCTCAGGGTAATAGAACCAGAATGCCTCGTCCAGAGCGACTCCGAGACGGAGAGGGCGACGGCCCCGGGAGGGGGTCGGAGGAGGGAGACGTCGCAGGATCGTCCGCCAGCTCCCGGAAACCGACCGGGGATCGTCTCCGGGGGCGGAGGGAGATGTCGCCGGGGTGGGCGGGGAAAATGCCTGGAGGATCGTGGACCAGTCCAGCGCCTCGGCGGCGCGGGCGAGAGCCTTCCGCAGACGATCGTCCTGCTCTCCCTCACGCTCCCAGGGAGCGGAAAGGCCCAGATGGCGTTCGGGGAGGGCAAAGGACTCCTCCCGGGGAAGGGCGCCCAGAAGGGGGGGAAGCCCTTCCCCCTTGAGTGCGTCCGCGATCAGGGCCCGGTGGCGATCCGAACCGGTCCGGGTGACGATGACGCCCAGGACGCGTATTCCTTCACGGTGGATGACGATTCCCCGGATCAGGGCGGCGGCGGTCTCGGCCATGCCCTGGGCGGAAAGGACCAGAATGACCGGAAGATCGAGGGTCCGGGCGATGTCGAAGGTCGAGGTTCCCCGGACGAGCCCGTCGAAGAGCCCCATGACTCCTTCCACGACTCCTCCGGAGGATCCGGCCACCTGGCGGTCGAAGCGCTCCCTCAGCGCCTCCGGCCCGGAAAAGTGGAGGTCGAGGTTCCCCGACGGTGCCTGGGCAATCCACTCGTGGTGGCGGGGGTCGATGAAGTCTGGCCCGCACTTGAAGGGATGGACCGCGTATCCCCTGGCGGAGAGTCCCGACAGGAGCGTCAGGGCCGTCAGGGTCTTCCCCGATCCCGATCCGGCACCGGCCACGACGACTCCGCGGGGGATCACGCGAAGTCCTCCGCGGGGTGGTTCATGAGAAGGACCGCCGGCTCCCCCCCCAGTGTGTAGTCGATCACGTTCAGCGCCCCGTAGGTCTGGGTGAGACGGAAATAGCGGGTAAGATCGGCCCCCAGCGCGTCGAGCAGGAGGATCCGGTTGACCCCGGAATGGGCGACGAGGATGGCGTTGTGGCCGTATCCCACCTCAAGAAGAAGATCCTCCATGGCCCGGTTGATCCGGTCCCGGAAATTCAGGAGGCTCTCACCTCCCGGAGGGGCGAAGGAGAGATCGAGCTTCTGCCACCGGACGAAGCCCGCAGGATCCTCTCGTTCGATCTCCGGCCGGGTCTTTCCTTCCCAGGATCCGAAGGATCGTTCCCGGAATCGTTCGAGGGGCCGGGGAACCAGACCCGGACGGGATCGGGCCAGGGGCTCGAGACTCTGGCGGGTTCGGGAGAGTGAGCTCGACAGAAGGAGCGTAGCCGGCACCCCGGCAAGATCCTTCGCCCGGCGCTCCATCTGGGAGCGGCCCCGGGGGGAGAGATGGACGTCGGCCTGCCCGTTGATCGCTCCCTGGTCGGAGTTTTCAAGGTGGCCGTGGCGGAGAAGAAAGAGTCGAAATCGGCCCGGAACGGGCGGGTCGGGAAACATGCGGGTTACTCCCTCGGGTTCCGGCGGAAAAAAAGACCTCCGCCTGTTTGTCCGGAATTGCCACCTGTGTTAGCATAATGCCATTTGGATCGTCGTTCAAACACTTGGACCCCTTTCAACGCCGAAAGGCAGGGTGGACGCGAAGATGGAAGAGCGTTATCTGGGGCGAAGCGGCCTCAAGGTCTCCGCCATGGGACTCGGATGCATGGGGATGTCGGAGTTCTACGGGACGGCCGATCCGGCGGAATCGATCAACACCATCCACAGGGCGATCGACCTGGGGATCACCTTTCTCGACACCGCCGACATGTACGGCCATGGGGCCAACGAAGAGCTGCTCGGAAAGGCCATCGCGGGCAAAAGGGCACAAGTCGTCCTGGCAACGAAGTTCGGAATCGTCCGGGACCCTTCCGATCCCACGAAGCGGGGGATCGACGGAAGCCCGGAATACGTCCGTTCGGCCTGCGAGGCCTCCCTCCGGCGCCTCGGGGTGGAGGTCATCGATCTCTACTACCAGCACAGGGTTGATCCGGCCGTCCCGATCGAGGAGACCGTCGGAGCGATGGCCGCGCTCGTCAGGGAGGGCAAGGTCCGTTACATCGGCCTTTCCGAGCCTGGTCCCGAAACTCTCCGGCGGGCGCACCGGATCCACCCGGTGGCGGCGGTCCAGAGCGAATACTCCCTCTGGTCCCGCGATCCCGAGACCGAGATCATTCCGGCCTGCCGCCAGCTCGGAATCGGATTCGTTCCCTACAGTCCCCTTGGCCGGGGATTCCTGACCTCCCGCATCCGGTCTGTGGAGGATCTTCCCCCGGGCGACTACCGGGCCAGGACCCCGCGGTTCCAGAAGGAGAATCTGGAAAAAAACCGGAAGCTCCTCGACACCCTCGATGAGATCGCCCGAAAACACCAGATGACTCCCGCCCAGGTGGCGCTCGCCTGGATCTATGCCCAGGGACCGGAGATCGTCCCGATCCCCGGCGCCAAGACGGTGGCCCATCTCGAGGAAAACGCCGCCACCCTGAAGCGCTCCGTTTCTTTCATCGACGTCGTCCGTCTGGCCCAGGCATTCCCTCCCGGCTCCGCGGCCGGAGAACGCTATTCGGAGGAAATGATGAAGACGGTGGGCCGCTGACCCTCCGCTTGATCGGGATAGGGGCCAACCCTCACGGACCGGTCCCCTCCCACACCACCGGACATGCGGGTCCGCATCCGGCGGTTCGACAAGTTGAGGTCAGAGAAGTCGGGGGTTTCCCGACTTTCGCGAGAAGACCTGCTCAAGCAGGTCTTCTCGCCCCAAGCCTTCATGTTTACGACACGCCGAAAGGGCTTCATCGCGTCCCGCCTCGGGTTCGGCTTCACCGTTCCCTCCCTCGGTCCGGCCAGGATGCCTGGCTTCTGATGCCTATGTCCCTTCGAGTGCCATAGTCTCCGGCTCTCCTTCGCGTTCGGCCCTTCGCCCCTTGCCGGCGGTTACTACGGCCTCTGCTGACTTCTCGCTCCGGATGTCTCCGTCGCCCTTTCAGGTATAAGGCGAGATCTCCCCGGGTAAGACCGCGATCCTTCGCCGCACCGCCACCGGATCTACGCCCCCTCTCCATTGGCCACAAAGGCTTCGCAGAGACGGGCCTGCTCGCCTTGATCGGGGACGCCTTCTATCCGGTTCTTGTCCATTGGGCTCGCGGTTTCGTTTCACGCTTCCTCCCCATGCTCGGTCACCCTTGCGCGGTTGCGCTTCGCTTCGTTCGCTGTGGCCAGCTTACGGGAGGACTTGCACCTCCAAGATCGCGACCATGCCGGGCGGGTGTCCCCGCCCGGACATCTCCCCTCCCCGCAGACCCTCGTCCCTTTCAGGAAATTTTCATGGCCTCCCGCACCTTTTCCATGGTCAACTCCGCCTCCCGGACCGCCTTCGCGCGACCG
>JAJYPO010000035.1 GCA_021795275.1 Nitrospirota bacterium | reverse complement strand
CTGGAAAGAGAGGCCCACAGGGCCTTGGAGCAGGGGAATCTGAAAAAGGCCAAGGATATTGATCTCCGTGCATTGACGCTTGCGCCCGAAGATGTGGAACTCCTGAACAATCTGGCCGTTGTGGAGGATCGTCTCGGAGAATCGGACAAGGCTCTCCGGACCCTGAAGAGGGCGAGCAGCCAGGTTCCGGATGACGCCCGGATTCTCCTGAACCTGGCCCGGATCGAACTGAAACTTGGACGTGAGGGTGAGGCCTTCCGGACGGCTGGGAAGATCGTTTCGATGGAAAGGTGGCCGGATGGTTTTCGTACTTTGATGGGCAAGATCGATATCGACCTTGCCCGTTATGAAGAGGCCCATGTCTATTTGCACGAGGCTTTGGAGCGTCATCCGGACAATCCGCTGGTCTTCGCCTACCTTGGAATTGTCCACTTCCGGCTGGGGGAACGGGCCGATGCGGAGAAAAACTTCCGGGATGCGCTCTCTCTTCATCCCTCGCCAAAACTACGCCGGTCTCTTTTGATGCTGCTCTCAGATCCGGAAAAGGTCCTCGGTCACCCTCAGCCTCGCTCCATTTCCAAAAAGGAAATTTCCCATGGAGGACACGAAGGGAAACCGTGAAAAATCTCTTTCCTTTCTTGGGGAATATGGATAGAATGGAAAGATTCCGAACCGTAGAAAAGCGGTACAGGTTAGAGGAGGATTTACGCGCATGTCACTTTCAAACCAAAACAATTTTTCAGAAGACGTCGTCACGGACCAGGATGAAAATCTCGGGCGGGACCAAATGGACCAACTCTACTCCGAAACCCTTCGGAATTTCGAGGAGGGGGCCGTGGTCGACGGAACAATCATTGCCATATATCCGACCGAGGTGGTTGTCGATATAGGCTACAAATCCGAAGGCCACATTGCCAAGTCGGAATTTTCCGAAGAGGAAGCTTCCGGTCTCAAGGTGGGTGACAGGATCAGCGTCTATCTTGAGGAGAGGGAAGATGCCCAGGGGAACCTGGTTCTCTCCAAGGAAAAGGCCGATCGCATGAAGGTGTGGGATTCCCTCGAGGAACTGTCCGAAAAGGGAGAGGTTCTCGAAGGAAAGGTCGTGAGCCGCATCAAGGGAGGGATGACCGTCGATATCGGTCTCAAGGCCTTCCTTCCTGGCTCCCAGATCGACCTTCGCCCTGTCCGGGATATGGACCGCCTTGTCGGCCAGACCATTCAGGTCCGCATCATCAAGATGAACAAGAAGCGTGGCAACATCATCGTGTCCCGCCGCGTTCTTCTCGAAGAGTGGCGTGACCGCCGCAAGAAGCTGACCATGGAGTCGCTCAAGGAGGGCGAGGTTCTTGAAGGTATTGTGAAGAACATCACCGACTACGGGGCCTTTATCGATCTTGGCGGTGTCGACGGACTTCTGCATATCACGGATATGTCCTGGGGGCGGGTGTCCAGTCCCCAGAACCTGATGGCCGTGGGTGACAAGATTAATGTGATGGTGCTGAAGCATGACAAGGAAACGGGACGCGTCTCCCTTGGCCTGAAGCAGCTGAAGAGTGATCCGTGGACCACGGTCGCGGAGAGATATCCGGAAGGCTCGAAGGTGACAGCCAAGGTCGTTTCCATTACGGATTACGGCGCCTTCCTTGAGATCGAACCAGGTGTCGAAGGCTTGATGCACATCACCGAGATGAGCTGGAATCATGAGGTCAAGCATCCCAGCAAGATCATGAATGTCGGTGACATGGTCGAGGCAAAGGTTCTGAAAATTGATGAAAAGAACAGGAAGATCTCCCTTGGCTTAAAGCAGCTGGGACCCAATCCCTGGGATGTCGTGGAGGACAAGTACCCGATCGGAACCATCGTATCCGGGAAGGTCAAGAGTCTCACCGACTTCGGGGTCTTTGTCGGTCTCGAGGAGGGAATCGATGGTCTGATCCATATTTCGGACCTTTCCTGGACCCGTCATGTCCGTCATCCTTCCGAAGTCTTCAAGAAGGGGCAAAAGGTGGATGCCATTGTCCTGAAGATCGAAAAAGAACGTCAACGGCTCTCCTTGGGCTACAAGCAGATGACGCCGGATCCCTGGGAGTCGGAAATTCCCGAACGCTTTCCTGTCGGTCGGGTCATGAAGGGCAAGGTCACGAAGGTCATGGATTTCGGCTTCTTTGTCGAGATTGAGGACGGGGTTGAGGGTTTGGTCCATGTCAGCGAAGTGGACCTTCCGGCCGGAGAACGGCTCGACCAGATGTTCCCGGTTGATTCGGAAGTGAATGTCAGAGTTGTCAAGATCGACAAGGCCGAACGAAAGATTGGCCTTTCCGTCAAGGGGCTCGAAGAGGAAAAATCCTGACAGACAGAGAACGGCCAAGCCGGGAGTCCTGTCATCTCTTGGGTGAGAGGACTCCCTCTGTTTTAAAGGAGAAGGGGAGTCCCTTCTTTTGATTTTTGGCCAGCATTCAGGGAATGATCAGGTGTCATAATGATTCGAAAGATATTTCGGGCTTTTTTTGTTATTCTTATTGTTCTTGCAGTGATTTTTGTGCTTGGACGAGGGGCGGCGTTATTCAGCCGTTCCGTCCCCCTGGTCGGTGGGGCGGAGATTGGGGTGGTCCGGATTTCGGGGGTCATCCTCTCCTCAAGAAAGCCCATCAGGCAATTGAGATCCCTGGCCAGGGATCCGCGGATCAAGGCGATCATACTTAGAATCAACAGTCCTGGCGGGGCGGTTGTGCCCTCCCAGGATATCTATGAGGAGGTTCTGAAGGCCCGGAAAAGAGGAAAACCCGTCATTGCCTCAATCGGCACAGTCGGGGCTTCCGGGGCCTACTATATTGCCTCAGCCTGTGACAGGATTCTGGCAAGTCCAGGGTCGCTCACGGGAAGTATCGGTGTTATTATGGAGTTGGCCGAATTTCAGGACCTCATGAAAAAAATCGGGATCCAGAGCGAGATCATGAAAAGCGGGGCTCTCAAGGATGCAGGGTCGCCCTTCAGGCCCATGACACCGGAAGAAAAGGCCTATCTGCAGTCTGTGCTCGATGAGATGCATCAGCAATTCATCCAGGATGTAGCCAAGGGACGCCATATTCCCGTAGACGTTCTGAGGCCGCTTGCCGACGGGCGTGTCTTCACCGGCCGTTCGGGGATCCAGAATCATCTTGTCGATCAACTGGGGGATTATCAGGATGCCGTGGCCGAAGCGACAAAAATGGCCCATATAACCGGATCCCCAGTGATCCGGAAGTTTCCTGAAAAAAGTTTTCTGGATAAAATGGTTTCCTCCCAGATCAATCAGTCGTGGCATACCGTGGAACAACAGCCCTCCGGATTCTGGTCCATACTTCCGGGGCATGTCGTTCTCCGATAAACTGAATCTAGAGAAGGAGCTGGACTAACAATGACCAAGGGTGAGCTTGTTCAAAGGCTGGCAAGGCAATTTCCCGGGATCAGGCGTGAAGATGCCCGTGTGATGATTGATCTGTTTCTCGATTCAATGAAGGAAGGTCTTCGTTCTGGTGACACCGTTGAGCTTCGTGATTTCGGTGTGCTGCGCGTCAGAACCCGGGCCACCAGAAAAGCGAGAAATCCCCGTACCGGCTCATCGGTCCTCGTGGCCCCCAAGAAAGTTCCCTACTTCAAGCAAAGCCGGATTCTCAAATCCAGTCTGAAATCCAGCCAGGTCAAGGGATAATCTCGATGTTCGAGAGTTTGACAGGCCGTCTTGAGGGCATTTTTAAGAAGCTGACAGGGCGGGGAGGTCTTTCGGATGCCTCAGTCGAGGAGACCCTCCGTGAGTTGCGGGTGGCCCTTCTTGAAGCCGATGTGAGCCTTGCTGTCGTCAAGGAATTTACGGAAGCTCTGGGAGGGCGCCTTGTCGGTCAGGCCCAAAAAGCCGGTCTGACACCCGCACAACAGGTTGTCACAGAAGTTTACCAGGAAATGGTCCATATTCTCGGGGACCATCGGGCCAACATTGCCCTTTCCTCAAAACCGCCGACCGTCATATTCATGATGGGCCTTCAGGGATCGGGAAAAACGACAACAAGTGCCAAGATCGCACTTCACTTCAAGAACCAGGGCCGCCGGGTTCTTCTGGTGGCGAGCGACCTGGCTCGGCTCGCGGCGATCGATCAGCTACGCATTCTGGGAGAGCAGATCGGGGTGCCCGTCATAAGCCCGGAGCAGGGGGTAACACGCCCACAGGAAATGTATCCTGCCGTCCGCAAGCGTATTGCTGAAGGCATGTATGAAATCGTGATTGTGGATACGGCTGGCCGTCTCACCATTGACAACGCTCTCATGGATGAGCTTAAAACCCTCAAGTCCCTTTACTCTCCAAAGGAATCTCTCCTTGTCGTCGATGCGATGCAGGGCCAGGAGGCCGTTTCCGTGGCGGCCTCTTTTGACCAGGCCGTAGGTGTGGACGGAGTCGTCTTCACCAAGCTTGACGGGGATACCAGGGGCGGGGCCATTCTCTCGATTCGAAGCGTCCTTAAAAAGCCGATCAAGTTTGTTGGATCAGGAGAAAAGCTCGATCGTCTGGAACCGTTCATACCGGAACGGATGGCATCCCGGATCATCGGCATGGGGGATATTGAAACCCTGGCTGAAAAAGCCAGAAATCTTGTTTCCCAGGAACAGGCCGAGAAATTGGTCCGGAAAATGGGAAACAACCAGATGACCCTGAACGACTTCCTCGAGCAGATCCAGGGAATGAAAAAGCTTGGGGGAATCGAGGATCTCATGGGAATGATTCCCGGTGGAGCCTCACTCAAATCCAAGGTCGACATGCAGTTGGTCGAAAAGGAAATGAAACGCACCGAAGCGATCATTTTTTCGATGACAAACGAAGAGCGCGACCATCCGGACCTGATTGACGGAAATCGGAGAAAACGTATCGCCAGAGGATCGGGAACCACAGTGCAGCACGTCAACCAGTTGCTGAAACAGTTTGATCAGGCCCGGCGCATGATGCGTACGGCGCTGAAATCGAAGGGGAACCGGTCTCTAAGATCGATGTTCCCTTTCTGATCGGACCTTTCCGATCGAATCATTCCGGACTTTCCGGACCAAGGAGGTTTTGTGGCTGTTCATATTCGACTTGCAAGACATGGAAGAAAGAAACTGCCCGTTTACAGGATCGTTGTCGCGGACTCTCGGGCCCGGCGTGACGGACGTTTCATTGAAGTCGTGGGAACCTACGCTCCCCAACACAATGATGGAGAGATCAAGATCGATCGGGAACGGATCGAATCCTGGATTTCCAAGGGCGCAACTCCCAGCGATACCGTCGCCCGTTTAATCAAGAAATCCGCCTCGACGGCTTCCTGAAAAGATAAGATCCGGCGCCTCGACCAGAGGTGGCGCAGATCCTTCCCTGGACCTCTACAGGCATGAGCTCCGGCTTCCAGGGACTGGGACTTTCGGGAAAGGGATGGCCAGAAATGACATCAGAGCCTCCTGAGAACGGAATTCTGGTGGGAAGAATGGGACGTCCATTTGGAGTCCGGGGATTCGGTAGAGTTAAAGTTCTATCGGACAATCCCGACCGCTTTGTGAAGGACAATGGTCAAACCTTTCTCCTTCTCCCTTCGGCCCGTCTGTCAGGAAGATCGCGACGTCTTGAATTGGAGGAGACTGCCTTCAAGGGAGACGCCCTGCTTCTCAAATGGAAGGGAGTGGATTCACCTGAATTCCTTCGTGAAATGTCCGGGTGGGAGATTCATTGGGAGGGGCCGGATGACTGGGTTCCTCAGGAACCTGGGGAATTTCTGATCTCAGACCTCGTCGGGATGCAGGTAATCGATTGCGAGTCCGGAAGGATTGTCGGAAAGATTTTCGATTTTTATGAAAGACCGGGACAGGACCTTCTGGCCATTGATGCAGAGGGGCGAGAAGTGCTTTGTCCCTTTGTTGAGCCCCTTGTTCCGCGAATCGACAGGGACAAGAGGGAGGTGCATGTTCAATGGAGCATTGTCGGCACATAGGGGTCATCAGCCTTTTCCCTGGCATGCTCCGGTCCATCTTTGAAACAAGTATTCCAGGACGAGCATCGACCAAGGGGCTTGTCTGTTATCATTACTGGAATTTGAGGGATTTTGGAACGGGATCCTACCATTCCGTCGATGACTATCCTTTCGGCGGCGGAGGAGGAATGGTCATGAAGCCTGAGCCATTAGGCGAGGCCCTCGATCGTTCGATAGAATCTCTCATCGGACTCTCGGGAGGAATCCCTCCCCGACTAGTTTATCCTTCCCCCCAGGGCAAGGGTTTTGTTCAGAAAGTGGCGAGAGAGTGGGCCGAAAGTCCACGCCCTCTCCTTTTTCTCTGTGGCCACTATGAGGGGATCGACCAGCGAATCCTTGACGGATATCCCCTCGAAGAATGGTCGGCCGGGGATTATGTCCTGTCGGGAGGAGAGCTTCCCTGTGCCTTGATGGTGGATGCCGTTGTCCGTTTGCTTCCGGGGGTCCTCTCCAATGAGAGCTCTCCCGTGAACGAAACATTTTCAAACGGGTCCTTCGATTATCCCCAGTACACGAGACCTCGGGTTTTCAGGGGAAGCGAAGTCCCCGCTGTCCTCCTGTCCGGGGATCATCAGGCCATTCGACGTTTTCGGGAGGAGGTCTCCCGGAAGAAACAGCAAGCTGTGAGACCGGATTTGAATGGAAACCCGGCCGGGGTTTCACGTTAACCCAATGTCTGCCAAATTGGCAGCAATGATGAGGTGAGTCATGCAGGTGCTTGATCAGGTAGAACAGTTGTTCATGAAAGAGGAAGCCCCCAAGGTTTCGGTCGGAGAAACTGTCCGGGTCCATACCAAGGTTGTTGAAGGGGAAAAGGAAAGGATTCAGGTATTCGAGGGGGTGGTGATCGGAGTTCGTGGGGGAGGAACGAGGGAAATGATGACCGTTCGGAAGATCTCCTTTGGGGTCGGGGTCGAAAGGACCTTCCCGCTTCACTCTCCTCAGGTGATCAAGGTCGATCATGTCCGCTCAGGACGAGTCCGTCGCGCCAAGCTTTATTTCCTCAGGGAGAAGAAGGGGAAAGCGGCCCGCCTGAAAGAAGCCAAGGAGGAGTAGTTTATCCGCGGGAAAAAGCCTCTCCCCGATGGAGGATGGGAAGATCGCGTCGGACAGGAAATCACCGGCGGATCCTCCCGATTTCTGGTCGCCGGAGTGGACGAGGTAGGGCGAGGGGCCTTGGCGGGCCCTGTCACCTCGGCTTGTGTCGTCTTTCCTCCACCCGTCGGACGATTCGCGGGATATGGGATCAACGATTCAAAGTTGCTTTCCCGGGAAAAGCGCGAGGCGCTCTCGCGCTGGATTATGGAAAATGCCATCCATACATCGCTTGGGTGGGCAACGGTGGAAGAGATCGATCGTCACAACATCAGGGAAGCAACGCTCCTGTCCATGCAACGGGCTATCCAGACATTGCCGGAAAGTCTGTCCGGGGTCCCGGCGATTCTCTTCGCCATTGATGGCAAGGACCTTCTCCCGGAATCTCCCTTCCCCCAGAGGGCTATCGTGGGGGGAGACCAGGATATCCTCTCGATAGCGGCAGCCTCCATCCTCGCCAAGGTGGCCCGGGACAGGTATATGATCGAGCTTGACGCAAAGTATCCCGAATATCGTTTTCGGAGTCACAAGGGGTATGGAACCGACGAACACAGGGATGCCATCCGGAAATACGGGCTTTCCCGGCATCACCGTGCCCTGTTTTGCCGAAAGGCTCTTGGCTTCTGAAAGGGCTGCACGTTTTCTCCTACCGCTTCCTGTTTCACGAAAGAGTCGTCTGAATGTCCTCTCCCGATTCTGACAATCTTCCAGGAATCTCTTTTCAATCCTGGTTCTGGATCCTTTCCAATCTGATTTTTTCCTCTATCTTCCTCCTTTTTGTCTTCTGGACCCTGACGACCTACCTCCTACTGGACAATCTACGCATCGAATCGGCCTCCACCGCACATATACTCCTGGTATTCGATACCCCTCCCACGGGGCCAGAAATCCAGGGTCTCAAGGCGACGATCGAAAAGATTGCGGGGGAAGGAAGCGTCTCTTCGCTAAAGGCGCCGGACCTTAAGAGCCGGGTCGGGAGAAACAATAGCCAGCGCATCCTCTCGGTTGCGGTCGCCCTGGGGCGGACGCCGACCGGAGAGACGGTCGGCCTGTCGGCCCAGATTCGCTCAATTCAGGAAATAGTCAGGAACGACACAGCGATCAAGGAGATCGTCTTCAATCCCGACTGGGTCTCGCGGGTGGATCTTCTCGCCGGGATCTCAAGGGGAATCAAAAAAGGGCTAGAAGTCCTGGGAGGGCTTGTGTTCCTGGGTTTTGGCCTCTACTGGGCACGGGTGTCCCTTCTCCTTTGGTCTCATCTTTTTCCTGCAACCGCTCTCTCCGGGAGAAGAGAACCCTCTGGCCCGCGAAGCCCCCTGTTCCAGAGGGAAAGTGAAGGCCAGGATCTTCCCGTTCCCGGGACTGAGGAAA
Organism: Nitrospirota bacterium; assembly: GCA_021795275.1. Next base: position 6,966 of record JAJYPO010000035.1, on the reverse strand, counting down.
AGGAGGGTGGACATTCTTCCGCATTTCTGCGCATACCCTTTGCTGGAGTGTGGGGGGCCCTTGCAGCTTCAGTGGCGGTTTTCCTGGCATGGAGCCTCCGCGCCTTCCTTTACCCCGGACCAGAGAACCCCTTCATGGCTGGAGCCATGGGGTCTCTCCCCCTGGCCAAGAATCTCTGGATTTTCTTTCCCGCCCTCTGCGCAGGGGTGGGGATCGTGGGCGGAATTCTCTACCTTCTTCTTCCCTTTCCCGCCGGGAAAAGGGACCTTTTTCGACCGTGACGCGGAAATCCCTGACCGTCAACCCCCTTTTGATAAGAGGGCTTTCCTGGGCAGCGTCTCTCTTTTTCCTGTTACTCCTTCTCTCTCCTGATGACTGGCTGGCCAGGGACGAGGCCTTGGGGGCCTCCTCTCCCTCGATTCATGCCATCGAAAAAAAACTTGAAGCCCGGGAACGGGAGATGCGGGAGCTGAAATCCCGGCTCCAGAAGAACAAGGCGCGTCTGAGACGATACAAGGGAAGACGCCTGAAGTTGAAGGTCAGGATCCTGAAACTCCGAGTTTCTCTGGAATCCTTTCATCTCCAGGTCGAGAGGCTCCAGATCAGGGAAATACAGGACCGCCAGGCCATCAAAAGCCTCGACCGGGCCATGGCCCGTCTCGGGGTGGTCGTCAGTGCGGATCTTCGTCAGAAAGACTCCCTCGAGTCCCGCCTCCTTCTCCGGACAGCGGAAGTCTCCCTTTCCCGCCTTGACGGAACGGATATCCAGCCCGAGACCATCCTTCGTTCCAATATTCTTTCCGACCAGACACATCACCTCGAAACTCTTCTTCATGACTACCGCAACAAGGAAGATCGCCTGAAGCTCAGCAGGGACCAGCTTAAGACCCTCCAGAATCATGAAAAGAGACTTCTGAAAAGTCGGGAAAAAGAGGAATCCCGCCTCAAGAAGAAAATGTCCGGAATAGAGCTGGAAATCACCCGGCTGAAACAAAAGGAAATGGACATTGCAAAGGACAATCGTTCCATTCTGAAGCGCCGACGCAAGCTGATGAACCTGATCGTCCGCCTTGAGCGAATGAGGCGTCTGAGCCATCGGCATGAAATCTTTTCACACCCTCCGGTCCCGGGGCATACAATGTTCATGTGGCCGGTCCGGGGAAAAATCGTCGAGAAATACGGAACCTTTCACGATGGGATCGATATCGCTGCCCCGGTCGGTTCCCGCGTCCACGCGGCCTGGCGGGGCAAGGTTCTCTTTGCCCGCGCCTATTCAGGCTATGGTCGACTCGTCATCCTGGCCCATGGAGACCATCTCTATACGCTTTACGGGCATCTTGACCATATTTTTGCGAGGGAGGGCCAGCCGGTTCCCGAAGGGGGAATCATCGGGACGGTCGGTCGCGGAGGGACCCGAGGGCAGTCAACCCTCTTTTTCGGGGTGACACGACGGGGAAAGCCCATGAGTCCTATGGGATTCCTTGCACGATGAGACCTTCCTCTCCTCCCGATGAGGGATGGCGTGGTTGTAAAGCCGGTCAATGCATGATATTCTGAAATCACGATTTGTTGATGTTGTTCGGACTTTGAAGGAATCCCGGGCCCCGGCGAGGGGTGGTCGGGAGTACCAAAATTAAAAGGATGTCTATGCGTTTTTCTGGATTTAAGAAGGGATCGGGACGATCGGGCTGGGCGTTGATCATGAAAACTGGGAACATCATTCTCTTGCTTGCTGTCGGCATTTTGGTTGGTGGTGTGGGCCATGCCGTTCTGGCGGATGGGGGAACGGACAAAAGCCTCAAGATTTTCTCCATGGTCTATGCCTTGATCCAAAACGACTACGTCGACAAGATCCCGGCCCAGCCGGTCCTTGACAGCGCAATCCGGGGAATGGTGGCCTCCCTGGATCCGCACTCTGAATATATGACCCCGCAGGAATACCATGACCTCGAAATCAATACCCAGGGTCGTTTCGGAGGCGTCGGCATCAAGATCACCACGGAGGGGAACCATATTTTAGTCCAGGCCCCGATTGACGACTCGCCGGCCTTCCGGGCGGGGATCAAGTCCGGAGACGAGATTACGCGGGTGAACGGGGTGAGCACGGCCTCTCTCGGTCTGGCAAAGGCTGTCCGGACAATGAGGGGACGACCCGGAACCCATGTAGTCCTCACCATTTTCCGAAAAGGGGTGTTCAAGGCTCGGGATTTTGACCTGGTCCGCGAGGTTATCAAGATCCATACGGTCAAATATCGCATGCTTAAAAACCATATCGGATATGTGCTTGTCAGGGAATTTTCTGAGAACACCGCGAGGGATCTTGACATAACTCTGAAGAAGCTCGACCGTCGTGGCATGGGGGCCCTTGTCATCGATCTTCGGAACAACCCCGGCGGCCTGCTGACAAGCGCTGTTGATGTCTCCTCCCTTTTTATTCCCGACAACAAGGTGGTTGTGTCGATGAAGGGCCGCAGACAGGAGCGCGCCTTCCGATCCCACGGGGGAGAAGATTTTCCCCGAGTCCCTGTCGTGATTCTGGTGAACACCGAAACGGCCTCGGCTGCAGAAATCGTATCGGGGGCCCTTCAGGACTATCATCGGGCCACGATCATCGGAACCCAGACCTTTGGCAAGGGGTCGGTTCAGACCATTCTTCCGCTTTTCGATGGATCAGCTCTCAGATTGACGACAGCCCGATATTTCACCCCATCGGGACGCTCCATCCAGGATTATGGCATTACTCCGGATTTTATCGTAAAGGAGAAGATCCCCCATGGAGCCCGGCCCATATCCGTTCCTCGTGAGGTCGATCTGAAGCATCATTTTCTCAACCCTGACGGGAAAGAGCATCATGTGGTCATTCCCTCCGGGAACATCCAGAAACACCTTGTCTACCCCATTCCCTCCGGTAAGGCGGATACCCAGCTTTCCGCCGCGATCAGGATCCTTGAACGAAAGATTTCCGACTGATGTTCGGGGGTCCCTGGTCCGGGCCGGATTTTTCTGCTGAAATCTCCGGATCTTTCTTCCCTTCCTCTCCGTGAATGGGGGGGTCTTGCCAACTCCCCGATCCTTTGATATCCTTTTATCACTCAGTAGGTGTGAGTGCTAAAACCTTGGGCCAACTTCAAGCAAAATGGAGGTATCTATGAAATTTAAGCCTTTGAAGGATCGTGTTTTTGTCAGCTACGCCGAGGAGGTCGAAAAAACTCAGGGAGGACTCTACATCCCCGATGCGGCGAAGGAAAAGCCCCAGAAAGGCAAGGTTGAGGAAATCGGCGAGGATGTGAAGTCCCTCAAAAAGGGTGACACGATCCTTTTCGACAAATACTCCGGATCAAAGATCTCCATCGACGGAACTGATTTCCTTATTCTGAAGGAAGAAGATATTTTGGGAATCTTTGTTGCCTGATGTTTAAGAAAAGTCAGAATTCAGCGGTTTGCCCGGTTTAACAAACAAAACGTTTTTTCAGGAGGACAAGATATGGCAAAACAGATGGTTTACAGTGAAGAGGCCCGGAATGCTGTGCTTCGCGGAGTGACAGCCCTGACTGACGCAGTGAAGGTGACCCTTGGGCCAAAGGGTAGAAATGCCGTCATCGACAAGAAATTCGGTGCTCCTACCATCACCAAGGATGGTGTGACGGTGGCCAAGGAAGTCGAGCTCAAGGATCCCTATGAAAATATGGGGGCTCAGCTGGTGAAGGAAGTGGCCTCCAAGACAAGCGACATTGCCGGGGATGGAACGACCACGGCCACAGTCCTTGCCCATGCCATCTACCGCGAAGGGGTCAAAAATGTGACGGCCGGCGCCAATTCCATGGACATCAAACGTGGGATCGACCTGGCTGTTGTTGCGGTGATCGAGGAACTCAAAAAGCTCAGCAAGCCTTGCCAGGACAAGAAAGAGATCGCCCAGATTGCCACCATATCCGCCAACAATGACTCCGAGATCGGCCGACTCATCGCCGATGCCATGGACAAGGTCGGTAAGGATGGGGTGATCACGGTCGAAGAGGCAAAGAGCATGACGACCTCCCTTGATGTGGTGGAAGGGATGCAGTTTGACCGCGGGTATGTCTCTCCCTATTTCGTCACCGATCAGGAGCGCATGGAGGTTGTTCTCGACAATCCCTACATCCTGATTCACGAAAAGAAAATCAGCAACATGAAGGACCTTCTCCCCATTCTCGAACAGATCGCCAAGATGGGACGCCCTCTTCTCATCATCGCCGAAGAGGTCGAAGGAGAAGCCCTGGCAACCCTGGTCGTCAACAAGCTTCGGGGGACCCTCAACGTGGCGGCTGTCAAGGCTCCCGGCTTTGGTGACCGGAGAAAGGCCATGCTCGAGGATATCGCCGTCCTTACGAATGGCACCATGATCGCCGAAGACTTGGGTCTCAAGCTTGAGAACGTGAAGCTGTCCGACCTCGGTCGTGCAAAGCGGGTCTCCATCGACAAGGACAATACGACGATTGTCGAGGGTGCCGGCGAACATGCCAAGATCCAGGCCCGGGTGAAGCAGATCAAGGCCCAGATTGAAGAGTCCACCTCCGACTATGACCGTGAAAAGCTTCAGGAGCGCCTTGCCAAGATTGTTGGCGGTGTGGCGGTGATCAATGTCGGAGCCGCAACTGAAACCGAAATGAAGGAGAAGAAGGCCCGCGTGGAAGATGCCCTTCATGCGACAAAGGCCGCCGTCGAAGAGGGAATCGTCCCTGGCGGTGGTGTGGCCCTTCTCAGATCCTCGGCCGTCCTTGAGCACCTGAAGGCGGAAGGAGACCAGAAGATTGGCGTCAATATCATCAAGCGGGCGCTTGAAGAGCCGCTTCGCCAGATCTCCCACAATGCCGGTCTCGAAGGGTCCGTTGTTCTCCAGAGAGTCCGTCATGAAAAGGGATCCATGGGATTCGATGCGGCCTCGGAGACCTACGTTGACATGATTCAGGCCGGGATCATCGATCCTACCAAGGTGACCCGTACTGCGCTCCAGAATGCGGCCTCTGTCTCCGGTCTGCTCCTGACCACGGAAGTCATGATCTGTGAAATCCCAGAAAAGGAAGCCAAGGGACCTGCCATGCCTGGTGCCGGCGGAATGGGAGACATGTACTAGGTTTTTTCGTTTTCGAAGGGGGGGATCTTTCCCCCCCTTTTTTTTTGTCCGGACAGGTTTCGCCGTCGATCCCGGATGATGTAAAATGAAGAGACATGGAGATCTCGTGGGCCTCTCTCTTGGGGGGCGGTTCCCGGTCCTGGAAAACAAAAGATTTGTGTCAAAACCTGATCCGAGGAGGAATGAATCGATGAGTGCAAATGTTGCGGAGGTATCTACGGCCGAATGGGACAAGCGTGTCCTTGAGTCCAAGGGGGTGGTCATGGTCGACTTCTGGGCCCCCTGGTGCGGACCATGTCGCATGGTTGCGCCCGTGGTGGACGAGTTGGCGGAAGAGTACAAGGGGCGTGTGACCTTCATGAAGCTCAATACCGACGACAACCAGGATATTGCGGTCAGGTACCAGGTTATGGGAATTCCGACCTTGATCTTCTTCAAGGACGGAAAGGTGGTGAGCAAGCTCGTCGGGGCCCAGAGCAAGAAGACCTTCAAGGAAAAGATCGAAGAGCTTCTGGCGGCCTGACAAGGGTGATCTCCCATCTCCGCATCTCAGCCTTTGCGACGATAGAGGAGATGTCGATCTCCTTCGAGGAAGGGCTGACGGTCATTACCGGAGAAACGGGCGCCGGAAAGTCCCTTCTTGTTGACGCACTTTTTCTGGTCTCGGGGCAAAAGCCCCGGGGCCTGACAGTGCGCCCTGGCTACCCTGAGGGGGTTGTCGAAGCCTCCTTCTCTTCTCCTTCCCTTCCGATTCCCGAATCCCTCTCCGAACTCCTAGCTCCCGGCGAGGACATCGTCATCCGCCGCGTCGTGTCCTCGACCGGCCGATTCAGACAGACTGTCAACGGACAATCCATCTCCAATGCCCAACTCCAGACTCTTGTCGATATCCTTTTCGACATTGTCGGCCAAGGGGACAATCACCGCCTTTCCCAAAGCGAGGTGCATCGCCACTACCTCGATGCCTTTGCCAGGACCTCCGGTCTTGCCGACAGTTTCGAAGCTCTGCGCCGGGAGATCCTGACCCTCCGGAGGCAGAGGGAGGAGATTGCAGACCTCCGGGAGCGTGACCTGCGGGAACGGGAGGAACGAATCAGGATGCAGGAAGATGCGGAGACTCTGTCCGGTCGTCCGGGCGAGTTCGAGGAGCTTTCAAAGACCCTGTCGGCCCAGCTCAATCTCCAGGAAATTCTTCTTCTGACGGGCCGATCCTACGGAGCCCTTTATGAGGATGAGGAGAGCGTCCTTTCCCACCTTGGGCGGATCGTCTCCGATCTCGACCATATTCTTTCCCTCGACACGACTATGCAGGACGTCCGGGGCTCCCTGGGCGAGGCGATAGAGATTCTGAAGGATTCCGCCCACGAGCTTCACCATTACCGGGAATCACTCGAGATGGATCCGGAGCGCCTTTCGGCTCTGGAGTCCCGCTTCAGTCTCTATCGAAGGCTCGCCCAGAAGTATCATGTCCGGCCGGAGGAGCTCGTCGGCCATCTGGAGCAGGCGATGATGACAGAGTCCCTGTCGTCAGACGAGGCCCTCGAGGAGACGGATCGTCGCATCCGTGATTGCGAAGGCAGGCTCCTGGAGATCGGGGAAGGTCTGGGGGAGAGACGCAGAGCCGCTTCGGAGGGCTTTTCTTCTGAGGTGTGTGACGTTCTTCGTTGCCTGCGGATCGAAGATCCTTCTTTCTCTGTCTCCCTTGTCCCCTATCCCGATCCCCTGGGCGGCCCATACGGAAGGGAGCGGGTGGAATTTCTTTTTTCGGCCAACCCGGGAATGCCGGAGCGTCCATTGGGTCAAGTGGCCTCCGGAGGCGAAATTTCCCGCGTTCTTCTGGCGATCAAGAGATC
>JAJYPO010000214.1 GCA_021795275.1 Nitrospirota bacterium | reverse complement strand
TCTCCTGAAAAGGCCTGAAGAGACCTTCGTCCTGGGGAAGAGGATCCGGAGAAAGGCGAGCGTCTCCAGAAAGAGGAGGTCCTCTCCTTCGTCGAGAAGAATGCCGAGAAGCTCCGGGGCATGATAAGGGTCCGGTCGCAGGGCGAATCCCCTGGCCAGGGCTCCGGCGGCCCGACGGGGCTCCTTTTTCCTGAGAAAGAGCTCGCCCAGCTGATAGTGTGCGGTGGCGCTGTCGATCCCGGCGAGGGCATCCTGGGCTTTTTCGGCGTCCCCCTGGTCCACGGCGACCAGGCCCAGAAGAAGTCGGGCCTCGGGGTTGTCAGGGTCCAGCCCAAGGGCCTGCCGGATGAGCGGGAGGGCTGCCAGGGGCTTCCCGGCCATCTTGTGGGTTTCGGCCATCGCCAGAAAGAGATCGGGCGTTTCCCCGGTTTCCTCCATGAGGAGGCGGTAGGTGTCGAGGGCCCTTGCCGTTTCGTTGGTGTTTCGGGAGATCCGGGCGACATGGGCGAGAAGGCGTTTGTCCCGTGGAGACTTTCTGAGGAGTCCTCGAAAGAACTTTTGGGCCTGCCCGGATTTTTCAATCCGCTCGAGAGACCTTCCATACCAGTCCTGGACGTCAGGATTGTTCGGGCTCCGTTCGAGGAGTCGGGAAAAGGCCCGGTGCATCTCGCCATAGAGCTCGACGAGCTCCATGCGGTCGACCGCCGGCCCAAACGCCATGATGTTTTCGGATCGGTCGGGGGCGTCCCGGTACGCCCCGAGAATCGAGGGCAGGGCCCGGTGCCATTGGCCGGTCAGACCATAGAGGATCCCCGCTTCCCTTCGAAGGTCGACGTCCTGGGGAAAGTGTCGCAACCCCTCCTCGAGAACCCAGAGACCCCGTTCGCGCTCTCCCATGCGGTCCTTGAGAAGTCCGAGACACAGATAGGGGTGCGGGGAGCGGCTCACCTCCGTCGAGAGGGCCTTCCAGTAGGCGGCCTCCGCTTCGGAAAGCAGGCCCATACCTTCGAGCGCCTGCCCCCTGAGGGACTCCACGGCACTGTCGACGCCGGAGGGATCCGTGATCCGGGAGAGGATTTCCAGACCCTCCTGATAATGGCCGGACTGAATCTTCTTGCGAACATCCGAAAGGGAAGCGGTGGAAAGGGGTGTCATCGTCGGTCCGGATCTAGGGGTTGGTCCCGGTCGGGGCTGGCCCCGCGGGGCGTTTGTCTCTTTTGGATAAAGATGGTATCACATGTTGAGTCCTCTTTGGACACGGTCATTCTGAAGCCTTGCCCCCCAACGCCTTTTCCTTCGAACGAGGGAGCGATTCGTGGTCCATCTGCCGGATCCCGGTCCGCAATGGAGAACAATTCTCGAACGGATTCCTGCACCCCCCGGGGGACGATTCTATGTTGTGGGAGGATGGGTCCGGGATCTCCTCCTTCTCGGCCCCTTCTCCCTGGGGTTCGACATCGACCTTGTCATCGACGGGGATCTTTCCTCCTGGGCTCCGGCCGTGGCCCGGGCCTTCGGCTCCGAACTGCGCCTCGAACCGGGTTTCCTGACGGCCCGGATCGAGCTGGCGGGAGAGGGCGGCCATCCCGTCAGGATCGATATGGCCCGCTTCCGCCGGGAAGATTACGAGTTCCCAGGGGTGCTTCCCCGGGTCTTCCCGGGCTCGATCGAGGAGGATGCCGGGCGGAGGGACTTTTCGATGAACGCGGTCTTCCTGGAATGGTCGTCTGAGAAGAGAGGGTTCTCGAGGATCCTCGATCCCGCCGGAGGACGGGAGGACATCCGGCGTGGGCGAATCCGCCCCCTCAAGGAGGAGACCTTTCTCGAAGATCCGACCAGACTGTTCCGCTGGGCACGCTTTTCGGTCCGGCTGGGGCTGTCCGGGGAGGCCCTTCTGGAACGGGCTCTCGAACAGGCCCTCGGAGCGCCGGGCCTTTGGGACCGCGTGGGCGGAGCCCGCGTCTTCCGTGAAATCGAGCGGGTCCTCCTCGAGCCGGATCCCCTGGACGTTCTGGAGCTCTTGTTCTCCTCCCGGATTCTGGAGTCCCTCGCGGGAATTTCTGCCCTTTCGCGTCCCCGACGCCAGAGACTCCGGAGATGGCTCCGCTTCAGAGGTCTTTTTCGGACCCTGGGGGCCGCCCGGGGGGCCCCGGTGCCGCCAGGAGAGCCGCTGGAGCGCGACATGTTTTTTCTGGCCCTCCTGGCAGGACTTCCCAGAAGGCGCTTCCATGCGGCGGCGGAAAGGCTGGGTCTCGGGGCGAAGCTCAGGGAACGGCTGGAGCGGGTATTCTATGGGCGGGAAGGCTGGCCTTTTCCCGGATTCTATGTCGGACTGGAGCGGAACACCGGTCGGGACCGGGGAAAGATGCGTGCTGCAGCCGACCGGCTCGACATGGACCGGGTTCTTTTTCTGACCCTCACCGGACGGGAATCGGATCTCGAGTTCTGGGAAGAATATGTTGCCAGGGAGCGTTGGGCCCCCCCTCTCATAGGGGGGGAGGCCCTTCTTCTCCATCCCCGGATTCCTCCCGCGATGAGGGGAACGATCCTGGCCGAGGTGAGAGTGCTGCAGCGGACAGGGGCCCTTCGCGATGCCGCCGAAGCGCTCCGTTGGCTGGAGCGAAAGGTCAGCGAAGAATTTTCTTGATCATCCGGTTGAGAGAGTAATAGTTGGCGTCTCCCGGTATGACATTCCGGATGACGCCCTCCTGGTCGATGACGGCGACCCAGGGTTCGCCATGGACGCGCCATTCCCGGACCACCTTCTGCTCCGAATCCTCGTAATCGTCGATATGGATGAAGGCCATGTCCTGATGGTAGGTTCCCTGGAGGCCCTGGACAACGCGATCTTCGTGGACGCAGGGTGTGCAATGGATCGGGGCCCCGAAGAAAACGAGAATGGGCCGGTGATGGTAGATCGCATGGGAAAAGCTTTCCCTGTGGAGGTGATCCGGCACGTTCATCGTGCAGATGTCTCCGAATCGTTCGCCCACCTGGAGGACCGGGTTGTGGGTGATGGGAGCCCGGCTCCCTTCCTTCGGAAAGGAGAGGAACCAGTCGCATGAGGAAAGGGACAGCAATACGGCGATGGCCAGCGGGCCGGCGAGCAAGGCCAGAAATCCGGGGCGGTTTTTTTTTGCGGGATTCATCGAACCTCCCAAGGCTCTGTTGTGTGAGGGCAATCTCTCTACGAGTCCATAATAATGCATCGCCGAACTCTTGTCATGTGCGGGCGGTTCCGGTAACCTCATGAAGTTTGGCCAGGAATTCCCTGAGGCCCCACAACCACCTTTTCGACTTCCCGAGGATCCGACGATTGTCCGACAGGCGTGAGACCCTGGCCCTGACAAACCGCGCCCTCAAGCATCCCGGCCTTGTCCTGGCACTGCTTGCGGGGCTTTGCATTATCGGAGCCTCCTCCTATCTGCAGCTGGGGGTCGATCTTTTTCCGCGTGTCCGATTTCCCCTCGTGAGCGTCACGATTCAGGATCCGGGAGAGTCTCCCGCCGGAATCACCCGAAAAATCGTCCTTCCGGTGGAAAAGGCCCTTTTGGGCCTCCGTGGGATCAAGCATGTCCATTCGACCATCGTT
>JAJYPO010000213.1 GCA_021795275.1 Nitrospirota bacterium | reverse complement strand
ATTCAGGAGCCTGACTCCTGTTCCCTCGAAATTCGCGATATCGCGTGTCACGACCGTCAGGTCGGAAATGAGGGCGATGGAGGCAATCTGCCTGTCGACCGGGTTGTGGGGGGAAAGCGACCTCAGCTTCCCCCAAACCTGGGAAGAGTCCGCGTCAAATGCGAGGATCCGGTCTCCAAAGTCCCTGATCAGCATCCCGAGCCAGTCCTCAAGGAGGAGACCTTGGGAGAGGGCGCCCCGTCTTCGGATCAATTCAAGACCCTGCCGTCATTCCCCGACTGCCTGGACGGGAAGAAACATCGTTTCTTCCCGGGATCTTTGCCAGAATTTGCGGACCCCCGCATCGGCCCTGTTGCACGTTCTGGCCTCGCTGATGACAATGGTGTCAATCAGGGACACGCTCAGCCATTCCGATGACAGTTGTCAAAGTCCTTCTCAAGGCCGACATCGGCCATGGAGGAGAGACCCTCCGCGATAGACTGGCGCTTTGGACGCTGGAGGACCTCCTTTCAGGATCTCCCTGTGCTCTGCTTTGGCACTTCGTCCATGGGACAAGGCCCTTTCCTTGAGCGCTTTTACAATGACCTCATCTCATTTGTCCTGGAAGAAAAGCCAGTCATTGGATGACGGTTCCTTCCTCCGGCGGCTTCCGGTGGTTCTCCCGTCCTCAGTCGTGGCCCAGGGCCCTCCGGAAGATCTCGTCGAAGCGGAACCGGTTGGGGATCTTCTTCCGAAGAACGCTGTAGAGGGTCGGAACCAGGAAGAGGGTCGAGACGGTGCCGACCATCAGTCCTCCGATCACCGCCCGTCCCAGGGGAGCGTTCTGTTCGCCTCCGCTCCCCAGCCCCAGCGCCATGGGGAGCATGCCCAGGATCATGGCGGTGGCCGTCATGAGCACCGGCCGAAGGCGCGTCGCCCCCGCCCTGACCGCCGCCTCCGCGGCCGATAGCCCTTCTCCCCGAAGATCGTTGGCGAAGGTCACCACCAGGATGCTGTTGGCGGTCGCCACCCCCACCACCATGATCGCTCCCATGGCCGATTCGACATTCAACGTCGTGCGGGTGGCAAAAAGTGCCAGCGCCACTCCGGAGAGACCGGCCGGGACGCTCATGAGGATGATGAAGGGATCGAGGAAGGACTGGAAGTTCATCACCAGGAGCAGGTAGACCAGGAGGGCGGCCAGGATGAGGCCCATCCCGAAGTTTTTAAAGGAATCAAACATTTCGGCGCTCTGGCCCCGGAAGCGGAGGATCGTTCCCGGGGGGGTGGAAAACCCTTTGAGGGCCGCCCGGATGCCGCGGTAGACCGAGCCCAGGGAGTGCCCCTGGGTATTGACCAGAACGTCTTCGACCCGCTGGACGGTGTAGTGGGTGATGGAGCCGGGGGTGGTCCCCAGGCGGATATCGGCAATGTTGGACAGATACTGGACCGTGGGGGAGGATTGGGGCACCTGGAGGGCCGCCATGAGATTGGAGACCGAGGTCTGGGCCGGCCGGAGGGGGAGGTGGCCGAGCTCCCCCATGGTGGCGATCCTGGTGGTGGGGGTCTGGACCGCCACGATGTAGTTGACGGTGTTTTTCGGGTTGACCCAGTAGTTGGGGGCGATGAGCGAGCTTGAGGCGAGCGAGACCAGAAGGTTGGTGGCCACGTCGTTCTGGGTCATGCCGACCAGGATGGCATTGTCCCGGTTCGTTCTCACATAGACCGCCGGATAGTGGAGGACCTGGGGAATGGCCACGTCGACTGCGCCGGGGACATTCCGCACGATCTGACGGATCTTCCGGGCGATCCGGTCGGAGGTTTCAAGGTCCCGGCCCTCGACCTGGATGTCGATGGGGGCCGAGAGGCCGAAATCCAGGACCTGGCTGATGATGTCGGGGGGCTTGAACCAGAAGGAGAGCTCGGGGTATCGGGGATAGAGGGTTTGGCGTATCTGCTCCTGGTAGCCGAAGATCGAGTGGTGGCGGGACTTGAGGGAGATCAGGAAGTCCGCGTCTCCAGGGCCTATGCTGTCGGTCTGGTAAAAGGCCAGGTTGTAGTAGACCGGAAGGCCGATGTTGACGTCGATCGAATCGATCTCCCCCGGGGGAATGATCTTTCGGATCTCCCGTTCGACCTCCTTGGCATACTGGTCGGTCACCTCGACCCGGGAGCCGATGGGGGCCCGCATGTGGAGGGCCAGAAGCCCAGCGTCGGTCTCGGGGAAGAAGTCGAGTCCCACGCTGGAAAGAAGAAGAAGGAAGAGAGCGATCACCACGAGGGAGAGTCCCATCGTCCTGCCGGGATGGGCCACAGCCCCTGCCAGGAGAGTCCGGTAGCGGTCCCGGAACGAGTCGAATCCCCTCTGGAAGCCGGAGGAAGGCTCCTCCCCATGGGAGGTGGTTCCCCGGTGAAGCATCATGGAGAGGGTGACGACCATGGTTCGGGAGAGGACGTAGGAGGCCAGCATGGCAAAGACCACGGCATAGGCGAGGGGGGTATAGAGGAACTGGGAGACGCCCCTGAGGAGGATCACCGGGAAGAAGACGATGATGATGGCCATCGTTCCCACGAAGGCCGGAACCGCTACCTGGTTGGCCCCGTCCCAGACGGCCCGGAGGGGTTCGGGGGAGAGGGTGCGGTTCCGCTCGATGTTCTCGATGGCCACGGTTGCGTCGTCGACCAGCATCCCGATCGCCAGGGCGAGCCCTCCCAGGGTCATGATGTTCAGGGACTGGTGGAAGAGCTTGAGAAAGAATAGCGCGGTCAGGATCGAGAGAGGGATGGAGAGGAAGACGATGAAGGAGGAACGGAGATCCCGAAGGAAGAGATAGATCATGAGGGAGACCAGGATCGTGCCGATTCCGGCCTCCTTGAGCACATCGAGGAGGGCATTCTTGACGAAGACCGACTGGTCGAAGACGAGCTTTAAATTGATGCCCGGGGGGGAGAAGGCCTGGATCATCGGAAGCAGGGCCCGCACCTTCGAGATGACAGCCAGGGTCGAGGCGTCGGCATGCTTGTAGATGGCGAGATAGGTGGAACGGTGGCCGTTCACGCGGACGATGTTCTCCTGGACGGCGTAGCCGTCGTGGACCGTGGCGACATCCCGGAGCCGGACGATGCGCCCCTGGATCTCCCGGACCGGAAGGAGCCCCAGCCCCTTGAGGGTCGAGGGGCTCCCGTTGATCATGATGTCGATCTCCTGGTTCCCGATCTTCGCTGTGCCGGCGGGGACAATGATGTTCGAGCTGGTCAGGGTCTGGACGATGTCGTTGGGAGAGAGGCCGTACCCGTAGAGCCGGTCGGGGTTGATGTCGACCATGACCTGGCGCATCTTGCCGCCGAAGGGGGCAGGGGTCGAGAGCCCCTGGATGGTGAAGAGTCGGACCCGGATGAAGTTCAGGCCGTAGTCGTAGAGCTTCTGCTCGGAGACGGTCCGGCTTCCGATCTCAAGCTCGGCGATCGGGACATTGCTGGCGTTGTACTGGATGATGTTGGGGGGAACGGTGCCCGGAGGGGCGATCCGGAGAAGGGTTTCAGAAACGGCGTTGATCTGGGCGATGGCCCCCGCGATGCTCTGGCCCTGGTGGAAGTAGACCTTGATCAGGCCGGTTCCGT
>JAJYPO010000212.1 GCA_021795275.1 Nitrospirota bacterium | reverse complement strand
ATCTGGTGTTGACCGGGGGCCGCGATCGGATTGCCGGTCTGTGAAAAGAGCCACGAGAGATCTCCCTATTATTACGACTCTGACCGGAGCGTTTCGTCGGGCCCGGCAGGCGCAAGCGGAGCCGGCCTCCCCAGAAAATACCCCTGTCCCAGTGTGACCCCGCAGACCGTCGCTGCATCGAGATCGGCGTGTGTTTCGATCCCTTCCCCCACCGTCCGGACGCCCAAAGAGGTGGCGAGCTTCACGATGCTCTGGACGATCGCGATGTCCACGGAATGCCCCCGCCCGGCTCCCTGGAGGAAGGGGGCGTCGATCTTGAGATAGTCGACGGGAAAGGCCCGCAGATAGTGGTGCGAGGAGAATCCTGCCCCGAAGTCGTCGATTGAAAATTGAAATCCAAGCTCCTTCAGCTCCCGGATCAGGGTCTCCACGACCCGGACGTTCTTGATCGCCTCCCGCTCGGTGATCTCGAAGGCGAGGCGGGAGGGGGGCAGGGAATGGCGGCCGACAGTCTCCTGGATTCGGCGCACGAAGTCGGGGACGGCCATGGACGAGGGGGTCAGATTGAAAAAAAACTGCCCGGAAAGGGACCGTTCGTCGGCCAGGAAAAGCGCCCGGTCCAGGACCTCGAAGTCGAGGGCGGCGGCGAGGCCCGCCTTCTCCGCCAGGGCGATGAACTCTGCGGCCGGGACGATCTGTCCGCCCGCTTCTTCGAGGCGGGCCAAGACCTCGTAGCCCGTCACCTGACGCGTCGCGAGATCCACGAAGGGCTGGAAGTAGGGGACGACGCGCAGATTCCGGACGAGGTCCAGAAGATGGGCCTCCCGTTTCCCGGCCTTATGGACATGGATCGCCTCCTCGACCGTAGGGGCCAGGACAGTGTTTTTCCCCGCCTGTTTGGCCCGGTACATCATCTGGTCGGCGACGGTAAAAAGATCCTGGGGATTTTGGGCGTGGGCGGGGAAGACGGCCAGTCCGATCGAGACCGCCGCCTCGATGGCGGGACGCCCTTCGCCGGGATCGAGGCGGAAGGCGGCGATCTTTCCACGGAGCCGCTCGATGAAGGAGAGGGCCCCGGCCAGATCCGTTTCGGGGAGGATCAGGGCAAACTCGTCTCCCCCGTAGCGGGCCAGAATGTCGCCCAGCCGGATCTCTCCCATCAAAAGATCCGACATGGCTTTGAGAAAGTCGTCTCCCACGGTGTGGCCGAAGGTGTCGTTGACCCGCTTGAAGTCGTCGAGGTCGATCACGCACAGGACAAAGGGCGAATCATGGCGGGAGGCGCGCCCCACCTCGTACTCGAGGAGCTCCCAGAAGATCCGCTGATTGAACAGGCGCGTCAGGGGATCGCGGACGGCGAAGAATTCCATTTCCTTGTTGTACAGGGAAAGCGCCTTGACGGAGCCCAGCACGTTCAGGACGGAGACGAGAAATCCCCGGACGACCATTTTTTTGATGGGATCCGAATCATTGCCGGACAGACCGACGCCGACGATGCCACCGATCTGGGGACGTTCCAGAAGGAGCGTCTCGGTTTCGAGCAGAATCTCCCGAAAAATCTCTTTCGACAGGGAATGGGCCCCATCGGCGATCTCGTGGAAGAAGGCGAGGTTTTTTTCCGGGGAAATCAGGGAGGCTTCCCGGACCCGTTCCGCGATTGTCCCTTCGAAAAAATCGCGAACCGGATCCGACGGGAAGCCGTTCCAGAAGATATAGACCTCGTAGGTGTCCTCCGGGGTGGCGAACAGGGTGAAGAGGAACGTGACCGGAAAACTCCGGTTGATCCGGAGCAGGAGGTCCTTGGCGAACTCCTTCCATTCCCGGATGACGTCGGAGGTAATGAGGAGGCGTTTAGTGAGGTCGATTTCGAACTCGAGCGTCTTGAGGAAGGAGAAGGAGCGGCTCTCGACCGTGAAGATCCCGAAAAAGACCAGCATAAGGAGAAGGAAGGAGACGATCCCCCCCGTCATCCTCCGATGACGAATCAGGGTCGCCTCCTTTCCCACGTCCTGTTGATTTTCTTCGATCCGGTGATCCATCGACTGGATCAGCCCGTACATGCGGGAGGCGAGCGCGGCCGGTATGATCGGTCGGCCGGAAGGGCCGTTCGCCACACCTTCCCGTTCGAAGTTCTGGAGGGAGGCGTAGACGAAAAGCTGGGTCAGGGCCCGCAGGGGAACCCGGTCCCGTTCCAGGAGCACGGGGTGGTGTCGCATCATGTCCGAGAGGGTGGAGACCCCCTGGATCTGGTAGCCCCGAAAGAGGGACCGGCCGGCCGGGGTGAGAGGGGCCCGCATCTGGACCAAGGTGAAGAGGGAGGCAGAGACCGATCGCAGATCGGCCCGCAGATGCCGGTAGGCGACTTCCCGCGCACGGAGGTTGTGGAGATCACGGTGGGTGACGAGGAGGTAGGCGACGTTTCCCAATAACACCATCGCCGAAAGGCTTCCCAGAAATATACCCAGGCGGACAAGGGAGGCGATGGCCCCGGAGTGAACCTCCTCCCTATGACGTCGGCCCCGGAGAGCGCCGGAAATCTCCTGGAAAAACCGTTTGAAATGAATCATGTCCCTTCCTTTCAGGAAGGATTGTCCGCCTGTTCGGTCCGGAAGGAGGAGGTCAGGGCCGAGAGGGTGCCGACGATCTCCCGGAGCCGCTCGACGGCCGGAACGGCAGAGGCGACATCCTGATTCCGGGACTCCATGACTGTCGCGAGCGCGTTCACCGCCTCCAGGATCCGGTCGGAAGACTTCTTCTGGGCCTCCGTCTCCCCTACGATGATGTCGACGTTGTGACCCGTGGTCCGGACCATGCCGGACAGGGAGTCGAGGACCTTTTCGGCTTGGCCCGCCTGAGCTCCGCAATCCGCCAAGGCGTTGGCCTCCTTGCGGATGCCGGTGACCGTTTCGGCGATGGATGTCTGAATCTCCGAAATGGCGGTACTGATCTCTTCTGTGGCCTTCGAGGTCGTCTGGGCAAGCTTCCGGACCTCCTCCGCAACCACGGCGAATCCCCGGCCCTGTTCCCCGGCCCGGGCCGCCTCGATCGCGGCATTCAAGGCCAGGAGATTCGTCTGGGTCGCGATTGCGGTGATGGAGCCGGCGATGGTTCCCACCTTCTGGCTCGCTTCCTCGAGGCCGGCGATGCGGTTGGCGAGACTCGATATCTCCTCGGATGAGGATCGGACCGATTCGAGTACGCTCCGGACCGTCTTCGACCCGTTGTCGGCCTCCGAGACCGCCTGCTTCGAAGCGCGTCCCATCTCAAGTGCCAGATCGGTCTCCCGTTTCGACTCTTCCGTCAGACCACGGGCCTTTTCACGAACATCGGAGAGGGTCCCGACCGCCTCCCGGAATCCCTCGGAGACGGCCGACAGGACCCGTGAGAGATGGTCGGTTTCCCGGGAGATCGACAGCGCATGCGTGTTCAGATCGCGGGTCACCCCGGAAAGTTCCTCGATCAGGCGGTCGATGCCCCGTCCGACCTCGCCGGCCTCGTCCGGTCCGTCCACCGACGATCGCCGGGTCAGGTCGCGCCTTGATGCGAGGCGGACGGTTTCTGCCGCCTGTCCCAGCCGGGAGGCCATTCGCGACAGGGCCCTGAAGTCCCAGAACAGGACGATCGCCCAGGCGAACAGGCTCACGATCTGGA
>JAJYPO010000034.1 GCA_021795275.1 Nitrospirota bacterium | reverse complement strand
GAGACCCGCCCCTTCCCGGGAATCGGACAATGACCGTCCCCGAAGACGCTTTTCCGAAGAAGGCTCCTCCCCCCCGGAGCGTTCCGGGCGTCCCTCCCGTTCCTCCGGGACCTTCCGGAAAGAGGGAGCACCAGGCAGGGAGGGAAACAGCCCTTTCGCCAAAAGGAAAAGGAAGCCGGAGGAGGACTTTCCTCCACAGAAACAGGATAACGGCAACTCGAGATTCAAGGGCCGAAAGTCTGCCCCTAAAGGACGGGGAGCTAAAACCAACCCATCACGTCCGAAAAAGACATGACGGAGATTACCATGCTCTCTACCTTTTCCAGTGACGACTCCGGAAACAGCGAAATTGGTCGAAGACTGCGGTCACCCAGAGAGCGGCTGGGAGGTTATGCGATTCTCCCCCGCCTGATCGACAAGGTTCGACTGAGAGCCGCGGACCTGCTTCCTCCGGAGTATCGTTCCAACCTGCTGAGAGGATCCGATCCAGCCATCGGACTCTTCCCTCTGGACGGACGATTCCTCGAATTTACCGGTCTTGACCCCGAAGAACTTGAACGCGAAATTCTTTCAGCTCCGGACGACGAGACTGTATTGGCCTGGGTCAACGCCCATGCGAGACCTCACTCTTCTCTCGAAAGAGATGTGTGGTCCACCTCCTTCGATACGATAACCCCTGATGACAGAAGAACAGAGCACCGAAAAAAACCTATCCGGCCTTCGCCCATCGGCCCGACATCGGAACTCTGCCCCCCTTCGACCTGATCGACGCCGACGAGGGGCGGCTCACCCCCTGAAGCCGTGTTCCATGGCTTCAATTTTTACCCCGGTTTGCTAGAATGCTCCTGTTCCGGAACATGACCATCCGAAGGGTTTTCTGAATTTTTTTGAGAGGACATCCGATGTATCGTTCCCACTTCATTGCCGATCTTTACAGCTTTTCTCCGGGCTCTGCCGTCACTGTCGCAGGATGGGTTCACACTGTCCGGGACCATGGAGGCCTCCTTTTCATAGAGCTCCGCGATCGCTCCGGCCGAATGCAGTGCGTGATCGACGCCAAGGAACACCCTGTCATGGAGACAATGGCAAAGACGCTCAGGGACGAGTGGGTCGTGTCGATCCATGGGACCCTGGCTTCCCGCCCCGAAGGGACAATCAACTCGGAAAGGGCCGGGGGCCATCTTGAGATCCGGGTCTCCACACTGCGTGTCCTCAATGCAGCCCTCACTCCTCCATTTCCTGTGGGAGAAAACGAAGGTGTTTCCGAGAGTCTGCGTCTGACCCACCGATATCTCGACATGCGATCCCCTCAATTGATGGAGGCGCTCAGGTTCCGCTCCGAACTGACATCCCTGATCAGAAGCCATATGATTGCTCATCACTTCTGGGATATCGAAACCCCGCTTCTCACCCGATCGACGCCGGAAGGTGCGCGGGACTTTCTCGTCCCGTCCCGTCTCGAGCGCGGCTCCTTCTATGCTCTCCCCCAATCTCCTCAGCTATTCAAGCAACTGTTGATGGTGGGAGGGATCGAGCGCTACTTCCAGGTGGCCCGCTGCTTCCGGGACGAGGATCTTCGCGCAGACCGCCAACCCGAATTCACCCAGATCGATATTGAGGCATCCTTTTTGACACGGGATCAGTTTCTGGGAATCATCGAGGGGCTTTTCTGCGACATTTTCAAAACCTTCAAGAACATCACCCTCTCACGGCCTTTCATGCGTCTCACCCATGCCGAAGCTATGGAGAAATACGGAAGCGACAAACCGGATCTTCGCTTTGGAATCCCGATTGTAGACATTTCCTCAATTGCCCAGAACACCTCCTTCGCCGTCTTCACTCAAACGCTGGGTAACGGAGGCACGGTGCGGGGCATCCGTTTTCCGGGAGGAGCCTCCAAGAGTCGAAAGGAAGTCGAGGACCTGACTGCCTGGGCCCAGGGACAGGGAGCAAAAGGGCTCGCATGGATAAAGATCGAGCAGACTGGACCGGCAAGCCCCATCCTCAAGTTCATTCCTGAACCCCTCCAAAAAGAAATCTCGGTGACCATGGAAGCGGAGCCGGGAGACTTGCTTCTTTTCATCGCAGACACCCTTCCCCAGACACTCAAGCTCCTGGGTCTTCTCAGGACCCATGTCGCGAAGATCGCCGGGCTTATCGACTCCTCAAAAACAGCCCTACTCTGGGTTGTCGACTTTCCGCTGCTCGAATGGAATCCCGACGAAAAACGCTATGAAGCGGTCCATCACCCCTTTACCGCTCCCCACCCGGACGACATGGCGATCCTTGCCGATACTCCGGAGCTGACCCGGTCGTTGGCCTACGATCTTGTCTATAATGGAACGGAGGTGGGGGGAGGGAGTATCAGGAATCACGAGATCGAACTTCAGAGAAGGGTCTTCGACCTGATCGGGATGACAGAGGAGGAGGCCACAAGACGGTTCGGATTTCTCCTTGAAGCCCTTTCCTATGGGGCTCCCCCGCACGGCGGCATGGCCATAGGCCTCGACCGTCTGGCCATGCTTCTTCTCGGCCGGGACTCCATTCGGGATGTCATGGCTTTTCCCAAGACCCAAAAAGGAAGCTGCCTTCTCACTCAGGCTCCGGCTCCCGTCGATTCGGCCCAACTCAAGGAAATCGGGCTTCGGCTGGCATAGAGGTCAGGGAATGATGTCCTCGATTCCATACTTCATCATGCGATAACGAAGTTGCCTGGGCGTTATTCCAAGAGCCCGGGCAGCGCGGGTTTTGACATATCCATACCTCTTCAGGACCGCCTCGATCTGCTCCTTTTCAAGGCTCGATACCGCCCCAAGAAGTCCTTCTGTGGCATCCCCCATCGCTGGAATTCCCTCCGAAGACTCATGGGGTCGCCCGGTGCCTACACCTCCACCTGCTGCCGGTTCACGCTCCGAATGAGGGGCCTTGGGATAGATCGTCATCGCCCGCACCGCATCCTCCCGCGTGATGGTGGACCCATGCGCCATCACGACCAGACGTTCCATCATGTTTTCAAGCTCCCGAACATTGCCGGGCCAATCATAGTTCACCAGCATATCCATCGCGCCTGGCTCCACAACCACAGTCCGGTCGTTGTCCCGGTTGAATCGGTCCAGAAAATGCTCGACGAGGAGGGGAACATCCTCCTTTCGCTGCCGCAAGGGGGGCAGAAAGAGAGGGACTACATTCAGGCGATAGTAGAGATCCTCACGGAACAGGTTTCTCCGGATCATCTCCTCGAGATTTCGGTTTGTGGCGGCGATGATGCGAACGTCCACGGGAATGACACGATTTCCGCCTATTCTCTCTACCGAGCGTTCCTGGAGGACGCGAAGGAGCTTTACCTGAACCGCCGGGGTGATTTCACCGATTTCATCGAGAAAGATCGTTCCGGTGTCTGCGGCTTCAAACTTTCCCGGCCTGGCGATATGCGCTCCCGTGAAAGCCCCTTTTTCATGGCCGAACAGCTGGCTTTCGAGGAGGGTCTCCGGGATCGCGGCACAGTTGATCTGAACAAAGGGCTTTTTCACACGGGGACTCAAAAAATGGATCGCCTTTGCGATGACCTCCTTCCCGGTCCCGCTCTCTCCCTGAATCAACACTGTCGCCCGACTGGCCGCAACCTGGTATACAGACTCGGCAATCTGGTTCATCACCTTCGATCGTCCGATCCATCCGTCTATGGTATATCGGTCTTTCAGGGCATGTTCGAGGCGGTGGGTCTCGTCGATCAGCCGCTGATTCTCTTCCGAAAACCGCTGCCGGAGAAGGACCGCCTGAACAATCGTGGACCCGATTATAGACAAAACCCGTTTGTCCTCCTCGAGATCACGCTCCCCTTCCGACATGTCGCAATCTGCCGAAAGAACGCCTAGCTTCATCCCCTGAAAGATGAGGGGGACGGCGATAAAGGCCATTTTCTTGCGCCCCACGCCCTTTCGGGCACCCGTTCTGTTCAAAAACCGGGGTTCGGCTCCGATATCGGGAACAATGATCGGCAATCCTGTCGAAAGGACCGTTCCCGTAATTCCCTCCCCGATCTTGAAACGCCCCTTTTTCTTCTCTTCGTCGGACATCCCGTAGGCGAGTTCAGTCATGAGTTCGTTCGTATCACGCTTCAGGAGAAGTATTGCCCCGCGATGGAGATTCAGTTGGGTATCCATGATTCCAAGAATATGGTCCAGCGCAGAATCGAGATCGGGAGAACTGGCGAGTTCCCGGCTGATCTCGAAGAAGGCTGTGAGCTCCCGTATGATTTTTTGTTCGTGGTTCATGGTCTCCACCAAAAAAAAGGCCTGAACAGAAAATCGTGTCCAGGCCCTCCTTGTCACGTTAGGGGCCGGGAATCAAAAACCGGTGGCCCCATTGCCGATTGTTGCAACCGAAATACTAAACATCGAAATAAAGGAAAAACTCGTGCGGATGGGGCCGAAGGCGAACGGCATCCACTTCCCGCTTGGTCTTCAGGCTGATCCATGTCTCAATCAGCTCTGAAGTGAAGACACCACCCTTCAGCAGGAATTCATGGTCCTTCTCAAGCGCTGCGAGGGCTCCATCGAGACTTCCTGGCATCTGCTTGATCTTCTTCTTTTCCCGATCGGAAAGCTCATAAAGATCCTTGTCGAGAGGAGCCGGCGGCTCGAGCTTTCTCTCGATCCCGTCGAGTCCGGCCATAAGGAGGGCGGAGAAGACGAGGTAGGGGTTGCTGCTGGGATCGGGCGTCCGGAATTCGATCCGCTTGGCCTTCTCGCTCTTCGAATACATCGGGATCCGCACGCAGGCCGAACGGTTCCGTTTTGAATACATGAGATTGATGGGAGCCTCGTATCCCGGAACGAGCCTGCGGTAGGAGTTGGTGGTCGGGGCGATAAACGCCAGAAGCGCCGGGGCGTGATGAATCAGCCCCCCGATGTAGTGGCGGCAAAGTTCGGAAATGTCCCCATATCCGCCCTTCTGGTAGAAGAGGTTCTTGCCGGCCTTCCAGAGGCTTTGGTGGACATGCATTCCGGATCCGTTGTCCTGGAAGAGGGGTTTGGGCATGAAGGTCGCGGTCTTCCCGTACTTGAAGGCGGTGTTTTTCACGACATATTTGTACTTCATGACATTGTCAGCCATCTTGGTGAGAGTGTCGAAACGCATGGCAATTTCGCACTGGCCTGCGGTGGAGACCTCATGATGATGGGCATCGCAACGGATCCCGACCTGTTCCATGGTCAGCACCATCTCGGTTCGAAGATCCTGGAGTGAGTCGGTCGGGGGGACAGGGAAATACCCTTCCTTGTGGCGCACCTTGTATCCGAGGTTCGGCTCCTCCTCCCGACCCGTGTTCCAGGTTCCCTCGATCGAATCGACGGAATGGTGGGAGAAATTGGAGCCGGAGCCGTAACGAACATCGTCGAAAACGAAAAATTCACATTCAGGACCCCAATAGGAAATGTCCGCGAGCTTCTTGAGATAATTCTCCGCCCGCTGGGCAATGTAGCGCGGATCCTTGGCATAGGATTCTCCGGAAATCGGATCCTTTATGTTGGCAATCAGAGAGAGTGTCGGAACCTGGGTGAACGGGTCGAGAAAGGCCGACTTGGAATCTGGCAGAAGAAGCATGTCGGACTCATTGATCGTCTGAAATCCGCGGATACTGGAACCGTCAAACCCGATTCCCTCCTCGAACAGCTCTTCCGTCAGCTGGTGGGCTGTCATGGAGTAATGTTGCCAGGTACCGAGCAGGTCGGCGAACTTGATGTCGACGATCTGCACATTGTTTTTCTTCGCATAGTCCAAAACTTCTTTCGGGGTCATTCGTTAATTCTCCTAAAGAATTGTGGATAAGTGCGCCTTTGATACAAGGCGCCGCGCCCGGAACACAAAAAAAGGGCATCTTCATGACCTGTCATGAAGACGCCCTTGTCTTCGCATATCTTTTTCCCTGCCTACTGGATGCCGGATACCGCTCCGCACTCCTCGTTGAGTCAAAGACTACACGTTGGGCAAAAAAAACGCAATACATGGCCCAAAAAATGCGAATATCAATTTATTATTCCTTATAAAGCATAAATTCCTTACATTCGGACGTCCCGAAATGGATCGGTGCAATACTTCTCCTCTTCGGTTAAAATCAGGGATGCAGCTATGCCCGTTCACCCATATTACCCAAAGAGGTTGATGCGTGAAGAAAGTTCAGGTCCTTGTCATCGGAGGTGGCTCTGCCGGCCGATATGCGGCACGTGAAGCAGCCCGTCTTGGGCGAGAGGTTCTTCTTGCATCCACTCCTCCCTTTGGCGGACTTTGTATTCTGAAGGGGTGCATGCCCTCCAAGGCTCTTCTTCGATCAGCCCATGAGCTTCATGCAGCACGAACGGAACTCGCCGCCCTTGGCATCGGGCATGCCGGAACCTTTACCTTCGACCTTCCCTCCATCGTCCGGATGAAAAATCGTATGATCGGCGAAATGGCCGAATCAGCACGCGGGAGCGTCGACGGGATACCGGGAATCAGGCTGGTCGAGGAGGAGGTGAGCTTTCTCACTCCCGAAACAGCTAAAGTCGGCAAAGAAATAGTTCACTTCGAACGCGCTGTGATCGCCACAGGCTCGCTCCCCAAGATCCCCGATATCCCGGGCCTCTCCGGAAAATGGACGATGACCTCCGACGACGTGCTGGAGCTTGAGACACTTCCGGAATCGGTCATCGTCCTGGGAGCCGGTCCCGTTGGCCTGGAACTGGGACAATACCTCTCCATGATGGGAGTGAAGGTTACCGTTGTCGAAATCTCGTCCCGATGGAACCCGGATGTAGACATTCGGATTGAAGAGGGCTATCTGTCAGCGTTGGCGAAGAGAGGGATGACCGTACATCTGGGATTTCGGTCGGAACATTTTGATGGTGCGGCGAACCGGCCTGTCCTTCATGGAAAGATCGGTGACAATCCTCTGCGGCTGGAGGCCGATCGCGTCCTTTGCGCGACAGGGCGCCGGCCGGACCTCGATATACTCAACCCCCTGGCCGCCGATGTCCACCTCTCTCACCACCGGGCCATCCGGGTGGACCCCTGGCTCCGAACATCCAATCCGCGAATATTTGCAGCGGGGGACGTCACAGGGGCACTGCCTGTCCTGAATCTTGCCACATATCACGGAGAGGTCGCCGGCTTCAACGCCGCTTCGGCTGTTCCCAGAAAGATCGAGGACCGCCCCGTGCCGACAGCCATCTTTTCCGATCCCGAGTTTGCCCGGGTCGGACTGACGGAGCTTCAGGCCCATGCCCTTCACCTTCCGACTATCACCGGATACCTTCCCTTTTCCGATCTTGGGAAGGCAATCGTGAATCGACAGACCGATGGGGCCCTGAAAATCGTGGCCCATGATAAAACCCGGGAAATTCTCGGTGCCGAAATGTACGGAGCCGGAGCATCAGATCTGATCCATCTGATCACTGTGGCCCTCGAATTCTCGGCCACCATCGACCAGTACCAACGAATCCTTCACATTCACCCAACGATGGCGGAGATCGTCAAATATGTCGTGGAAGAAATGACCGGTTCCTTCTGAATCGGGCTCTTGAAAAGCCTTGGCACGCATCGATTCCGTCCAAAACAGGTTTCCCCCGAAAATTTTCAAGGTTCAAAACCATTTTTCTCCAGACACGGCGAAGCAGGAAGATTTTCTTTTGTCTGTTCCTGTGTTAGCCTTGGCAGTAAAAGAACTCCGCTTGTCGGCCAATTTCTTCTTCAACCCATCAGCGGGGAACCAGGAACAGATGATGCCTAATCATTTGACAGTTCCATGCAGGATTCTGCTGATCCGCCCGAAGGATATTTCGGGCGACAGGTGGGATTCCATTGTCCAGACCCTGATGCAGTTGTCAGACCGGCACGTGATCCTGACCGGCATCGTGGACCCCGCTCCCTCCGCCGACATCCTGATCGTGGCGGACATGGACGGCATTCCGATCGTCTCCCGCATCGAGGACATTCCTCCTGACAGCTTCACCCATCTCGCAATGGAGGATTCTCATCCCGACATCCCCTCGCCCTCAGGCTCACCCTGGCCACGGGTTTCATTTTCCATTATCGCCCTTCTCGCAGAGCAGGTCGCATCAAAAAACCAGTTCATGGCCATCTTCAACCGGTACAGAGCCTTCGCCCAGAGCCTGACGAACCTGATTCCCCTGGAACGGGCCATCCCTTACGAATCCTTGATCTGCCAGTCTCTCCGGACCCTTCTTTCCGCCTCTGCCGTCGCCTACTGCGAATCCCGAACAAGAACCCGCTCGATAACGATCCGAACATCGGATCCGGAAAATCTATTCAGGGAAGACGACTCCTTTCCTCTGACCGAGTCCCTGAGAGCCATACTCATTGCCAAAACAGGATACTTCGACGACTTCGACCCGGAAAAAACAGGCATCTCCCATCTTCCACTGACGGGATCCAACAGAGTCGTCGTTTTCAAACTGGTGCAAGGATCTTCATCCAACATCCCTTTTCTTCTGATTTTCCCCCCCCCCTTCCCCCCCAACAACCCGATCCCCGAGAGTGAATTTCAAAATGCCCTGGAACTATCGGCCCCCGTCCTCCAGACCAGCCACGCGCTTTTCGCGCATCGACTTGTCCTGAAGAGAAAATCAGAACATGATTCCCTGACAAAGATCCTGAACCGTGACTCTCTTGACGCATTTCTCAACTTTTCCTACCAGAATGCCCGGGCAAGCCAGGAGTCCCTGTCGGTTCTCATGCTGGACATAGACCATTTCAAACAGGTCAACGACACATATGGCCATGGGGTCGGCGATTCAGTCCTCGTCGATGTGACAGGAGCGATCGGAAAAGCACTTCGTGCGGGAGATGGTTTTGGACGTTACGGCGGCGAAGAGTTCGTGGTCATCCTTCCCGGACTCGGGAAGGCGCGCGCCGTCCAAATCGCGGAAAGGATCCGGAATTCCGTCAAGAAACTAGTCCATCCGGTCGCGGGCAAAATCACCTTGAGTATCGGAATCTCCACCTTCCCGGACGATGTGTCCCGTGAATCAGATCTGATCCCCCTTGCCGACCGAATGATGTATGAAGCGAAACACGGAGGCCGGGATAGAGTGCACGCCCGATAGCTTTTCAGGATGGCGGACAAGGCCCATGCTCCAGGCTTTCAAATCTTTTGAATAAAAGACTGTAACGAAGAATGTTCCGGATATAATTATCATGGGCGTGGCCGGTCCTGCCGGAGTACCTGCCAAGCATCTGGACCACATCCCCACCGGAGAGTTTCAGATCATAGGACAGAATGTCTGCGGCCATTTGAGCGTTTACCTCGACTCCCATGATATCGGATCTTCGCATTCGCAGATCGTTTCCTCCTACCCGTTTTCTGAAATATTTTTTCCAGAAGGGATAATGAATTTGGAATAGTCCGTAATCCTGGGAGGCGTCGTTGACAGCTTCGGGATTAAAGGAGGACTCTTCCTGGGCGAGGGCGACAAGGAGATAAAGGGGGAGACGGGCTTTTCGGGAGGCTTCAAGAAGGGCTCGTCCGATCCGCAGAGCCACCGGTAAGGGCTGAGACGGACGGCTGTGACGCTCCACATATCCGACCAGGGTAACAATCGGGGGACAAAAGGCAGGAGGAACCGCCCGCGCGTCCGCGAAAGGGAAAAGGGTCAGAAATCCCAGGAAAAAAACAAAAAAAACGAGACCCCATCCTTGGACGGGGCCTCGCGACAGAGGGCGCGAACGTATTCCGACGGTCAGACGGAAAAAGAGCTTCCGCATCCGCAGGAAGACTTGGCATTCGGGTTCTTGATGGCAAAACCCGATCCGTAAAGGTTTTCGACATAGTCCACCGTCGCTCCGGAAAGGAGGGGGTAACTCTGGGCATCGATGAAGAGTTTCACCCCGGCCTCCTCGACGATCTGGTCCATCTCGCCCGGAGCTTCCTCGAAAGACATGCCGTATTGGAAACCGTGACATCCGCCACCGGACACATAGACGCGAAGACCATATCCTTCCTTGTTCTCAGACTTCAGGTACTCGTTAACCTTTTCGACCGCTTTTTCACTCATTGTAATCATCGTATCGATCCTCCTGGGGAATAGATATGTACAACGGGGAGTCTCCCCGATGAATGCACCCGGCAGGAGAAAAAGTCCCGCCGGTTTCGAGCAATTCAATTTAGTGGTACGCCATGATCTTTCTGTTTCGACTCACAATCGGTGAAGGTCGGTTCATCCTGTTTGACAGGATGACGGAATCCACGATCTCTCCGCAGAGGAGGCAGCGCCACCCGCGAAAGTTCAAATATCCCGAATCATCCTTGATGTCACTGAACTCTTCCTCGATCATTTTCCCGTGACAACGCTGGCAATCCATCTCACTCCTCCTTCGTCCCGAGATGAGGTTCATCCCTGCGACATAGCTAAATAGAGTGCAAGATGAATGCCAAAAATGGAAATAATTTCATATAGCTTTATGAAGTAATACAAATCTTAAAACGAATCCTTCAGGTCCTCGGATAGACCTTCTTCTTTTATTTGTAAAACGTCTCAAATCGAAACACACGAAAAAGAAATTTTCATACTGAAACACTTTTATAAACCTACAAGAATATGGGATAGCTCCGGGCCGAAGAAAAAGATTCCAAAAACAAAAAAAGCGGGAATCAGGACAACAAGGAAAAAAAGGACGAGGGTCAGAATTTTTTTGGCGTTCAAGAGAAAAAACCCTCCTCAAAGACCTCATTCTCCATAGACGATATTGCAGACTTCATACTCTATTTCCCCAGCCGGAATACGGATCAGAACCGATTCCCCAACCTTTCTTCCCACCAGCGCCTTTCCGACCGGGGATGCAACCGAAATCCTTCCGCGCTTCAGGTCCACCTCTTCCTGGCCGACGATCGTGTAGATCTTTTCTTCTCCAGTAGAACCGTTTCTTAATGAAACAGTTGCCCCGAAGGTGACCCTTTCCCGGTCCTGATGCGCCGCAGATACGACGATTGCGGAAGAAAGCTTGGCCTCGAGCTCTTTGATCCGACCCTCGATAAAAGACTGCTTTTCCTTGGCCGCATGGTATTCGGCATTTTCAGAGAGATCTCCGTGAGCTCTCGCTTCGGCGATATCCTGAATATTTTTCGCACGCTCCACTTTCTTCAGGCGGTCCAGTTCCTCCTGGAGACGGGTATATCCTTCCCGTGTCATGGGCGTTTGGTTCATCAAGGCTCCTCCTTCCCTTTCATTCGAGACATCCGACTCAAGATCTCCTCTTATTTGAGCTTAGCCAAAGTTCGAATGGAGCTCAAGCCTTTTCTGGGAGAACAATAGAACGATGAAGCTCCTGAAGAGAGCGCAAGGAGTCCGGGGTTCCCTTGGTCTGAAGGGCGATAACGAGGGCTTTCGCACCTTCGATAGTCGTGTAGTAAGGAATATTTCGAAGGAGAGTTTCCTGCCGGATAGAGAGGGAGTCCTTTTGCGCCTGCTTTCCTGAAACGGTATTGATGACCAGCTGGACCTTCCCGTCCTTGATGAGATCGACGATATGGGGACGGCCCTCTTTTACCTTGTTGACTTTCCGAGTCTGTATGCCCTCTCCCTCCAGACGACGCGCAGTGCCTTCCGTCGCGACAAGATCAAAACCGAGCGACACCAAGTCGCGCGACACCCTAACAGCCTCCTCCTTGTCCCGGTCACTCACGCTCACGAAGACAGTTCCCGTGACTGGGAGATCCATGCCCGAAGCGATTTGTGCGTCCCTGAAAGCCCCCCCGAAATCCCGGGAAATCCCCATCACTTCACCCGTCGATTTCATCTCGGGGCTCAGAAGGGTATCGACTCCCTTAAATCGCCGGAAAGGGAAGACCGCCTCCTTGACCGAAGTGTAGGGCAGGACGGGAATCGTTCTTCCAGACAGTCCCAGGCTTGAGAGAGACTCACCCATCATAATCCGCATTGCGGCCTTTGGCAGAGAGAATCCGATCGCCTTTGAAGTGAAGGGTACAGTTCTCGAAGCCCGTGGATTGACTTCTAGAATATAGACTGTTTCATTTTGAACAGCAAACTGGATATTCATAAGACCGGTTACGCCAAGTGCCTCTCCAAGAATTTTCGTTTGCCGGACGATTTCCTCTTGGACTCGCATCGACAGGGTCTTCGGAGGGATGAAACAGGCCGAATCCCCCGAGTGGATCCCTGCCTGCTCGATATGCTCCAGGATTCCCCCGATGGCGATTTCCCGACCATCCCCGATCGCGTCCACATCGACCTCGGTGGCATCCGAGAAAAAGGAATCGATCAGGAGGGGAAAGCGAAAATCAATGGTGGCAATCCGTTTTTTATACTCGCTCCAGTCTTTCTCGTCGTAAAGGATTTCCATGGCCTCCCCTCCAAGAACATAGGAAGGTCGAACGAGAACCGGGAATCCGATTCTACGGATCTCCTCCATCCCATCGTCGAGATCGGATACCAGTCCGCTCCGGGGTTGCAAAAGACCGAGACGGTCGATAAGGTCTCGAAACCGTTCCCTGTTCTCGGCAAGATCGGTCATCTCGCAGGATGTTCCAAGGATGGGAACTCCCGCGTCATGGAGGCTTTTCATCAACTTGAGAGGGGTCTGTCCGCCGAACTGGACAACAACTCCCCTGGGCAGTTCCCTGTCGATGACCGCCAGGACATCCTCCAGGGTGAGTGGCTCGAAGAAGAGCCGGTCCGAGACATTGAAGTCTGTCGAGACCGTCTCTGGATTGCAGTTCATCATCACAGCCTCATAACCCAATTCCCGCAGGGCCATCACTCCATGGACGCAACAATAGTCGAACTCCACCCCCTGTCCGATCCGGTTCGGCCCTGATCCCAGAATGAGGACAGACTCCTTCCCCCCCTTTTTCTTCCTCCATTCGGGAGCGCCCTGATAGGTTCCATAAAGATAGGGAGTTCTGGCGGCGAACTCTCCGGCGCAGGTGTCGACTGTCCGGAATCGGGCTTCGACTCCCCGGCGGAGTCGCATCTCGCGAAACTCCAGCTCTTTCACCCCGAGGAGACGGGAGAGGACCCTGTCGGAAAATCCGTTTTCCTTGATACGCCGGAGAAGAGCGTCGGGAAAAAGGGCCAGAGGTTCCCCCATAAAGACGGATACCGCCCGTTCGAGCTCGATTATCTCTCCGATCTCCCGCAGGAACCAGCGGTCGTACCCCGTCCAGAGAGCCACCATTTCTTCGGGGATCCCGCGCCGAAGTGCTTCGGCGATCTGGTGGATTCTTCTGTCGGACGAGATCTTGAGGATACGACCGATTTCCTCCGGGTCATCCGGTAGAAGTTCCGGCATCAGATGATCCGTCCCGTTCTCGAGGGAGCGAAGGGCCTTCAGGAGCGCCTCCCTGAAGTTGTGCCCGATCCCCATGGCCTCCCCCACCGACTGCATCTGGGGCCCCAGAACCCGATCCGACTGGGGGAACTTTTCAAAATGAAATCGGGGAATTTTGACGACAACATAGTCGAGGGAGGGCTCGAAGGAGGCGGGGGTGTTCCCCGTGATCTCGTTACCGATCTCATCGAGGGTGTATCCAATGGCAACGCGCGTAGCGACGCGCGCGATCGGGAATCCCGTAGCCTTCGAAGCCAGGGCCGAACTTCTGGAAACACGAGGGTTCATCTCGATCACGACGAACCGGCCATCCGCTGGATTGACGGCAAACTGGACGTTGGATCCTCCGGTCTCGACTCCGACCTCCCTTAGAATCGCGATGGAGGCGTCACGAAGCGTCTGATACTCCCTGTCGGTCAACGTCATTGCCGGAGCGACGGTTATGCTGTCTCCCGTATGGACTCCCATGGGATCAACATTTTCGATTGAACAGACAATGATCGCGTTGTCCTTTGAATCACGAACGACCTCCAGCTCGAATTCTTTCCATCCCAGGAGCGATTCCTCTACAAGAATCTCTCCGATCGGGCTCTGTTCGATGCCGAAGAGGACGGCTCGGGAAAACTCGTCACGATTATAGACGACGGACTGCCCCGTCCCCCCCAAGGTGAAAGACGGTCGGATCAGGACCGGAAAGGAAAGCCCGGCAAGGGCCTCCTGGGCCTCGGCCAAGGACTTGACGATGAAGCTCTTGGGTACGGAAAGACCGATCCTGGCCATCGCCTCCTTGAACTTGCCCCGATCTTCAGCCATCTCTATCGTCTTGAGTGAAGTTCCGAGAAGTTCGACCCCCAACGAGTCGAGAGTTCCCTCTTTCGCCAGTGCGACCGCCAGATTGAGGGCCGTCTGACCACCCATTGTCGGCAGAATGGCATCGGGACGCTCCCGGCGCAGGACCTCGGCCACCTTTTCCACAGTCAGAGGGACCATGTAGATGGAGTCGGACAGGTCCGGATCGGTCATGATCGTGGCCGGATTGGAGTTGACAAGAGAGACGCGATATCCCTCTTCTTTGAGAACCTTGAGTGCCTGCGTTCCCGAATAGTCGAACTCACCGGCCTGACCGATCACGATCGGACCGCTTCCGACTATCAGAATGTGGTGAAGATCCTCTCTTCTTGGCACAATGTCTCCTGCTCTGTTGATTCGGACAGGTCGTCCCCGTCCCCCTCGTATTCCTGCACATATCCCTCGAGAAGCCCCTCCGAAAAAAGGGTCTCGAGTCCGTCTCCATATTCCCGTGGAGAGATTTTCCGTGACAGCGCTCCTCCACGGGAGGCACGATGGGCTGGAAAGTACTGGGCCATCAGGGAGAGAGCCGTAGCGGAACCAAGGCTCTCCCGAATGAAACGGGCTGTTTCGGGAAATCCAGAGATCCCTTCCGGCAACAGCAGATGACGGATGAGCAGCCCTTTCTTGGCCAGTCCCTCCCCATCGAGCTGAAGCGGCCCCACCTGTCGCGCCATGAGACGGACGGCCTCACGGTTGATCCTCACGTATGAAGGGGCTTTCGAATAGCGAAGGGCCCTTCGGTCGTCAGAGTATTTCATGTCCGGGAGATAGACATCGACCAGTCCATCGAGAAGCGCGATCATGGACGGAGCGTCATACCCGTTCGAATTATAGACGACAGGAAGGGAGAGGCCCTCCTGCCGGGCAAGGACCAGCCCATGAAGAATCTGGGGAACGACATGGCTCGGCGTCACCAGATTGATATTGTGGGCTCCCCGGATTTGAAGCGACAGGAAGATGTCCTTGAGTTCTTCAGGAGTGACCTCCCGACCGTAGCCGTAGGCACTGAGAGGGAAATTCTGACAATAGTCGCACGCCAGGTTGCAATAAGCAAAAAAAACAGTCCCGGACCCTCCGGTTCCCGTCAGACAGGGCTCCTCTCCAAAGTGGAGGTTCGCGGCGGAAAGGCGGGCGAAAAATCCCGTTCGGCAAGTGCCAGTCTCCCCCTCCAGCCTGTTCACGCCGCAATGACGTGGACAGGCGCAACAGGAGCGGAGTGCCTCATAGCCTTCCGAGACGCGAAGGCGGTCCCTCTCATCCCGGATTCCGGACAGGTCCGGGATTCCCCCGGAGTTCACGGGTTCTTCCCGGACATCATGTTTAAAAAGGAGCTGAAGACGCTCCGGGCGTCATGGGGACCCGGAGCGGCTTCAGGATGAAACTGGACGGAATAGATGCGGCTTTCTCGAAACCACAGTCCTTCGAGGGATCGGTCATAGAGGCTTTCGAAGGTCTTTGTCGCGCCCGAGGGCAGCGTATCAGCATCCACGGCATAGTTATGGTTCTGTGAAGTGATCAGGACCTTTCCTGTCAGTCGGTCGAAAACGGGATGGTTGACCCCGTGATGGCCGAAAGGCAGTTTGTAAGTCCGCCCTCCCACCGCCCGGGCCAGCAGCTGGTGTCCTAGACAGATTCCAAACAGATCG
>JAJYPO010000033.1 GCA_021795275.1 Nitrospirota bacterium | reverse complement strand
CAGGACGGAGAGCCGTTCGCCGTCCCAGGAGGCCCGGTCCCCGTGAAGAAGGCGGACCGTCTCCAGGAACCGGTCGCGGTATCCTTCGGTCTGAAACCCGATCCGGTCGTGGCAAAGAAGTCCGTCAACCAGTTCGGAAAGCCAGGGAAGCCCCTCTGCCGAAGGAATGTCGACCCAGGGAATGTGCCAGAAAAACGCCAGCGGAGGAAGGTCGTTTCCGGCCATCCTGCGGATCTCCCGGGCCACCAGGGCGAGCTGGTAGTCGTGTATCCAGACCGCTCCCGGAGACAGGGTCGTGAGCGACTCAACCACCTTTCCGGCCATCCGCCGGTTCACCTGGGCGTAGGCGGAAAAGGTCTCCCGCGAAGCGTCGATCCGCTCCGGGTCCTCGTGGAAGAAGGGCCAGAGAACCCCGTTCGAAAAACCCGCATAATGCGCCTCCCTCATCTCCCGGGGCACGGAGAGCCGGTGGAGAAGATAGCCGGGAGACTCCGGGGATTCCCGGGGGGGCGGAATCCGCAGCAGGTCGGGCCCGCCCGAATCCCGGAGAGCGATCCACTCGCCCCCCACCTGTCCCAGGAGGCGATGGATCGTCGAACTCACCCCTCCCGGAGGACACGAGAGAGTTCCGGCTCCTTCCCAGACGATCGGCTCCCGGTTCGTCAGCACGAGCAGGGGGGCCCGACCGAACTCGCGGCGATAGAAGGCGACCATGTCATCGGCGTTCCGGCACTCGGGGCCGACCGACGACCTCCCGAAGGGGATTCCGGGAAGGGAAGAGAGGATCGAGGCCATCAGCGGACCTCCTCCATCAGGTTGCCCTTCAGGGAGCCGGCCGGAGAGGCGCCGCCTCTGGGAGCGCTGGCCGTCCCTCCGCGGGACTCCCGGAGAACGGAGCGGTAGAGTGCCTCGTAGCCGTCCACCATCACCTCCGTCGAGTAGAGTTCCGCCGCCCGGGCCCGGCAGGCCCGCCGGTCGATTTTTGCGACCTTTCCGGCAAGAACCTCCGCCATTTCGGCCTCGCTGTCCACCAGATACCCGGTCACCCCGTCCTCCACCAGCTCGGTAGCGGAGCCTCTCCTGAAGGCGATGACGGGAGTCCCGCAAAGCATCGCCTCGATCATCACCAGGCCGAACGGCTCCTCCCACCGGATCGGAACGAGGAGGGCCCGGGCCCCCTGGAGAAGCGCCACCTTCTGAAGATGGTCCACCTGACCCAGCCAGTTGACGAGGGGATTCTGGAGGAGAACGCGGAGGGTATCGTTGTAGAACCAGGTGTCGCACGGATGGACCGCGCCCCCCACGTGGAGGGGGAGGCCGGCCTTGATGGACGCCCGGAAAGCGCTGTCCGGCCCCTTTTCAGGAGCCAGCCGCCCCAGAAAGGCCGCGTGCTTCCCGGGCTCGAAGGACGGCGGATAGGCCGCGGGATCGAGACCGTGATGGACGACGGAAAAGCGGGAGAGAGGAACCTCCTGCTCCTTCTGGGAACGGCTGATCGCCACGTAATGGTTCTCGGGATAATGACGATAGATTTCCGAAAATTCGGGTGTCCGGGAGTGGTGGAGGGTCACGACGGCGGGCACGTTGGTGATGGAGGCATAGGGAACGGCCACGGGCGACTGCCAGTGGACGATGTCGATGTCTCCCCGCTCCATGATCCTCTTCGCGGAAAAGGCGAGATGGATCTGCTCGTCGCGCGGCAGGATCGGCCAGCGGGCGGAGGGAAAGGCGCATTCGACATAGGCCCGCGTCCGGGAATCTCCGGTGGCGAACAGGACGACTTCGTGCCCCCGGTCGATAAGCTTTTCCGCGAGATGGTAGAGAAAAAGCTCCGTCCCTCCATATTTTTTTGGAGGAACGCTGACAAATGGGGTCGAAACCAGGGCGATTCTCACTTTCTGTTCTCCTTTCGCGGGCTCAGTGCGCCCGAGGTCGACAAACCGACAGCAGCCGCCAAAAATCCCGGCAGGGGCCGGATGAAGCCGGAGCCCGAGCGATGTCCGGCCTCGATCAGATTGACCGCTCCCCAGGACAGGACCAGGACGCCGCCGAGAAGCATCAGGACGGTCCGGATGCCCACCACCGTCACGAGGGAGGGAAGTCCGACCATCCCGAGGATCGCTCCCCCGAGAAAGCCCAGGCTCATGGTCGTCAGAACCCGGGAAAGGAGACGGGAGGGCGCATGGTTCTGAAGAAGGGTGTGGACAAGCGGGTTCACCACCGAAACACCCATCCCGAAGAGCGCCATCAGGAAAAGATCCACCGGCATCGTCCGGGAGGCGGACAGGAGCAGGATCAGCACCCCGCCCGCCAGGAATCCTCCCGCGATCCACCGGAAGAGGTTCCGGGGGGGCCTGACGGTCAGGGCCAGGGAGGCCAGGAGCATCCCCACCCCGTAGGAGGAAAGCAGCATGCCGAATCCCTTCGAGCCGGCATGCAGGATGGCGCGGGAGAGGACCGGAAGAAGAATCGTCACCGGACCGGTGATCAGCCCGTAGAGGGTCATGATGACGAAAAGCCCCAGAAGGAGGCGGTCGCCGGAAAAGACGAAGCGAACCCCCTCGGCGACCTCCTGAAGGATGCCCGCCACGCCTGCGGCATGGGCAGACTCCCTTTCTCCGCTCTCCCGGATCCGGATGAAGAGGAGAAAAAGGGCCGAAACGAGGAAGGTCGCCCCGTTTGCGACCATGACGAAGACCGGGTTGTAGAGGGCCGACAGAAGCCCCCCCAGAAGCGGCCCCACGAGGATCCCCACCTGGCCGGTGGTCTGCATCAGGGCATTCGCCGCCACCCTCCGGGGCTCGGAAACCATGAGAGGGATGGCCGAGTAGAGGGCCGGACCGAAGATCCCGCTGGCCGTCGCAATGAGGAAGACCAGCATATAGAGGACGGGAAGGGAGAGATGGTGCAGCGCGTAGAGGACGGGGACCAGCAGCACGAGCAGGCCCCGGACGGCATCGACGGCGATCATGACGTTCCGCTTCGAGCATCGGTCCAGCATGACGCCGTTGGCCCAGAAGAAGAGCATGGGGGGCAGGGTCTGGAGCACTCCCACGACGATCAGCGCCTCGGGGCTCCGGGTAAAAAGGTAGACAAACCAGAACAGGGCCACCTTGTTGAGGTTCTCCCCCAACTGGGAAACCAGCTGACCCAGAAGCAGAAGCCCAAAATTGCGCTCGACGAGAAGATCCCTTGAGTCGCGGATATTGGCGATAAAGGACATGACCCCGATTCTCCCCTCACGACCCAGCCATTTTCGGTAAAGCCGATCCTCCGACACCGAACAATTGTCGTCCAGGAAACAGCAAAAAACAGGCCAGCCGGAAGGAAGGGCGTCTCCCGGGGGGAATCGCAGGACACCCTTCCGCAACAGAGCGGAATCCGTATCCCTCTAGGACAATCGGGCGCGGAAAAGTGTTACCAAAAGCCACATGATCCCCGTGACGGAGATCAGGGCTTCCCCTTCCAGATGAAGAAATTCGGAGACCGGGTGGCGGTGAAGGAAAACGGTCCCCCCCTGGATTCCGACAATGGCGGACAGGAGGAAGAGCGTCATCACCACGGCCAGAACCCGCCCCAGGGCCCGGGAAGGGACGATCTGCTGAATCCGTGCCGTGGCCAGCGGCTGGGCCCAGGAAAGTCCGGTCCCGATGAGAAGAAGGAGCAGGAGGCCGGAGCCGGGCCAGGACCGGTGCGGGAGGACGAGAAAGGCGATCGAGG
Organism: Nitrospirota bacterium; assembly: GCA_021795275.1. The sequence goes on along the minus strand of JAJYPO010000033.1, from coordinate 12,130 downwards.
CGGCGAACATCCCCCCCAGGACCAGGGGGAAATGTCCCGGAAGACGGCGTCCCAGAAGGAGGATTCCCCCGAGAAAGGAGCCGAGGAAGTAGGCCCCGGAGAGAAGGGCGTAAAAGGAGGGGGGCATCCGGAAGACCTGGGAGGACAGGAGGGGAAAGAGGAGGGACATGGGGGCGTTGAAGAGGGCGAAGACCATGAGGAGAAGCGCCGACAGCAGCAGCACCGGATTCCGGAGCAAAAGGCCTGCCGAATAGAGAAACCCGGGACTCCCGGCCCCGGAGGCAGGGGCCTCCCCCGGGGGGGGGCCGGAGCGCTCCCGGCCCTTTCCTTCCCTGCGTCGGCTCTCGAGGGGATCCAGCGGGGGCGGAATCAGGGCGAAAAGAAAGGCCGCCAGGACGAACCCGCCCCCGGAGAGCGCCAGAAGCCAGGGGGCGGGAAAGAAAAGCAGAAGTCCGGCAGTGGCGAGAGGGCCCAGGAAATATCCCCCCTGTCCTGCGATCTGGATCCACCCGTTGGCCTGCTTCAGACGGTCGAAGGGGACGAATCCGGGAATCGCCGCATTGAAGGCCGGACCGAAGCCCGCCGAAAGGAGGGCCGTTCCCACGACGACCGACAGAATGAATGAGGTCCGGAGAGGCTCGAAAAGGGAAAGGAGGGGAATGACGGCGTAGGTGGCGCCCTTGAAGAGATTGATCCCCGCCATGAAGATCTGCCGGGGAAGATGGTCGATGAGGACCCCCACCGGCAGGAGAATCAGAAAGGGAATGATCGTCTGGAGAAGGCCGATCCGGCCCACGAGCGTCACGTCGTCGTGCCGGACGCGGAAGGCGATCCAGGTCAGTGCGGTCTGCGTCATGCCCTCGCTGAACTGGGTGAGGGTATAGGCGAGCAGGAGGGCGACAAAGGGGGTCGAAGCCAGGGAGCGGCTCAGGAGACTGCCGCGGAGCGCCTCGACAAAGAGTCGCGGAAAGCTAAGGAGCACCCGCCTCACGAGAGTTCCTCCGCCGTTCCGGCTCCGATACCGTCAGCCTCCGCCCAGGAGTCCGGAAAACGCGGGACAGGCCTTGACCGGCTGAAACTCGAGGATGTCATGGCGGGCCACTCCGGCGGTCGCGTAGGGATCCCCGGCAAGAAGCGTCTCGATCTCGCCTCTGTCCTTTCCCCGCATGAACAGGAGGCCCCCCGTCCGAGGAACCAGCGGGCCCGAAAAAAGAAGGGAGCCCTCCGTCACGCACCCGTCGAGAAAGGCCCGATGGGGAGCCACCAGGGGCTCGATCTCCGAAAAATCCTTCAGATAGACGACATGAACGACGAAATACCGCCAGAGATCCATCGTCCGGCCTAAACCTTGTAGGAGAGAACGGAGCGAACCCGCTCCCCGGAGAGACGCTCCCGTCCACCGAGCCCTTCGAGCTCGGCCACGAAGAGCAGCTCCTCCACCTCTCCCCCCAGAAGACGGACGAGTCCGAGGGCCGCGCGAGCCGTCCCGCCGGTCGCGAGAAGATCGTCCACGAGGAGAACCCGTTCCCCCTTCGAAATGGCCCCTTCCTGCATGGCGATCGTGTCCTGCCCGTATTCGAGGTCGTAGGAAAGTTCGCGGACGCTCCCCGGGAGCTTTCCCTTCTTGCGGACTGGCACGAATCCCGCCCCCAGAAGCTGGGCCACCGGGGCCGCGAGGATGAATCCGCGCGCCTCGATCCCGACGACGCGGGTGATCCCCTTTCCCCGATAGGGAGCCGCCAGATGTTCGACAAGCTTCGGAAAGGCCTCCCGGGAGCCGAACAGGGGCATCAGATCGTAGAACAGGATCCCCTTCTTGGGGAAATCCGGAACGGTGCGGACATAGCTGTCAAAATCCATCATGGGTCTCCTGGGGCTCAAATCGACGGACGGGTCGTCCGCTCTTTCCCTCCCGGCGCGTCCGGAAGGGGGTGGGTCGCAAAGGGCCGGGCATCGTCGAGATGGGCGCGCATCTTGGAGAGGGCCACCGCCTCGATCTGGCGCACCCTCTCCCGGGTGACTCCCAGAATCTTTCCGATCTCCTCGAGGGTCAGGGTCTCGCCTCCCTCGAGTCCGAAGCGGAGGGAGACGACCTGGCGCTCCTTCGGCCTGAGGACCGCAAAGGCCGCGGAAATTCCCTGAACGCTTTCCTTTTTCTCCACGACGTCGAGAGGAGAATCGGCGGACCGGTCCTCGAGAATGTCTTTGAGGCTGTTCTCGTCCCGCTCCCCGATCGGCGCGTCGAGCGATACGGCCGACCGAAGGACCTGGTGGAGGTTCTCGAATTCGGAGACCGAGAGGCGCGCCTTCCGGGCTGCCTCCTCCGGATCAGGGTCCCGCCCTTCGGAGACCGTCCGCTCGAGCTGGGAGAGATACTGGTTGACCTTTTCCATCATGTGGACGGGCAGTCGGATCAGATGGCCCTGGTTGATGGCGGCCCGCTCGATCGCCTGGCGGATCCACCAGGAGGCGTATGTGCTGAACCGGAACCCCCTCTCCGGATCGAATCGGTCGACCGCCTTCATGAGGCCGATGTTCCCTTCCTCGATCAGATCGGAAAAGGCGAGCCCCCGGCCCACATACCGCTTGGCGATCAGCACGACGAGACGGAGATTCGAAAGGATCATCCGTTCCCGGGCGGCGGCATTTCCCTTCCCGACCTCCCGGGCCAGGGAGACCTCCTCCTCGGCCGAAAGAAGCGTATAGTCCCGGAGTTTTTTCAGGTAAAGGGCCAGCGATCCCGCATCGAGGGAAGGCGATTCCGCCTCCGTCACCTCGGGCGGAACAGGTTCCTCTTCTCCTGGTCCCCCAGGCGGTTCCGTGTCTTCCTGAATATCGTCGGTCATTCAGCGTCCCTCTCGATACGGAATTCCCGGACGTCCGACAATCCCGGAATCTCTTCGAAAGAGAGATCCCGGACATCGAGCGAGACCACCGCCGATCCGGGAGGCCCCCGTCTCACGCTTTCGATCCAGGCCGAACGCCGCTCCTCGGGAAGGAACGCGAGCATATGGACCGAACCGTCGCCAAGATTGCGGACCCAGCCCCAAACCCCGACCTCGTCGGCGCGCGCCTTCACATAGGCCCGGAATCCGACGCCCTGAACCCGTCCGGTGACCCTGATCTGGAGGACGCATCTCTTCATCGGCATGGTCGGCATTCAAAAAGTCTGAAAAAGCGGGAACATCGGCAAGGGAACCAGTGTACGGGAAGGACTGGCTAAAGACGAAAAAGACAAACTATATGGTCGGGGCGAAAGGATTTGAACCTTCGACCCCACCGTCCCGAACGGTGTGCGCTACCAGGCTGCGCCACGCCCCGACAATGCTCCTGGTCCGAGGATCTCCTCCACGATCGACAGCCTCCCCTCCCTCTCGCTTCGCTCGCCGCGAAAGCGGAAGGGGATTTCTTCCTGCCAACTCCCCGGACTGAAAACGGGGATCGATTCGCCGACCTGAATCGTCAGGCAGCGAACTCGCCGGGTTGCCCAGGCGAACAGGCGCTACGGGCCCGCCCGGCCCTGAGATGGACGGCCCTGCCGTCCGCGCTACCCTTCCCCGCCATGAACGGCAGGGCCTGTCGCGCGTCTTGATCAAGAAAGACGGACTTACTATACACCATCTTCCGGCCTCGTGACAATCCCGCCCGGAGCCGGGTCGGGAAAGGGGGGGGACGCCCGGCTCCGGGCGTCCCCAGGCCAGTCCCCTGCCCGCCGAAACCTCCCCGAACGTTGACAAGGAAGCGAGGAATGATACATTGAAGATGTGGGAGAAGGATCATGGAGCCCATGGTTTCTCCGCTCACGCAATAGGCCCCTTTGTAGGGGCCTTTCTTTTACCGGAAGCGTCCCGGACTCTCTCGCCCTCTTCCTTTCCTTCCGGAAATCCCTCTCAACGAAACGAGACGCATGTCGCCGGTCCCGCCGGAGAAGCGTTGAACGGATGTCCGCGCCACCCCGGCCGGTTCGGCAAGAAGGCCCTTCCGCCATGAAGGACGGTTTCCGCTTCAGTGCCTGTCCGGAGGCTCGGGGAGCCAGGGGTGTGCGGCAGTCTTCTCTATGCCGTTCCGATCGGGACGGCCTTCGGAGGCGTTCCGGGTCGTTTTTCGATCCGGACCTTGAGGACACCGTCCTTCATGATGGCCGTGACACGGGAAGGGTCGGCGTCTTCCGGCAGCGTGAAACTCCGGAGGAAGGCCCCGTAGCAGCGCTCGACCCGATGGTAGCGGACTCCTTCCTTTTCTTCGCGCTCCTTCCTTCGCTCCCCCGAAATGGTCAGAACCCCGTTCTCCACGGTCACCTTCGCATCCTCCTTCTTCACCTCCGGGAGCTCGGCCGTGACGACGTACTCCTTTTCCTCTTCGGTCACGTCCACCGAAGGAGACCAGTCGAAAAGCGCCATCGTCCCCTCCCCCCCCGGCTTCATGATTTCCCTGCCCTGCCGGCCGAACCACGGGGCCAGCCGCCGTCCGAACTCCTCGAACTCCCGGACCGGATCCCACTTCAAGAGACTGCTCATGAGGAAGCTCCTTTCAGATTTTTGTCCTTTGCCAAAGCCTTCGGGAGAAGGGGCATCCGTCCTCATTCCGACCGGGCTCCCTTCCGTCCGTCTCGTTTTCCCGAATGGAACCCGTCCCCTCCCCAGGAAGAGGACCCTCTCGTCCACCGCCCTAAAAGGCCCAGGCGACTGGCGGGATGGACGCGTCGCGTCCCCCCTTCCCCGTCCCGCCCAAAGGCGAACCGCCCTCCCGGAGGGTCTCCAGAACGATGTCCAGGAAACTTCCTCCATAGGAGCGGTCCTCCCGCCCCCAGTCGACGACATGCCGGGCCCGGAGGGTTTCACCGACCGACTCCGGGTCCAGCCCGAAGAGACCGATCAGACTCATTCCGATCTCCCGGGCGTGGCGCCGGAGATCGCCATTCTGCTCCCACTCCCGGATTCCGAGCGGCAGCCGGGGCTCGAGTCTCCCCAGAAAGGCGCCCAGATCGTGGCCGGGATCGGTCAGGGGGACATTCACGGCCCAGGACGCCGCCCGCTCGAAGACAGCTCCCGCGACCGCGATGCCCCGGACTCCGTCCAAGAGCCGGTCCCCGCATTCCCGTGTCAGGACAAGAGCCGTTCTCGGAGCGACGTGGACATGGAACAATCCTTCCCCCCCGCCGGCGCCCATCAGAAAATCCCAGACGGACCAGGCCTCGCAGGAGAGCTTTTCCGGCGAGAGTTCCGAGCGGTCGACCTTTTCGAGAGCCTGGAAGGGGTCCACGGGGACCTGCCTTCCGTCCACATCGATGCTGAACCGGGTGTGAAGCAGGACCTCCACATTCCGGTCCGCGTAATAGGCCTCGGTGAGGGCTTCGTATCCGCTCAGATGTATCGTCATGACGATCTCCTTCCCTGGAGAATGGAATTTGCCGCCGGACTTCGGGGAAAAGCCGCCTCAGCCTGTTGGGGCTCGGGCCGGAGTCCTCGCATGGTGAGCAAAGACGGCCCTGAAGGCGGGATCCAGGGCATGCAGTGGAAGGGCCGGCTTTTTGCGTCCCGTTCCGGCCTCGGCGGCCGCCACCAGGTCTCCCAGGGACAGAATCCCCGAAAGACGGCCCTTTCCGTCGACGACGGGAAGACGGCGGATTTCATGGGCCCGCATCATCCCGATCGCCGATTCGGCCGAATCGTCCGGGTGGCAGGTGCGGAGCTTCTGGCCGGAAATGACATCCTGAACCCTGAGGTCCCACAGGGACCTGTGATTCAGAAAGCAAGCCATGGCAATGTCCCGGTCGGTCACGATTCCCACGGGAACCCCCCGGGAGTCCACGGCCACCACGCTTCCGATGTTTTCCGACCACATCAGGCTCGCCACCGTGGCCAGGGTTGAGTCCGGACTGCAGGACGTCACCTCTGTCGTCATGATCTCCAGGACATTCATCTCATCTCCTTTTCAAGGGCCGTTCCGGAAAAGCACCCCGGGAGAGACGCCCCCTTTCTGGAAGCCGCTCCCAAACCGGACAGGCCGACAGGATTTTCCCCGATCCTCTCCAGCACGCGATCCAGAAGCATCCCTCCATGAACAACGTCCTCTTCCGTGAAGCCCCCCTCGGGGGAATCGCCCGAGAACTCCTTCCAGACTCTTTGGGGATCGAGGCCGAAGAGGGCCATCAGTTCGAGTGCGATCTCGATCGAATGCCGGAGGAGTTCCAGATCCTTCTCCCATCGACCCCGCTCGAGAAGCATCGGGGGATAGAGCGAAATCAGGAACCCCCCGTAGTCGTAATCCCGATTCTCGACCGGAGTCTGCATCGCCCGCATGGAGGCGTGCTCGAAGACCTCGGCATGAATGGCGAAGCCCCGGACCCCTTCTCCCAGGTCGGCGCCGTGGGAAGAGGTGAAGACGAGAACCGTATTCCGGGAGGGGTGCATGACAAGGGAGGCTTCCGCTTCGGCCTCCAGAAGAAGATCCCAGACCGAGGGAAGGTCGCAGAGAAGGGACTCCCTTTTAATCCGGCCATGGCCGATCCCCGCCAGAACCTCCTCCGGCTCCAGGACCCCCCCCTCGTCTCCCTCCGCGAAGAATCGGGGGGAAGGACCCGGCCCGGACTCCCGGGAGAGAACGGCATAATACGCATAGAGAAGGGCCTCCCGCCCTTTGAGCCTGATCATCCCCTCGTTCCTCCTTCCGTGGAGAGTGCGGCATCCGCCGACATGCGGGGGCTCTTCCTGAAACCCTCCTCGAATTCCCCCCCCCGGCTCCTTCAGGCCCTTGGCATCGGTTCATTCCCTCGAGGAGGTCTTTCCCTTCAGTGCGGGATGGGGGGATCGTCCCCTTTCCGACCCGAAATCCAGGCTTCTCCGGAGAGCGGCCAGAAAGAGGAAGAAGGTCGCCCATGGAGCCCGACTGCCAGGACGCCCATGGCGGCGATTCGACCGTTCATCCCCACCCTCCCTGGCCGATGCGCGCGAAGATCCGGGAAAGCGTCATCGCTCCCTTGCGAGCGGCCCGCCGATTCCCTCCGCCCCATTCGAGGCCCGTTCACTCCGAAACAAATCCTTTTTTTGCGTGTGTGCCGTCGCAGAAGGGCTTTTTTCCGGAGCCTCCGCATCGGCAGAGATGATAGGTCGTCGAGCCCTGGGCGCTGACGGTCTTTCCGTTGGCGTCCACAAGGATCAGGTCGCCGACAATCTTGTAGGGGCCGTTCTTCATGCAGTCCATCCGGATCTTTTCCATGGAACCCTCCTCCCTCGATCGACCTTCCTGGTTCGACGCTCCTCGCACGTCCAATCCTTCCCGGTCCTTCCCGGACGCGGCGGCCCGGCCACGGCGGGATCCGTCGTCTCCATCCGCCGGGTTGCCTTTACCCGACCGGACGCCTTCGTTCCGGGATCGCGTCCATGGCGTCATCTGGCTTCTTCAGGGGATCCACCGGACCGCGCGGATCCGGGGCTCTCCCGTCCGGGGACAGGAAGACGGAAGCCGGTCGAAGTCCTCGCGCCGCAGACAGTCTGCCTGCCCGCGTGTCCTGCCCCGCCGGTCTCGAAACATTCGCGATTTCCTTCCGCTTTCTGGATGGTCCTGACGAGATCGGCCTTCCTGAGCCTGCCCCGAGGAACTCCCAGGCTCCGGGCGCTGCTCCGGATTTCCTCAACCTTCATTTCTTTTTCTCTTTCCTCTTCGGAGAGCTTTTCCGGCGGATCTCCGCCATTGGTCGAAGCTTCGGGATCCGGACTTCGCCAAATTCCCGATCGGCCCATCCCATCGGTGAAGCGGGTTCCCCGGCGCCCGGGACGGGGATCACATTCGACAGACGTTGTTCGCAAGAGGTTTCCAAGATATTTTCGATGTCAGGGTCTTGCAGGGATGTCCGCTGGCTTCGGGGAGCCTGATCCTCCCCTCGCGGCCCCGATCCAGGACCCAGACTCCGTGGAGGAGCGGATCGCTTCCGGGTTCAAGCCCTTCCGGACTTGGCGGACTTGGCGGGCCGTTTCCGGAGCTGATCCAGAACGGCATCGAGAAGCGCTCCGCCATAGGTCTCAAGGTCGGGATCGTACGCGACGACCTCCCTGGCCAGGAGGTTCTCCCGAAGGAGCGCGGAGTCGAGCGCAAACCGGTCGATCAGGAGGGCCGCAATCTCCCGGGCGTGGCGTCCGAGTTCCTCGTTTTGCCGCCAGGCATTTTTCCGGAGAGGAAGAATGGGTTCGAGTCGACCGAGAAACGACTGCCAGTCGCGGTCGGGGTCGGACAGGGGAACGCCTTTGGCCCATCCGCCCGCATCATCGAAGACGGAGGACCGTGCCGCAAGGCCCCGAACCCCCTCCGAGAGGGGGTATCCGTGATCCCGGGTCAGGAGGAGAACGGTGTGGGGACCGGAAAGGATCTCGAAGGATCCGCCTCCGAACCCTCCCGAGACCAGATGATCCCAGACGGAGGGCACGTCGCAGTGAAGAGCGGCCGGATCGATCCTGCGGCCCTCCACCAGCTCGATCGCCTGAAAGGGATCCACGGGCCTGACTCTTCCGAGATCGTCGACGGCGAACTTCGCGTTGACGAGGACATTGACGTCCCGGTCCGCACAATAGGCTTCCGCCAAGGCCTCGCTTCCGCTCAGGTGGATCGTCATGACACTGGCTCCTTTCGCGGAGATGCCCGGAGATGAAAGACAAATCTCTCCGAGACAGAGTCATTCACGATTCGATCACTCACGCCCCTACCCCTCAAACCAGAAAAACCCTCCCTCCGACAGAACGATACCTCCGAGGAATCATCTCCTCAATCAACTTTATACCCGATCGGAAGATTTGCAATTCCTCCTGACCGAACCCAAACGTTCGGTCCGTCCTCCCTCCTCCGGGCGATCCTTCACACTTACACTTCTCAAGAATCGTGCCAATCATTTTTTATTGATCCATCAACAGCTTGCATTTGTCTCGTTCGAAAATGTCGCAAGGAGCATTTGAGAAAAGAGAATCATTCTCTCTCCCAAGACGTAAACCTTTAACAATGAAGACTTTCAAGAACAACAAAGCATCGTGGACCGTTCCCGTGTCCGGATTCGAGGACAACGCAGGAATCATCCCGCAAAGGGCATCCGATCAATAACTTTTCAATCAAAGCCATTTGATCGATTCCCCCCGCCATCGTCGCTGTCAGGGAATCTGGACAATATTTCAGGAAAGGGGAGAAAACTTGAACTTTTTTTGAAACTATTCCTCCGGGGCATGGAGGAGGTTCCGGACAACAAGGGGAGGGAGCAAGGGAGGCATCGCCCTCAATTTTGGGCGCATGCGGGAAAAAAAGGCCTAGAGACCGAGGAGGGCTTCCGGATCATTCCCTGAGGAAACATCCCCGTTGGAGATCCCGTATTTCTTCAGGAGGGCGTACAGGGTGGTCCGGGTGACGCCAAGATCCCGAGAGGCGAGACTCACGTTGTTTCCGTGTCTGTGAAGGGCCGAAAGAATGCTTTCGCGCTCCACCCGGTTCCGGATCTCCCGGAGGGATTCCCCCGGACCTTCGGAAGACGGTTCCCCGGAGCCAAGGCCCAGGTCTTCCGGGTGGACGAAGGGGCCGTCGCCCATGAGCACCGCGCTTTGGACCCTGTTCATCAGCTCCCGGACATTTCCTGGCCAGGGGTAGCGGAGCATCTCCCGCATGGCCGCGGGCGTGAACCCTTTCAGGGCGCGGCCCCTCTCCTTCGCGAACCTCCGGAAGAACTCCTGGGCGAGGGCGACGATATCCCCGTCCCGGCTCCGCAGAGGCGGCAGGACGATCTTCAGGACATTCAGGCGGTAATAGAGGTCCTCCCGGAAGCGGCCCTCCCGGCAGGCCTTTTCGAGGTCGATATGGGTGGCGGCGATGATCCGGACATCGACCGGAATCTCGGCCGAACTGCCCACCCGCTGGATCTTCCCGGTCTCCAGGACCCGGAGAAGGTTGACCTGGAGCTCCAGGGGCATGTCCCCGATTTCGTCGAGCATGACCGTCCCGGAGTGGGCCGATTCGAGATGGCCGGCCTTTCGGGAGGCGGCGCCCGTGAAGGCCCCCTTTTCGTGCCCGAACAGCTCGGACTGGATCAGATTGTGGGGAATGGCCCCGCAGTTCAGGGCGATGAAGGGTCCCTTCTTCCGTGCGGAGAGGTCGTGGACGGCACGGGCCACCAGCTCCTTGCCCGTCCCGCTTTCCCCGGTTATCAGGACCGGGGCCTCCACGGAGGCAACCTTCCGGACCCTGCCAAGGACCTCCCTCATGGCGGGACTCGATCCGACGAGGGCGAACTCCGGCGGCGCCTCGTCCGGGGGCATGGAGCGGCGGGCAAGACGCGAGATCTGGGCCATTCCCTGGAGGCGTCCCATCACGATTCTCAAGCGTTCGGAATCGACCGGAAGAAGATGGAAATCGTAGCAGACCTCGTCGATCAGGCGGAGGACGAGGGGATTGTCGATCCCTTCGGGATCGAGGAGGGCGATCCACCGGCAACTGATTTCGGAGAGGGCCAGAAGTTCCCGGAACCGCCTCTCCGAAAGATCGGAGGGGAGTGTCAGGAGACCGACCCCTATGGCTTCTTTTTTGTGGAGTTTCCCGAGGGATTCGAGGGATCGGAGCGGGAGCACGGCCCATGAGTCCTTGAGGGACTCGATGGCGTTTAGCGAGGGAACCACCCCCGAGGCCAGAAGGAGATAGGCCTTATTGGGGAGGGGGCTTTCGAAAAAGGCCTCCCTTCCGCTCCTGTCCATAGGATCCTCCCTCGCAGTGAAAGAGACGAGACAATCTTCTTCTCCCATTCCATCGGGGGATCGATCTCCCCTTCAAAAAAATTTACTGGATCCTCAATGCAGTATAATCTTTTTCAGAAAAAAGATCCACCAGGCCGGCATCATCGCATCATCAGGCACATCAAACCGGACTCGGAGGATCTCCGTCTTCGCGAAAATCGGGACAATCACTCCTGTGTCCTTGTCCAAAAAAGGCAAAAAAAAGGGGGGGGAGACATCCGTCTCCCCCCCCTTCAAAGCCCAAAATGAATCAAACCGGGGCCTCCCTTTCGCAATTCCGGAGAAAACCCATTGGATCGATCTTGGGCTTGCGTCAGACCGTCGCCTCCTCCTCCGAGGGATTCAGCAGGCGGTTCAGTTCACCCTCCGGAATCCGGCGGTGGTTCCCGGGCGTCCGGATCGTCCGGATCTTCCCCATTCGGTCCCATGTCCGGATCGTCACCTGGGAGACTCCCAGGACTTCGGCGACCTCGCGCACGGTCAGAAGCTTCTGGTATTTTCCTTCTTCCATGTCCTCCTCCTGAAGCTGATGGTTCCTGGACTGAAAACGGCCTTCACGAAATTTCGCCGCTTTCATTTCATATTGATCCAATCCGCAACTGTTTTCAAGAGTTTTTAACTTTTTTCGAGTAAGAGGATGTTAAGAAAGAAAATCTCACTCGGGCGTGAAGGTCGGACGATGAAGGCCCTCCAGAAAGCGCCCGGGATCGGAAAAAGCCTCGCAGCCGATCCGGAGAAGACCGGCTCCCTCCGGAGGCCCGAACCCTTCGGCCAGCCTGACCCGGATCCCCCGCTCAGCCAGTCGGGCCCGGCGCTCCCGGCCCTCGCCGGGGCTCCAGCCGGGCCTGGCCAGGACCATCGGCCCTTCGCCGATCGCCCACTGAATCCCGAGCCGCGACAGCCCCTCGAGAAGGGGCCCCCGGACCCGGGGCTCCCATCCGAAATCCGAGGACGTCCGGCGCTCCATCGCCCAGCGCATCACCACCCCTTCCAGATGACCGGTCGCCCAGGGGCCCATCCTCGCCCGCAGGCGGCCGGCCGAGGCTTCCGGTCCCGCCAGGAACCCCGCCCGGAGTCCGGGAAGCCCGACGATCTTGGTCAGGGACCGAAGGACGAGAAGGCTCCCGTTTCCGGCCTCCGAAAGAAGGGAGGAGCGGTTGTCGACGAAGTCCTGGAAGGACTCGTCCAGCAACAGCCCCGCCCCCGCCTGGTCGAGGCGGCGGGCCAGGGTCAAAAGCGTCGCGGCGGGAAACTCCTGTCCCGTCGGATTCACGGGGTTGACGAGCACCATCAGGTCCCCGCGCCGGAAACGCGGCCACGCTCCTTCGAGATCGATTCCCCACCTGAGGGCGCCTCCGCCCGACAAGGGAAGA
>JAJYPO010000211.1 GCA_021795275.1 Nitrospirota bacterium | reverse complement strand
TTTCCGGCCGTTTTTCGGGATCGGTCTCGATCCCATGCTGGCAGGAGGGGCCATGGGGCTCTCGAGCGTTTTCGTCGTCGGAAACAGCCTGAGACTCGGCCGGTTCAATCCTCCGGTGACGGGAGCCGACCCCCATTCTCAATGACCTCAAAAATAAGGAGCGACGGTGACAACAATTCTCAAGGTCTCGGGAATGACCTGCAACCACTGCGTGATGGCGGTGACTAAGGCCCTTCGGGAGATCCCTGAAGTTCTGGATGTCCAGGTTTCACTGGAAAAAGGAGAGGCAGTCGTCTCCGGGGAGGTTCCGAGGGATGTTCTGGTGGCCACCATCCGGGAGGAGGGGTACGAGGCGGAGTGAGGCAGTCATCGCTCCTTCCTGCCCCCTGTGGGCCGGATCCACACCGGAGGATCAACCCCTGACCTCGGTTTTGGCTCATCCGGCCCGGGATCCGTTATTTCTTTTCTGGGTCACCAGGTATTTTGCCAGTGCGGGATCGATCTCCTTGTGAAGCGTGACGGAATAGGGGCCGAACCTCCCCTTGAGGCGCGAGAGCAGCGCCTCCTTTGGTGAGACATTGATCCGGGTCGGGATCAGGTGGATCCCCCGCGGGGTTGCGACCTCCTCAAGTTCGAGGAGGGAGGGAACGGGGCCGGGAAATTCCCGGAGAATCAGCCGGAGGTCGTCGAGATCCTCCCTCTTGAGTCCGTCGCTCCGGAGGCGGATCGCGACCATGCGGTAGAGAACCTCGGAGATCTGGTCGAGAGTGGCCACTCTTGTGGCCCGGATCTTGGTGCCGAAGTCGTTCCTCTCAAGGGAGCCGGTCACATGGAGCGGCGCCTGGATCACGAGGGCCGACTCGTTTTTCTGGAAGATGTCCGGAAAAAGGACTATCTCGACGGTCTTCTCGAAGTCCATGAGCTGGATCTGGGCCATCCGGTCCCCTTTTTTGGTCTTGATCTCTTTCACCTGGGAGAGGATGCCGAAGACGGAGACGGTGGTTCCCTCGGTCATCTCGTCAAGATCCGAGAGCGTGGGACAGTCGAGTTCGAGCAGGAGGCCGGCATAGGCGGTGAGAGGGTGGCGCGAGAGATAGAACCCGAGCGCCTCTCGCTCCTCCCGGAGGAGGGTCTTCTCGTCCCACTCGGGGGACGGGGTCCAGGGAGCCGGTTCTTCGGTCTTATGGTCGAATTCCCGGAAGAGCTTGGCCATGGTCGACTTCCGAGGCTTCTTCTGGCCGGCCACCCAGGAAAGAAGGGGGTCGATGTTGGCGATCGCCTCGGCCCGCCCGACCCCCAGGCTGTCGAAGGCCCCGGCCTTGACGAGGGCCTCGACGACTCGCCGGTTGACCCGCCGTCCGTCGATCCGCTTCATGAAATCGGGGAAGTTTTTGTAGGGTCCCGACTCCTGCCGTATGTCAAGAATCGCCTCCACCGCCTGTTTCCCGACATTCTTCACCGCCCCCAGTCCGAACCGGATGGTCCGCTCCGGAAGGACGGTAAAGTCGAAGAGGCTTTCGTTGATGTCGGGGGAGAGAACCCGGATGTCGAGTTCCCGGGCCCCGGCCAGGAAGGTGCCGATCTTGTCGGTGTCGTCGAGGGCGTTGGTCAGAAGGGCGGCCCAGAACTCGACCGGGTAGTGGGCCTTGAGGTAGGCCGTCTGGTAGGAGATGAGGGCGTAGGCGGCACTGTGGCTCTTGTTGAATCCGTATCCGGCGAAGTAGGCCATGAGGTCGAAGATGTGCTCGGCCCTCTCCCGGGGAATCGTCCGCGCGACCGCTCCGGAGACGAAGAGGTCCTTCATCTTGGCCATCTCTTCTGGCTTCTTCTTTCCCATCGCCCGCCGGAGGAGATCGGCATCTCCCAGGGAGAATCCCGCCAGGACATTGGCGATCTGCATCACCTGCTCCTGGTAGACGATGACCCCGTAGGTCTCCCGGAGAAGAGGTTCGAGGTCGGGATGCTCGTAGACGATCTCCTTCGGGTTCTTCTTTCGCTTGATGAAGTCGTCCACCATGCCGGAGTTGATGGGGCCCGGGCGGTAGAGGGCCAGCAGGGCGATGATGTCCTCGAACTGCTCGGGGGCCAGCTTGACCAGGAGGTCGGTCATTCCCCGGGATTCAAGCTGGAAGATTCCCAGGGTCTTTCCCGTACAGAGAAAGCGGTAGGTCTCCTGGTCGTCCAAGGGAATCCGGTCGATGTCGAAGGCCGGGGTGTGGTCCCGGATGCGCCGGACGGCGTCCTCGATTAAGGTCAGGGTTGTCAGTCCCAGAAAGTCGAACTTCACCAGTCCGACCTTCTCCACGTCGTCCTTGGTGAACTGGGTGACCGTCTCCCCGCCTGCTCCCCTCATGAGAGGGACATGGTTCGAGAGGGAGTCCTGGGAGATGACGATCCCGGCGGCATGGATCGAGGCATGGCGGGTGATTCCCTCGAGCTTCATCGAAAGGGTGACCAGCCGGTCGATGGCGGGATCCTTTTCGCGCAGCTCCGCAAAGTCCTTGTTCTCCTTGAGCGCCCTTTCCAGGGTCATCTCAAGGGCGGTGGGGATCATCTTGGCCACCCTGTCCACCTCGGCATAGGTCATGCCGAGCACCCGACCGACGTCTCGGATGGAGGCCTTGGCCCCCATCGTTCCGAAGGTGGCAATCATGGAGACCTTGTCCGGGCCGTACTTCTTCGTCACATAGTCGATCACCTCTCCCCGGCGGTTCATGCAAAAATCCACGTCGATGTCGGGAAGGCTCACCCGTTCGGGATTCAGGAACCGTTCGAAAAGAAGGCCGAAGACGATGGGATCGATATTGGTGATCCGGAGCGACCAGGCGACCAGCGATCCGGCCGCCGACCCACGCCCCGGCCCCACGGCGATCCCCCGTTCCCGGGCTGTCCTGATAAAGTCCCAGACGATCAGAAAATAGCCGGCATAGCCCATGGCACGGATCACCCCGATCTCCCGCTCGAGACGGGCCCGGTAGACCTCCTGGCGTTCCGGAGGAAGGTCTGTCTCCTCAAAGCGCCGCTTGAGGCCCTCCCGGCTTTTTTCGGCAAAGAGCTCGTCGACCGGAAGGTCCACCTCCCCCAGGTCGGGAATGTATTCGGGCATGTAGGTGCTCTTGAGGTCGAGGGAGAGGTCGACTCTTTCGGCAATGCGGAGGGTGTTCTCAACCGCCTCGGGGATTTCCCGGAAGGCCTCGATAACCTCTCGGGGCTCCTTGATGTAGAACTCCTCCGCGCCGAATTTCAGGCGGTTCGGGTCGTCGAGGGTCTTGCCGGTCTGGAGGCAGAGGAGGATGTCGTGGGGAAGGGCATCTTCCCGGTCGAGGTAGTGGCAGTCGTTGGTGGCGACGATCGGGATCTGCATCTCCCGGGCAAGCGACAGGAGCTCCCGGTTTGCGATCCGCTGCTCCTCGAGGCCGTTGGCCTGCATTTCGAAGAAATACCGGTCACGTCCGAAGATGTTCCGAAAGACATCGGCCGTGGCCAGCGCCCGGTCCCGTTCCCCCCGCGTGAGAAAATAGGAGACTTGGCCCTTGAGGCATCCGGAGAGGGCGATGAGGCCCTCCCGATGGCGGTAAAGCAGCTCGTAGTCGGCCCGGGGCCGGTAGTAGAAGCCCTCGAGGTGTGACAGCGAGACGATCTTGAGGAGGTTCTCGTATCCGGTGCGGTTTTCGGCGAGAAGGATCAGATG
>JAJYPO010000032.1 GCA_021795275.1 Nitrospirota bacterium | reverse complement strand
AAGGCTACCGGGTTCCTTCGGAAGAAAGGGGCCTCATGAAAGGCTTGAGCCGCCTGCGTCGAAAGGCGCACGGGCGGTTCTTAGGGGGGGATGGCGCAGTAATGTGCTGTCCCTACCCGACGGATCGTGACCGGCCCCTCGGAAGAGTTGCTGGAAGATCAAGTCCTGCCCGTGATTGTGGCCTTTCTGCGGGAACGCGGTCTCGAGATTTCCCCCGAGAAGACGCGCGTCGTGCATATTCGGGACGGATTCACGTTCCTGGGTCAACGCGTCCGGAGGTATGGGGACAAGTGTCTGACGCAACCGTCCCCCGAAAGCGTCAAGTCCCTTCTGGAAAAGACCCGGAACATCATGAAGGAGGCCCGGTCCAAGTCTCAGGAATGGTTGATTGAGACGCTCAATCCGATCATCCGCGGCTGGGCCAATTATCACCGACACAGCGCGGCCAAGGCAACCTTCTCAAAAGTCGATCATATCATCTGGACTCAGTTGTGGTCCTGGCTTAAGAAAAGACACCCCCAAAAAGGACAGCGCTGGATCTACAAGCAATACTTCCAGCAACGCGGATCGAGAAATTGGATCTTCGCCGTCCCCAAAGGCGGGCCGGAACTGATCAAGACAACGGATATCAAGATCGTCCGGCACGTCAAGATCAAAGCCCAGGCACATCCGTTCGACCCCGAGTGGACGGACTACCTCAACGCAAGAAAACTCTTCTCGAAGCTCAAAAGCGGATGGGACCGTCTCTTCGGTCCTCTAAACGCTCAAGAGGTGTTGGAGTGATGCACCGGTTCCGGGGTGACCCGCGGACTTCCGAATGGCTTGAGCGGACTGCGGTGAAAGTCGCACGGTCCGTTCTAAGGGGACGGGGAGGAGGTGACTCTTCCCTGTTACCCGACTATCTGATCAGCCAGGCGAAAACAGGCTTGTCCTCACTGGCGTTGAAGCGGGCCTTGGGGGTCAGCTACCCCACCGCCTGGCGGATGCACCACAAACTCATGCAAGCCATGGCCGAGCGCGAAAAGCTCTATACGCTCGTCGGCCAGGTCCAGATCGACGATGCCTATTTGGGCGGAGAACTCACAGGCGGCAAGGCGGGACGGGGTTCGGAAAACAAGGTACCCTTTGTCGCGGCGGTCTCTCTCGACGATCGCGGACATCCTTTGCACATCAAGTTGACGGTGGTCCCCGGCTTTACGCGCAAGGCGATCGCAGACTGGGCCCAAACCCGGCTCGGACCGGGGTGCTCCGTGCTCTCCGACGGGCTTGCCTGCTTCACAGGAGTGACGGAAGCGGGCTGTCGTCACCAGGTTTCCGTGGCCGCTGGCCGAAAGCCCAGGGAGTTGCCGGATTTCCTTTGGATCAACACCATCCTGGGCAATCTCAAGACCAGCCTCTCCGGGGCCTACCATGCCTTTGACTTCGTCAAATATGCACCGCGCTACCTGGCCGCCTTTGCTTATCGCTTCAACCGGCGCTTTCGTC
Source organism: Nitrospirota bacterium (assembly GCA_021795275.1). The sequence goes on along the minus strand of JAJYPO010000032.1, from coordinate 14,552 downwards.
TCAAGTCCCTGCCCATGCGTCTCTTGGCGGCCGCCCTTGGAACAGGACCCCGTCCGGAGCCAATGCTCCGACTGGCTGAACAATCGTGCTAATCAGGTATCTTTTTGGCGCAGGTCATCGCGGAGGAAAGGGGTCGGCCGGAGATGAATGGTGATCAGGATTCTGGTCCAGTTTCCGTATTCGACCGGTAGCCCCTGTACAGGAAAGTCAGGAAAAGGAAGCCAGTATTCTGCAATCGTTACATGGGAGATATTCTCTGATACAGAGAATGAGTCTTTGCCGTGAGTTCAGGTTGTTTGGGAGAGTCATGTCCATCCGGAAAACAGGGTTAAGCCTGTCTCTCGGATGAAAGATCGTGCCGTGCGAAGGCCTTGTAGTAGAGGCCGAGGTAGGCTCCCTGAAGAAGCGCCCCGAGGAAAAAGGGAAGTCCGAGAAAACCGTGTGCGAGGAGGGCCGCACCCGCCACCGGTCCAAGCGATTGCGGGATCTGCATGGAGACATTGTGGAGGCTTGCGGCCAATCCTCTCCGGTCCTCCCCCACGAGTCCGATCGACAGGGCCTGTCGGGCCCCGATTGTGCTCTGATTCAGGGCGACGCGCAGGACATGGGTCAAAACCGCCAGCGGGAATGTGGGCATGAGCGGAATCAGAAGAGTAAAAACGAGACCGGCTCCGCGTCCGGCAATGACGGTCAGGACCGTTCCGAACCGGGACGACAGCCGGCCTGCGAGGAAAGAGAGAATGGCCGCGAGAAGATAGCCTCCGGACATGGCGATACCGATGGCGTCCGGTCCTTTGTGAAATCGTACGGCAAACCAGTAGGCCATGAGGGGGGCGTAGAGACCGAGGGACATCCCGTTCAGGGCATTGACACCGATGAGGGTCCTTAGGAGGGACCACTCCTGTCGAAGCGTTTCGGGGGGCGCCGGGTTGGAGGGTGTGGGGGCATCCGGAACGATGAGGATCAGGAGGGTGGCAATGGCGGCCCCGGTCGCGACAGTCAAAAAAACCAATCGGGCCAGCCCTCCTGCCGAGGCCGCTCCGGAGAAGAAGTGGGGGTAGAGTCCTGTCAGGGCCCCCGCGGCCATTCCCGCGAAACCCGATGCGGTATTCACGCTGAAGATCGTCCCCCGTTTCTGGGCAGGAAGAAGACGGGCAAGCCAGGACTGCTCGACCGGAGAGAAGGGCCCCGCTCCTCCTCCGGTGGTTTGTCCGAACCCGCCTACGACAGCAATCGTTCCAAGAATCCAGTTTGCCGGTGTTCCGGTTTCGGTCAGAAATCCCGCGATGGCGCAGGCAAACTGGAGACACTCGTAGAAAACGAGAAACTTTTTCCGACCCAGGCGATCACTGGCCGGACCGATTATAAGAGTCATCACGATCGAGAAAAGGATCCCGCCGGAAAGAAGGAGTCCGATGACGGGGGCAGACCAGTCCAGACGTTTGAGTTCGAGGATGAAGTTTGCCGAAAGGGCCCCCTGGCCAACGCTCCTTGCGATTCTGCTCCCGATGAGAAGGGCAACGAAGGAAGACCGGAAGGGACCCGTCATGGGTCTGGAGTGGGTGCAGAAGGGGCTGTCATCCGGAGAATCCGAATGAGGCGTATCCGGTGGTCTTTTGCTCGACTCCAGTCGCCAGCGCCGAATTGGCCGCCATGAGAAGGCGGGGGAAGAGGGTCCCTTTTCTGGTGAATGATCCCAGGGCGTTGACGGCTGTTGCTCCGCAGACGTGGAGAGGGTCTACCGATTGGCCAGAATGGATCCGCGCAATGGACTCCCGATCGATCCTGTCCGCCTGAAGGAGGTTGAAATACCGTGAGAAGTCCGCCGATACGAGGACGACGGTCTCCGGATCCGCCAGGAATGGATCCATCATGTGGGCCAGGGCTTCGGAGGGAAGGTCCGCATATCCGAGGGGAATGATGGGAACCGGACCCCAGATCTCGAACAGGAAGGGCAGCTGGGTTTCGATGGAGTGTTCAAGGAGATGGGCTTCGTCTGAAAATACGGTTTCGGAGAAGAAGGCGAGCTTCTGGATCGCCTTGCGGTCGACCGGAAGGGAGCCCGTCGGAATCCGGAAGGACGGAAAAGTCGGCAGGATCAGGCCATATTCGGGCCAGTCGTGGAGCGGGGCCACGATCATGACCCGTTCGGGTTTTTTCTTCCGTTTCCCGAGAAGACGATAAGCTTTGGCGGCGACCGGTCCCGAAGACAGGAACTCTCCGTGGGGGACGATGAAGGCCCGGAAGGTTTCCGGATCGACATCGGTCTGAGACACCCCTTCAGGTTCGGAGAGGAGGGATCGGATCGAGGCAGCCAGGGAGTCCGGATCGTTTGGATAATATGAGCCGGCATGGGCCGGGGGGCGCTCCTGGGTCATTATTAGAAAAAGGGCCGGAAGAGAGTGTCTCCGGACTCCTGTCCGTCTCCTTTCGGGAAATTCGTCCGGGATCGCCGGGATGTTCTGGGACATCCTTTTTTCGTTTGCCGGACCAATGGTACCATGGGTGGCTTCCGAGTGGAATGTCCGGAAGAATGAGGATGTTGTCGTGAGCCGTCGCCGCTCGATGGCTTCCGGTCAGGAGGGAATCAGCCGGAATTCCTTGATGGGAAGCGATGCATGGCCTTCCTGCGTCAGCCGATCCCGGGTGCGCCGGACCCTTTCCCGGCAGATCGACCAGATGGTCGGGAGATTTGGGAAGGGCGTCGGGTCTCCGGATTGGACGAGAAGGGCCGGGCGATTTCCCCCGTCTTCAGCGTTCAGGTCGAGCAGAGCCTGTCCGGTCGTCCCCGATCCCGCAAAAAAATCCATGACCGGGTCGGAGGAGCCGGGCGGAGAGGCCCACCCGATCAGATCCCGAATCAGCCGGGAAGGTTTCGGGAAGTCGATGAGGACCTCTCCGAAGAGCTCCTTCATTTCCCGGGTTCCATCGGTGGTCGTCACGCGATCGTAATAGGATTCCGGCGTTTTCCGGCGTTCCTTGCCTTCCTCCCTCAGATATTGCTTCGTGTAGATAGTCCAGCGGCCGTTTCTGTTTTTCTGGATCAGGATCTCGTCCTGCCTCCGGTCGAAGGTCTTCCGGCTCCAGCGCCATTGATGCGTGGGGCATTCGATGATCGACCCGTCGGGGGCCGTTATCGGATAGAGGAGGTTCGGTCGCGGTGATTGGCGGGTTCCGGACTTCGCAAAGGGGATTATTTTGTAAGGGCCATTGTGGTCCGAGTGGGGATAGGCACGCTTCATGGAAGGGGTGAGGGGTTCGCTGAAGGGGGGGAGTGTGGCGATCTCACGGGCATAGGCCAGGACATATTCGGTCTGGGGGAGAATGTGGCGGTTCCCTCGGCCCCTGACGACCTTTTTTCTCCAGGTGATCATCGAAATGAAATTCTCCTCTCCGAAGATTTCATCGAGCAGGGAGCGGAGGTGGTGTACTTCGTTGTCGTCGATGCTGACAAAGAGAACCCCATCCCTTCTCAGGAACTTGTGGGCCAGCAACAGCCGCGGGAAGATCATGGAAAGCCAGCTGTCATGCCGGTCGCAGACTCCTGTTTTTGCGCCAGTGGAGGAATACCGGTCGTGATAGAGCATCCGGTTTCCCGTGTTGTAGGGGGGATCTATGTAGATCACCCGGATCTGTTCGGCGAGGCCTGGTAGAAGGATCTTGAGAACGTCGAGGTTGTCGCCTTCGATCAGAAGATGGGTTTTTAAGTCGAAGGAAAGGGGAGGCTCAAGGAAGCCTTGGGGAGGCACTGAGGCCGCTTTTTCGGCCATGGACCGACCGGGCCAGGAGAGACAGGTTCGCGCGGAGGACAATAGCGGGATCCTTTGATCTGAGGTCTTTGAGCGTTGAGCTTCTTGATTTCTGACGGATCATTATAGAATGACGGAAATAAAAGATACAGTCGAAAGCCCCAAAAAGAGAAGGGCCCGGTTGAGTTTTTATCCTGGATCTGGTAAAAACATTGCGGGCCGATAGCTCAATTGGCAGAGCAGCTGACTCTTAATCAGCGGGTTGGGAGTTCGATCCTCCCTCGGCCCACCATATTTCACAAGAACTTAAGAGAATCCTTCCTGATAAAGAAATTCCGCTGTACAATGCCCGTACAAGGCAGGAATGAAAACGCCTTCACCCCCGCCGTTCACCCCGGAAATTACTTCCGAGCCCCCCTTTGCGGATCACGTCACAGACGGGGCCTGACCCCTTTGTATCCCACCGGGGGAAAATGACAATATCTCCCTCATCACCATGAGGATGGTGGAATGGGCCTGCCTTCGACACGTCACCATGACCATGACACCCGACTCCCTCCATCAGCCCACTGTATTATCCGGTTAACATGGTATACTCACGCTATCCGGATAACATTCTTTCGCTGGGGGAAACATGGACGAGAAGAAGATGACCAAAACGGGAGCGGAGCGGGTGAAGGCATGGAGGCTCCGCAATCTTCGAAAGGTCTACCGGACTGAGATCCTGTTGAACCGGGACGATGCGGCCAAGTTGGACACGCTCTGCGCCCAAACGGGACTGGACCGGTCGGCCATGATCCGGGAGTTAATCCGGAAAGCCCGGTTCGTATCCGGATAACATGGGAAGAGCGTGACGGGTCACGAAGGAGAGGAGAGATTCGGGGTGGAGCTTCCGGAAGTCCCGGCGGGCTGGCGGGGAAAGTGGTCCCGAGATTGGCTAATCCCATGGGAGGTGAGAACCCTCGGAGAGACATTTCACGATGGATGGACCCTGCCTGAGGGGATTTTGGGCCATTACCCGGACCAGAAGGGAGAGGTTTATGAAATCGACGGGGATTTTTCGGAAATATCGGAGGAGTGGAACCGGACATTCTGGGGCCTTCCGGACCTCAGATCCGGCTACAGGGATAAGAATTGGCTCCAGAAAGAATACGGGACTGTGTGGGGAGCGATGCTTTGGGAGGCTCTCCGCCCCGGAAGCATGGCCTTGGCCGTGAAGAACCACATGAAACCCCGCGCGATCCCCGTCCGGCTGTCCCCCTTCATGCTGAGGGTGGGGAAAAAGGTGGCGGTCTTCCAACACGGAGCCCTGACGAAGAAGACGATGGTCCCGGTGAAAAAGGTGGGGGAGCAACGGTTTTTTCCACAGATCGGCAGGAACAGGGGGTGTCTTTCGAGAGAAGAGGGCCGATGGTTTCTCGTAATCCAAAGACCCTCGCCGTCCCCCAGGGAAAACACGATCTACAGCCCGTGGGAGGAAATCATGGCGGAGTGGGCCTATTTGAAGAAAGCCGGAATCGTTGAATGATCCTCCGTCCCTATGTCCGTCACCATCGGTGCCTTTTTTCGATCCCCGAAATTAAACTTGGTTGGGTTAATATTGTGTGCAATTCATTCCGTATGCCACTTTTTGACAATTTATTGTGCCCGTTCCATAAAGAGGTTTCATTGAAATACCTATAAGATAAGCCGCATTAATTTGTGACCTTATAAGTGCCTGACGATCCAATTCATTACGTCTTTCTCGTTGGAGATGGTCAATACGATCTCTAATGTTTTTTTCCATAGCGATTTTTTGATCCCTTGAAGCATCCAAGAATTCTTCCCTGGTTATTTTTTTATCTTCAAATCTTTCGGATTCCTTGATCATGTTATCCAGATATTCTAAATGTTCAATCCGAAAATAGGTATTATCCATTTCCTCTGTTTTCGTAAGAAATTGTTTGAAAAAATCGGATATACGGAGTTTTTTTGATTTAACTTCCCGCATTTTATCATGAGCCCATTGAATCAATTGCTGGTACTGCTGGTCGATAGTCGCTTGAAGGTTTTCTTGGTCATTCTTTCGATAATCGCTTCCCCCGCCATTTTCATATCCGAGAGTCCCTGGCCTACAGTCAGGCCACCTTACTCCCATAGCACAATCTAGCGGATGGTTTTTGAATCCGAACCCGTAAGAAGAACATCCTTCCAAAATAAAAATAATCAAGAAAGGGAATATGCTAGACATGAAATTGGTTATGACCTTCACTGGAAAAATTCTCCTTCCCCCCTATGGAAGAATCCTGTCTGGAGGTCATTTGATGATGCATCTCATCATGTAGTGTATCATGTTTCCCATGCCCCCTCTCCGGAGGGATTTTCTCCTCGAGGGAAAGGGAGGGTTAGGGGGAGTCTGCGGTCGGTTCATCCCTCCTCTCGATCCCCAGCAAAACGTGAACAATCGATAAATCCAGAGGCAAACAGGACCTTAAAGGGAGCCGACAGCCGACATTGCCGGGGGGGACGCATGAACAGAAAAATGATCGGGATCGTGATTCTTGCTTCGATGGTTTCGGGATTTCTGGGGGGAATGATCGCGGAATCATGGAAGGATCTGGATTCGCTCATCGGCTCGAATCCTAGAACATTCGGGGCCTTGAAAGCGGATGCTATTTATGTCCACTCAATTCTACTGACCGATATCGATGGAGGCGGGTTTATAAGTCTGGAGGTCCAAAATTCCGTCCCGGAACTGGAAATGCGGGGTCCTCGAGGAACCGGGATCATCAGAATGACCGTCACCCAAGCCGGCGACATACTGGACATGTATGATGCAAAAAGGCGAAGACGTAGCATGATCGGATGGGAGGCCTCCCGTAAAATGAAATCGACCTTTACCTCCGATGAATCCTTCATCCAGTTTTTAGATAAAAAAGGCCATTCAATTTGGCAAGCTCCGCAATGATCCCTCAAAAATTCCGTTATTAAAACGGGGCGCCGACTCCCTCACTGCTCCGGTAGGTGCTTGATCCCCCCGAGGTCTTCCCCGCCTCCGAAAGGGCCATGTCCAAGGCTCTCTGGACCCCCTCTGCCAGGTCGGGAAGTTCCTTGACCTTGATCGTGAAACCCTGCCCCTTCACCGGCCAGAACGAGCCGTCATCTCCTTTGCTCCATAGCTGGAACCGGAGATAGAACCTGCCCTCATATTCGTTCCAAGTGAATCTCAATTCCCCTTCCGGTCTCGGGAGGGTGGCGAGCCTTACCCCGGAATCTTGCGGGGGTGTGCCTCCTCCGGACCTGGGGAGGGTGGATCGGAGTCCCTGGGCTTTCTGCGTCAACGTGCTCATGATAGAATCCTTTCAGCTTGGTTGATTGTGGCCTCCGGTGAGACGGGGGCCTCTCTCTCGCGGAGGGGCCTTTCTCTTCCTCCCGACCTCCTAGCCTGTCCGGAAGAACACCCCCCCCTTAGAACGCAAATTTTTCCCGTGCAGTTTTGGCTAGATTAGTGATCCACGGCGGCAAACACCTGGAAAGGATTGGTCCCGTGGCGTTGTTGCAAATCACGCCGACAACTTTTCCATCGTCCGTCAGGATCGGAGACCCGGACATCCCGCCTTTTATTTCTCTGTCCGTTTTTTTAATGACAAAAGTCCTCGAATACGGACGGGAATTTGTTTCGACGATGCAGGGGATCGACTCGGAATTGTTGAGCATTATCCGGACGGGCGTCTCGCCATCCGCCAGGGAGCCGATCTCCAGAAATCCCGAACGGCTGGCAAAATCCGAAAACTTGCAGGATTCTTCATAAAGAGACTGATTGTCGGGTTCTGCAAGGACGGCAAGGTCCGCAACAGGATCAAGAAAAATACATTCCACCCAGCAGGCGCCTTTCCCGTCAAGTCGGGCGACGAGGTCTCTATAGGTCCGTTCGTGAGAAAACGCCACATCGCCTTCTCTCGGGGGATAATGGGGCAGGCAATGGGCGGCTGTGACGATCAGCCCCACACCGGGAGAACCAACCCAAAAACCGCGCCCGGATTTGCCTTTCACCCCGACTTTCGCAATCGACTCAATAGCCATCTTTTCTCCTTCTCGCACATGACGGTCAAGGGGGATTATGCTTTTCTTCCCCCGAATGGGTTGATAGGATAACAGAAGGACGTTCTTTCCTCCCTCGGCTTTCAGGTTATCCAGTCGTTTCCGGTCCTTTTCACCCTTTACTCACCCCTTTCTCACGGGTCTTCCCACTATTCGCCGGGAAAAAATCCTCGGTGAGACGGGGGCCTTTCTATTTGCGGGGCCTCCCCAGGCGGATAAACATCCATGTCGAGAGAATCCCCGCGAGAAGGAAAATGATCTGACCTTTCATGATTTGGTTCCTTTCCGAAAGAGCCCGGAAGGGGTTTGTCGAGCCTTGCCAACCTTTTCCGTGGGGCCTCGCAAGTCGAACCGGGATTTTCTGATTCCCCATGTCCACGTCCCTTTGTCATCGAAGGCCACAAGCTCGCTCCATCCCCGGATTGTCTCCCGGAGGGTATCTTCATTTCCCCCGCAAGCTTCCAGAATCTCGCTGTAAGGCCGAGGTCCATCGGCCAGCATCCCCTCGATCACGTCCCGGAGGCTTGGAAGGGTCCCTTCTTCGGGCGCGGAGGATGGGGAAGGTAGAGGAGGATGTTCCGGGGTCTCCGGATCGGTTTTTTTGGCCATTCCGTGCGTGTCCATTTCGAGCATCGTCAAAAATTCACCGAATTCCATCCAAAACCCCCTTTTTACGGATACGGAATTAACGGAATTTACGGAGTTATTCAATAAATCCGTTTAGTCCGTTAAATCCGTTACCGTATTTTCTGGTAAATTCCACCATGTGACAGGTTTTTTTCCAGTTTGTTTCTTCCGTGAAGTAATCTTGCCGACCGCCTGCAAGTGCTCCAAAACCGCCGCGATCCCGGTCCCATTTTTTGAGAACAGGTTATTAATGATCTGCGTCGTTGTTTTCTCACCGTCCCGGAGGTATTTCAAGATCTTGTTCGCCCGCTGATCCGGCTCACGATCTCCAAAGATAAAGCGGGCAGACTCCTCAGCATATCGCCAACAGTGAAGAGACCGGATCATGTCTTCCTGTCGAATAGATGGGGAGCCGTCGATCAAGGAAAGAATCATTGCCATGCGCATGGTTTGCGCTTCTGCTCTGGAGGTCGCCGCTCCGTAGAGGCCGGGACGCTCTTGAGTCAGAATCGGATAGGATTTTGTGAATATTTCCCGAGCCTCGGGGGTGAGCGCCATTTCCCGCGCTCGCTCCGCAACTTTCAGTGTGCGTTCAAGAATTGCCGTGATCTCCTGTCGGGACTCCTTGGAAAGCCTCTCGGGAAACGGGACCGAACCTTGTCTCCGGGTACAAATCCATAGGATGCGGTTCGCAAAACCGTTGAGGGCGTCCGTCTCGCTGAGACAAGCGGACAATTCGGCTTGCGTGATATGGGACACGAAACATATATGGCCGTCTGTCACTTTGACGGGTCTGGTTTTCGTGAGGGGAGCGATATTCCCATCGTCCCAGGCACTCCGGAGGACCGCGCTCAGGGTGTTCGACTCCCGTTTCATGGCCCGGAGAGCCGCCGCAAACTCGCCGTCCAGAATGAGGAGCCGTTTGTCGTCCACCCCTGAAGCTATGGGCATTCCCTCTTTATCGACTTCCTCCGAAGCGTCCCGAATGCGCCACAAAAGCCCCTCCCCAGAAGACAGGGGGCCGCTCGAACGGATAGCTTGGAAGTCCTCCCGTAGATCGTTGAAAACGCTCAGAATCGGTCCTACTGATGATCCCTTACGGCCTCGGGAGGATGCGCCTACCAGAACGGAGAACAATCGGCAGTAATGGCGCGTTTCCCCAACAAATAGATGAATGTTCGGTCCGATCACGGCCCCCGCGACCTCCAGCAGGCTGAAAAGGATCGCGTGCGGATCGATCTCCGTTCCTTGTGAACAGAGAATGGCGATCCTCCCGGCGTTGCCGAATTCGTTAAACTGGATCGAAGTGGGCCAATGTCTCACGGGAATCTCCGGCGGCTCAAGTTCTTCGGTTCCAGGTGGATTTTCTGTGGTAAAATCTCCTTGAGTCATCGTATTGTCTCCTGCATGATGGCTCCCTGCCTCGCAAGCAGATAAGCGTTAAGATCCTTTGAGCCGTCCTCGGGTGCCAATACCCGAACGGCTCTTCCTATTTCTTCCATCCTGTCTTGCAGAGCCCATGCCGCTTTCTGCCCCGCTCCGTTCTCGTCCCTGTCAGCGAATATCAATAGCTCCCGGACCTCCTCGGGGGGCTCAAACCCCTTGAGGCCACTTGTCCCGAGTGCCGCCCAACAGGGAACCTGCCAGAGAACCCATGCGCTCAGTGCGTCCTCGATCCCTTCCGCGACCGCGAGGAGGCCGTCTTTCTGAGGAAATAGCCTGACTGCTGAGCCTGCCAGGTCCTCAACCTTCATGATTTTCTTTGGAGCCTCGACCGGGGCCTTGTGTCCGTCGTCAGTGACATAGGTTCGATGCAGGGCAACTGGCCTCCCCTGTGGGCTCCGCACGACGGCCAGCAAACACGGCCAGCGTCCAAGCAGAACAGGCTTTCCGGCATCATTGACTTCCCAATAGGCGAGGGCCGGGTGACACCTCAAGTCATCCGGCCAGGTGTTCAGGGTTATTCCTCTTCCGGCCAAGTATCGATGGGCCTGATCGCCGGGTTCGATAGGATGGGACTCTTCCCACATCTGAGAGGTCCTGTCTGCCTTTCGTTCCGTGTCTCGGGGGGATTCCTCCGGAGTCTGTGACGAGTCACGGGGTGATATCTCTCCCGGACCCCAAAGCCCAAGGCGTTTTAGCTCTGACAACACTGTTTCTTGGGAGCATCCGCCCCGGCACGTCACCAGGAGCTTTCCGTCTTTTTCGGTGACGGAAAGGGAGCGGCCATTGTGGCTCGGGCACCGGCAACGCCATTCGTGGCCCTCTTTCCGGCCTTCCAGGAACTCGGCCAATGCGGAGGCGGTCATTCGGCTTGGTCCTTCGTCTCGACCCTGCGTGATTCGAGCCAAGACTGAAGATCCTCAACGCGATACCGAATCGAACGCCCCACCCGAAGAAATGGCGGGCCAGTTCTGCTCCATCTCCATCTTGGAAGCGTCGAAGAGGCGACTCCCAAAAAATCGGCGGCTTTTTCGTTGCTGAGCAAAGTTTCCATTGAATCCTCCATCTTTGAATTTGTAGCTGGTTTATCCTTACGTTTTCAGCATACAATTCATTGATGGAGTTAGATAATCTGCCAAACTTTGGTATTTTTCGGGGCGTTTTGGGAGAGAAGCGGGAGTTACTTCAGGATGGGTGCAACGGCCCTTTCATAGAACCGTCGAAAGTCTCCGGAATCCTTGCAATCTTCAATAGCCGTCAGGACGAGACGGCACAGAGTGTAGGGTGGGGCCTCCTTGTCTTCGGAATGGGAGGAGGGCTGAATCGCACATTTCTGCGGGGTCTTGCCGGTGTACTTGATCCAGAGGGCCAGCACGTCCTCGATGATCTTCCGGCGGGGATACCGGGTGGGCTCCTTCGTCCCAAGGATCTCGTCGCAATCCTCGATCATCTCGTCAAGATGGTCCGTCAAGAGGGGGATGGAATTTGGGTAGTTCAGGCGGATCGGCCCCTCGTCGGAATCCCATGTGATCGTGAGGGAGTCTCTATAGTCGCGGGCATTTTGGAGAAGAGTCCGATATTTCCTTATTTTCTTTTTCGTTTCCTCGGGGGCGTTGATCCACCGCTGGCCCACACCGATCAGATCCAGAAATTCGAACCGTGCTGTTTCTGGAACCTCTATCCCCTGACTTTCGATCAGGTTCAGAATCTTGCCGATCATTTCATGGACCAATTCAGGATTTTTCAAATACCAAGACAATGACGGGAGGGAGTCAGGCATGCGTCAGCCTTCTTCCCCTGGGCTCGGGAATAGGATCCCCCTGGGACTTTGCCACGTCGAGCCATAGCGTCATGGCGTCCTGAACATTCTTCAATGCCTCTTCGCTCGTATTCCCGTGGGCCGCGCATTCCGGCAGTTCCGGAACCTCGGCCACAAACGCCTGGTCCGCATTGCTCCAGTAGAGAATGACTTCGTATTTGTGCATCGTTATTCCTCCGTCACAATTCCGGCAAGTTTGGCCAGATGGTTCAAGAGCCCGATCTTGAGGGGATGGTTTCCATGAACGGGAACAACAATCCGGATCCGACTCCCTTCTTTTCCGAAGATATGGTGACTTCCTTGAATCCTTAGGAGTTTCCAACCTTTTTTCTCGATCATCCTGATGAAATCTTTTCCGGAAATTGCCTTCATATGGCTATTTCCATGACCCGGGAATGTTTGTCCAGCTCGGGAGGGGTCACGTCCACGGAAAGGTAAAGTTCGACGGCCTCATATATGTTCTCAAGCAATTCTTCAAAGGTTTCTCCCTGGGTGGCGCATCCCGGCAACGAGGGGACCTCCGCCCAGAATCCTCCTTCTTCCGCTTGGTGGACAACGATCTTGATTTTCATGACTTCTCCTTTGGGGTTATTTCGCTATCGGCAGAACGTTTGATGTTTGTTCGAGCATTCGGTCAATCGCCTTGGTCATGGCCGCCCGGACAGGATCGACCGCCAACCGGGAATAGGTCGCCGTGGACCCCTGGGACTTGTGCCCGAGGGTCTTTCCGATCAGGAGAAGACTTTCCCCCTGGGTCGCCAGCCATGATCCGAGCGTGCGTCTCAGATCGTGAATCCGAAGATCCTCGATTCCTGCCCGGTCCAGAATGCGCTTCCATCCCGTCTTGGGCTCCTCAAGGTGTCCGCTCCGTCCTGTGCCGGGGAAGACGAAGAATCCGGATACCGTTTCCCGCCGGGCTTTCAGGATCTCAAGGGCGACCGGGTGAAGGGGCACGACCTGGGGTTCTCCCGCCTTCGTCTCGGGGATTCTCCATCGGCCAGATTCAAGGTCCAGATCCTTCCAGACCATTTCAAGGACATTCGTTCTTCGCGCTCCCGTCAGCAACGCCATTAGAACGAAGTCCCGGATCTCCGGGTTCGGTTCTGCGTTCACGGCCTCGAAGAATCGGGGGATCTCGTGGGGTTCGAGCCAACGGTCCCTCTTTTCCTCCCGGAACATCCGGATTCCCGCCGCCGGGTTGGGGAACATCCACGCATACTCCCGGATGCCCCACGAAAGAACCGTCCGGATCAGCGCAAGAGTCCGGTTGGCTTCGTAGAGGCCGGAACCGTTCTTGATCTTTCCGTGAAGACGCTTGATCTCTTCGCGGGTGATTTCGGCAGGGGGAGTCTTGATCAAGGTGGACATGTGCCTCTTGTAACGCCGTTCATCCTCGTCCCATGTCTTCTTTTCCCGATCCTTTGCTTCGGAAAGCCATGCGTCGAAGACTTCCCTAAAGGTGACGGCGGCCTTCTTCTTCCGTTTCTCGCTGGCCGGATTGATCCCCATGGTCGCCTGCGCGTTTAGTTCTTCCGCGCGTTCCCTGGCCGTTTCCGGCTTCGTTCCCGGGAAGGATCCGATCAGGACGGATTCCACTCTCCGGTCAATCCATTTGATCCACCGGAAGACTTTCGTCCCCGATGGGAGAATGTCGAGGTACAGACCGGGCTTTTCCGTATCCCGATAACGGGTTCTCTTCTTCGGGACCGGGATTTTTTCGATATTCGTCCTGGTGAAGGAAATGATCTTTTCCATTTTTTCCCCTCTCCTGTACAAGGCAGGATTTTAAAGTTCCATGTCTGGCCTTGTTTTTATGAACAATCCTGTACAAGGCCGGTACAAGGAACAGGATCAAAATGTGGCTATTTTCGTCTATTACCCACTGACTCAGTATCCCATATTCTTCTGTATTGTCAATGAATTTCTATCTCAATCCATCTCCCGGTACAAGGGAACCACTGACTCTTAATCAGCGGGTTGGGAGTTCGATCCTCCCTCGGCCCACCATCACTTAGCTCAAACGACTTTGAGCGTCCGTGACAGATTCGTGACAATTTCCTTCTTCTGGACATAAGGTGCGAGGTGCTCAGAAGACAAGTGCTCGTATCGCATCACCATCTCCATTGACTCCCATCCTCCGAGTTCCTTCAGAACATAGAGCGGTGTCCCGCTCTGGACATGCCATGAGGCCCAGCAGTGACGAAGATCATGCCATCTGAAGCCTTTGATGTTGGCTTTCTTGAGCGCCTTACGCCAGGCCAAGGTGTTGATCTGGTTAATTCGGTTCCCTTTGTAGGTAAAGACCCAACGTGAATGCTGTCCTTTTAGTTCCTTCAGGAGGGAAACCGCCTCATCGGGGATGGGAATCCCGATCGCTTTTCTACCTTTTGCCTCGTCTGCATGGATCCATAGGGCTTTGCGGGGCAGATCCACCTGAGACCATTCCAACCATAAAATGTTCCCCTGCCGGAGTCCTGTCAGAAGGGCAAACCGAGTAATCCGTTCTTGGTGCTCCGGAAGGTAAGAAAGAAGTTTTGAGACCTCATCCATTGTTAACCAACGAATCCTTTTTTTGCCTCTTGAACAGAATAGGTGGGAAAAAGATTGAGCATTGATTCCCTTTGATGGTAAGACTGATTATCCCGAATCAGAAACCCTCTTGAAGGAAGATCAATGCTCATTAAAACCCTACTCAATCGCATGGAGGAGTTCAAGTCCTTTGTGTTTGGCAAAACCTGGGTGAAGGAATCCTTCGGGAAAGCGACGGTGATTGTGGAGATCCTTCCCCGAAAGAACAGCCGGCCAGAATGTCCGATGTGTGGGCGGAAGAGGCC
>JAJYPO010000210.1 GCA_021795275.1 Nitrospirota bacterium | reverse complement strand
ATGGGTGTCGACACGGAGGCTGAAATGGTGGGTCAGGCGCTTCTCCAGCATGATCGGCGTGGTGAAGGCGCTCGACCGGCCTGGCATGCCCCCGTAGGTCGGCATGAGGGTCAGCTGGTTGTCGATATCCCCGTCTTTCACGATCAGCGGTTCGAGGAAGATCCGGTTTCCCGCGTGGGCGATGCCGCTTGCAAGCATGCCGGTCGTCGTCGAAGGCGCCACCGGCAGGGCCCCCGGGTGATCGACGGGCGGAGCCGCCAAGGGAGAGGCCGGGGAGGTCGGAGGCCCCTGGCCGGAAGACGGCTCGGGACTTCCCGGAGTTTCCGGTTGGGGGGCGGAGCCCGGAAGTGGTGAGGGGCCGTCTGCGGCAAGGGCGGACAGGGGGAGGGACACCATCAAAAGGCCAAGAAGAATGAAGACCAAACCCGGCAGTTTGGTCAAACGAAAATGACGCATCTCCCCCTCCGGAAGCCAAACGATTTGAGTTTCGACATATCTGGGCCTCTGCTTGCCAACAAAGGCAACCCGGATTTAACCGGAGAGCCAGAAAAAAGGAAGCCTACCACATCATGAGGGTTTCTGACCCTCAAGAGGAACGACATTTTTCTCATCCGGGGGCCGGGTCTTCCAGCGCCGGTGGATCCAGATCCACTGCTCGGGGGAGGATCGGACAAGATCCTCCAGGGCTTTCGTATAGAGGGCCGTCTGTCGAAAAATCGCATCCTCGGGCGGAAGATCCTTCATCGGAAGAACCGGAGGATGGATCATCCCCTGGAAGCTCCCGTCCGGCTTCCGGATGGAGGCCGCCGGAATAACCGGAAGGTCCATCAAAAGAGACAGACGCGCGAGACTCGAATAGGTGCAGGCCAATCTTCCGAAGAAGGGAACGAAGACCCCCTCCCCCTCCCCTGCGTTCTGGTCGAGGAGAACAATCAGCACATGGCCCTTCGACAGGGCCCGGACCAGAGGCTTGACTCCCGAATCCGCAAGGATCGATTCCCCCTTTGCATACTTCCCCCGGTGGTCGTCGACGAAGTCGTGAACCACCGGAGACTTGATGCGCCGGATCACCGGGTGGACTTTTCCCGGCGCCTCGAGGGCGATGCGCCGAAGGGAGTACTCCCAGTTTCCGATATGGCCCGTGAGAAGGATCACCCCCCTTCCCTTCCCGAATTCGCTCCGGAAGTGCTCGAGACCCTCCACCGACACCATCCGGGCGATCTCCGGGTCGGAAAGAGCCTTGAGCCGCATGACCTCCGCCCCCAGCCTTCCGAAATGGCGAAAAACCTTTTTTTCGAAATCCCTGATCTCCCCCTTTCCCCTGAGCACAAGATCGGATTCTGCCAGGTTGTCGCGGAGGGTGGCCCGTTTTCGAGGAAGGAAATGACGGAGAAGATCTCCCGCTCTCTCCCCCAGGGAGAGGGCCAACGGGGCCGGAAGACGGCAGAAGAGATCCCGGAGAAGGGCCATCCCGGCCCATCGGAGCCGGTAGACAAAGGTCACGGTCCCCCTAGAGCCTGGAGAGGAATCGTCGTTCAATTCTTTATTCCTTCAGAAGCGCCGCAAGGAGCGCCTCCCATCTCTCTTTCTCCATGAGCTCTGCCTCCCCAAAAAGGACCCCGGTCGGGAGCTCCCCGGTCGGAGAGTTGCGCCACTTGACCCGGTCCTTTTCCGTCGTCAGGAGAAGAGTGGCCCCCCTCTTCTTCATCTGACCGGCAAAGAGTCCGATCCTTGAAAGAATCCGAGGCGTGCAGGAGACGTGGTCGGGAAGGGCCAGCATCCCGACCACCTCCGCTCCCAGGGTCCGAAGGCTCTCTTTCACCCGCTCCGGATTGGCGATGCCGGCGACCACTCCCACCCTCAGACCGGAGAGCTCCTCCGGCCGATAGATCCGCCCTCCCGAGAGGTCCCGGATCTCCAAGAGAACGTAGCGCTGGAAAAGGATCGGCCTGTGGTCCTCCGGAGGGAGGATTTCCAAAAGGTGATGGCGCACACGCTCCTCCCTCTCCCGGTCCCGGCCCGGATTCCCCGAGGAGGACATCACCCAGTGGGTGGCCCTTGAAAGGCTCGCGGCAGGCTCCCGGAGAGGCCCAGAAGGGAGAAGATCGGAGCAGCCCGGAGGCCGTTCAGCCAGGAAGGAGGGAAGGAAGACGAGGGAGGCCGCCGGACGGACTTCAAGGGACTGGAAGCCGTCGTCAAGAAGAACGATCTCGCAAAGCCCCTCCACCATCGCCACTCCCCGGCGCCGGTCACCAGCCACCACGACCGGAATCTCCGGATGGCGCAACGCATAGAGGGCCGGCTCGTCTCCCGACTCCTCCGGAGAAACGAGGGCTCCCTGGCCCCGGCAGACGAAGAGATCCTGACCTGGATTTCTTCGTCCGTATCCCCTGGAGACGATCCCCGGCCGCTTTCCCTGGGCCAGGAGGGTTCGGCAAAGGGAGAGGACCAGGGGCGTCTTTCCCGATCCCCCCACTTCGATGTTGCCAACCGAAAGAACAGGGATTTTGAAGGATTTCCGCTCCCGAAGCCCCGATTCGTAGCCCAGCCGGAAGAGTCCCGTTCCCAGTCCATAGAGAAGGGAGAGTGGAAGCGCCGCCGGCCCCAGAGGTCTCATCGACTCTCCGGAAAAATCGAATCGAGGAAGGGGGCAAGAACGGAGAGGGTCCGTTCGAGAGGCCCTCCGCAGGCCTCGAATACTCCCCTGGCTGCCGCTCCCATGCGGGCTCTCCTCTCTCCATCGTCCCACAAGGTCCCAAGTGCCGTCACGAGGTCGGCCTCCCCGGAGACCTCGATCGACGCTCCCGCCTCCGAGAGGCCCTCTGCCAGATCGGCAATATGGTCCCGGTGGGGTCCCCATAAAAGGGGCTTTCCGTGGAAGGCGGCCTCAACGGGAGAATGGCCTCCCACCGGATCGAGTGTTCCCCCCACGAAGACGACATCGACAAGGGCCATCACCGCTCCCAGCTCTCCGTAGGTATTCAGGATATAAAGGGTTTGATCGGGATCCAAAGGTTTCGGAGCGACCCTCCCTTCTCCTTTCCCGGGTTGGGGGACCCTGAGCGAAATACTGGCAGAGGGGGAAAGCCGGGACAAGAGCCCGGGCAAGGTCTCGAGATGACGGGGAGCCAGAACAAGGGAGACCGGACGGCCCGTCTCCGAAACCCTCCGGCAGGCCCGGAAAAGGGCCAGGGCCTCCTCCGGATGGACCGAGCTTCCCAGAACCCGAAGGATCGGAGAGCCCTCAGAAGCACTGTTTCCGATTCCAAGCCATTGGCGGGCTCCGGGGGCCCGTTCCGGAAGGAGGGCCGACGGGTCCACGTCCCATTTGAGGTTTCCTGTCACATGAAGGGCCTCCGAAGGGACGCCAAGGAGGCGAAATCGCTCCCGGTCCCGTTCGCTCTGAACAGCCACAGGAGCGATTCTTTCAGTGAAGGGCCGGACGAGGAACGCAAGTTTCCGGTAGCGCAGGAAGCTCCGGGAGGAAAGACGGCCGTTCACGAGCCCCACCGGAATGCCAAGTTCCCTTGCCGAGGAGAGCATCGCCGGCCAGATCTCCGTTTCGAAGAGAAGGATGCCCCGGACCCTCCGGCTTTTAAGGAAGGGACTCCATATCCCGGGAAGATCCAGGGGGGACAGCGTGACGGGCAGGTCCGGATGGGCTTTTGAAAGAGCCTCCCGCCCCGTAAGCGTCATCGTGGTGAGAAGGAG
>JAJYPO010000209.1 GCA_021795275.1 Nitrospirota bacterium | reverse complement strand
ACCATGAGCCCGGCCAGGGCGATGAATCCGATCATGGAGGTCGCGGTGAAATTCGAGCCCAGAAGGATGTGTCCCGGAATGACCCCGATGAGGGCCAGGGGGATGGGACTCATGATCACGAGCGGGGTGAGGAAGCTCTCGAACTCGGCCACGATCAGGAGATAGATCAGGATGACGGCTGCCCCGAAGGCGATTCCCATGTCCCGGAAGGTGACGAAGGTGACCTGCCACTCACCTCCCCAGCGGACCGTCATCCCCGAAGTGGACCAGGGATAGCCGGTAAAGATCTGCCGGAGAGCCACTCCGTGGGCACGGGCGTCGGAGGCAATCCTGCGGGAGAGGTCGACGGCGGCGTAGACCGGACTCCGGGAGGACCCGATGGTGTTTCCCGTCACATAGACCACCGGCCGCAGGTTCTTTCGGAAGATCGGCTGCTCGGTGGTCCGCCGCTCGATATGGACCAGGGAACGGACCGGAATCAGTCGACCGCCGCTTCCCCGGACGAAGACGCTCGACAGGTCCCGGATATTGGACCGATCCCTGACCGGATACTCGAGGAGAATCGGCACATGGCCCTTTCCCGTTTCGGTGTGAAGGGTGCCGGTCATCCCGTGGAGGGACAGTTTCATGGCCTGGGCGACATCGCTCGGAGAAACTCCGGACAGGGCAGACTTTTCCTGATCCACCACTACCCGGTAGAGGATCTGGGGGTCCCGGATGGAGGTGTCCACGTCCACGATGCCCGATGTCGTCCGGAAAAGATCGGCCAGGTGCCGCCCTTCCGCCACCAGCCCGCCATAGTCCGAACCATAGAGCTCGGCGGTGATCGGTGCGTAGACGGGAGGACCGGGAGGCACCTCCACGACCTTGATCCGGGCCCCCAGGAAGACGGCAGTTCCGGCCAGGCTCCGTTCGATTCCCTCGGCGATGGCGTGGCTCCCCAAGGTGCGACGGCTCTTCGAGAGAAGGTCGAGGTGAAGCTCGGCGACCGTCTTCCCGGAGCGAAGGTAGTAGTGACGGACCAGTCCGTTGAAGTCGAAGGGGCTGGCGGTTCCGACATAGGCCTCGTAGGTCCGGACATAGGGGTTTTTCCTGACGACGGTTTCGAGGGCGCGGGCCACGGCGGCCGTCCGCTCGAGCGTCGTTCCCGCCGGCATGTCGATCACCACATCGACCTCGCTCTTGTTGTCGAAGGGCAGCATCTTGAGCAGGATTGTCCGGGAATAAAAGAAGAGCATCGAACCCACGGTCAGGAGGATCACCCCTCCCAGGAAGGCCCCCCTCTTTTTGGGGGAATCCAGGAGAGGCTCCATGAGGAGCCGGTAAAGATGCCTTATCCGGAGCTCGAGCCTTCCGGTTCCCGTCTTTTCCTTTGCCCCGGGCCGTATGAGCCGGATCGCCATGTAGGGGGTCACGATCAGGGCCACCAGGAGGGACCCGAGCATCGCGACCGAGGCGTTGACCGGAATCGGCCGCATGTAGGGCCCCATCAGGCCGCTCACGAAGGCCATGGGCAGAAGGGCCCCGATCACGGTGAAGGTAGCGAGGATCGTGGGGTTCCCCACTTCCGAGACGGCCACGATCGCCCTGTCTATCAGAGTCTGCCGGTCATTCCGTCCACCCAGAAAATGAAAATGCCGATAGATGTTCTCCACGATCACAATGGCGTCGTCCACCAGGATCCCGATCGAAAAAATCAGGGCGAAGAGGGTCACCCGATTGATCGTGTATCCGATCATCATCGAAAAGAAAAGGGTCAAGGAAAGGGTCACCGGAATGGCGACGGCCACAATTCCGGTCTCCCGGAGCCCGAGCGACACCCCGACGAGCAGGATGACAGAGGCGGTGGCGATCAGGAGATGCAGGAGGAGATCGTTGGCCTTTTCGTTGGCGGTGTGGCCGTAGTTCCGCGTCACCGTCACGGTCACGTCGGAGGGAATCAGGTTTTTTTGAAGCTCCCGGACCTTCCGGAGGGCGGCCCGCGTCACGGTCACCGCGTTGATGCCTTTCTTTTTGGCCAGTGCGATCGTCACCGCCGTCTCGTCGGGAAGGGCGGAGTGGCCGGGGCCGTATCCCAGCCAGAGGTAATGGGAGACAGGTTCCGGACCGTCGGTGACGGTGGCCACCTGGTAAAGACGGATGGTTCGGCCACCGGAGACTCCCACCACAAGATTCCGGACATCGTCGGCCGTCTTGAGGCTCCCCGAAAGATTGACCCGGAAAGATGTGTCGTTGCGGTCGAAGCTCCCCATGGAGAGGCTGATGTTGGAGCGTGTCAGGGCCCCCGCGATATCGACCGGCGACCGGTCGAAGGCCTTCATGGCCGCGGGATCGAGCTGCACCCGGATCATCCGGTGGCGGCCTCCGATGGTGTAGACCGAACCGGTCCCCGGGATCCGCTTGAGCCGGGACATGACGCGCGTGGCGATCCGTGTCAGGGCGAAATCCGATTCCGTCCGGGAGGAGAGGGCGATGGCCAGGACAGGAACATCGTTGATGTCCTTCGGACGCACGAGGATCTGGCCTGTCCCCTCGGGAAGGTAGGCCCGGGCCTTCATGACCTCGTTGTAGACCTTCACGAGGCTGTCGTTCATGGGCTGACCGACGCGAAAACGGACGGTCACCACTGTCCTTCCCCGCAGCGACTGGGAATAGACCGCCTTGACTCCCTTGAGGCGGTCCAGATGCCGTTCGATGGGCTCGGTGACGCTCTTCTCCATTTCACTGGGCGAAGCTCCAGGATAGGAAACGAAGAGATCCATCATCGGAACGCGGATCTGTGGATCCTCCTCCCGGGGGGTTCGGAGAAGAGCCAGACCTCCCGCCAGGAGGGCGACGATCACGAAGATTGGTGTCAGTCTGGAATCGATGAAGAAATGGGCGATCCGTCCGGCGATTCCTCTTGCGCTTCCGGCAGAGTCGTCTCCTCTCTCTTCCTTCATTGCCCCTTCCCCACGATCGCCCTCCCGTCCTCAAGCGAGGAAGGAGGTGCCAGCACGATTTTTTCTCCGGAGGAAAGGCCGGAGAGGATCTCGATCTTTCCGTTTTCCGAACGACCGGTCCGGACATACCGGAGCTCCGCGCGACCATTGTTTGCCACGAAGATTTCATGAAGCCCTTCATGATCGATCACCGCCGACGCAGGAACGAAGAGTCCAGGGGAACCGGCGACGGGGATGCGAAGTTTGCCGTACACTCCCACGAGATGATCCACCCCAGGCATTGCGGCCGTCTTCCTGACAGGAGATTTCCGGGAGGGAGGGTCCAGCGGAACCTTGACCGTCACCGTATGTGTCAGGGGGTCGGAGCGGGGAGAAAGGTCCCGGATGCGCCCGGTCCTCTCCTCTCCGTCGACCTCGAACCGGACCGGAAGACCGATTCTCAGAAGTCCGACATTGACGTCCGGGATATGGGCCACGACTTCGAGGCGCGAGGAGTCGATCACGGACAGAAGCGGCCTCCCGATATGGACGACATCCCCCAGGTGAACGGCCCGATTGGCGACCCGACCTGCGAAGGGGGCAAGGACCCGGGTCCATGACATCTGGGCGGAGGCCCCTTTTTCTTCGGCAACGGCCACGTCGAGCGCCTGCTTGGCACGATCCCACTCGGAGCGGGAAGCGCTTCCATCGTGAAAAAGACGGTCGATCCGCCCGAAGTTTGTCCGGGCGTAAGCCAGGGCCGCCTGGGCGCGGGAGAGGCGCGAAGCGTAGG